>NZ_BAAASM010000009.1:0-327473 GCF_039532885.1 Streptomyces nogalater | reverse complement strand
GACGGTCACCGCTTGGACTTGGCGGCCTTGGGCGTCGCCAGACGCGAGCCGCTCCAGTCCTTGCCGACGCTGACGCTCTTCGACGCCGTCAGACCGGCCGTCGTGGCGGCGTCCTGGATGTCGCTCGGTTCCACATACCCGTCACGGCCGGTCTTCGGCGTGAAGAGCAGGATGGCGCCGCCCTCTTCGATGTACGTGGTGGCATCCACCAGCGCATCCGTCAGGTCGCCGTCGTCGTCACGGAACCACAGCACAACGGCGTCGGCCACGTCGTCGTAGTCCTCGTCCACGAGGTCAGTCCCGGTGACCTCCTCGATGGCCTCGCGGAGCTCCTGATCGACGTCGTCGTCGTAGCCGATCTCCTGGACCACCTGCCCGGGCTGGAACCCCAGCCTGGCGGCAGGGTTCGTCCGCTCCTCCGCGTGGTCCGCGGTCGCGCTCACGGGTTGCCTCCTGATCATGTCTTTGTTGAGTATCTCAGCCACGCGCGTGCGCGAAGCATTGGCCGTAGTCCACACGGGCGGGACGGATCGCGCAAGTACCCGGCCGTCGGGACCGTCGAAACGGTGACGATCCCGGCCGTGTCGCCGCAACTCCTGGCACCGTATCGCGCTTTTCCCCCACCCACATCACGCCGGTGTGCCCGGTTTGCCCCGTTCGGAATCATCCTGGGTTACGTCGCTCGAACAATTTTGCCAAGCACGTCACACCCCGGGCGTATCGTTGCGTTTTGACCGGTGGTGCGCCGGCGGAGACGACCGTGGAGATGACGTACGCGTTCCCCAGGTCCACGATGGGGAACGGTGCAGGCAGCTGTAACGAGAACTGGCCCTCCGACAGGTAAGGAACAGCGTGGCTTCCGGATCCGATCGCAATCCGATCATCATTGGCGGCCTTCCGAGTCAGGTTCCTGACTTCGATCCCGAAGAGACCCAGGAATGGCTCGACTCCCTGGACGCCGCCGTCGACGAGCGCGGCCGGGAGCGGGCCCGCTATCTCATGCTGCGCCTGATCGAGCGCGCCCGCGAGAGGCGCGTGGCCGTGCCCGAGATGCGCAGCACGGACTACGTCAACACGATCCCCACCAAGAGCGAGCCGTTCTTCCCCGGCAACGAGGACATCGAGCGCCGGATCCTGAACGCCACCCGCTGGAACGCCGCCGTCATGGTCTCACGCGCCCAGCGGCCGGGCATCGGCGTGGGCGGCCACATCGCCACCTTCGCCTCCTCCGCCTCGCTCTACGACGTCGGCTTCAACCACTTCTTCCGCGGCAAGGACCAGGGTGACGGCGGCGACCAGGTCTTCTTCCAGGGCCACGCCTCCCCCGGCATCTACGCCCGCGCGTACCTGCTCGACCGGCTCACCGCGGAGCAGCTCGACGGCTTCCGCCAGGAGAAGTCGAAGTACCCCGACGGCCTGTCCAGCTACCCACACCCGCGCTCGATGCCGGACTTCTGGGAGTTCCCGACGGTCTCCATGGGCCTCGGCCCGCTCTCGGCGATCTACCAGGCGCGGATGAACCGCTATATGCAGGCGCGCGGCATCGCCGACACCTCGCGCTCGCATGTGTGGGCGTTCCTCGGCGACGGCGAGATGGACGAGCCGGAGTCGCTCGGCCAGCTCACCCTGGCCGCCCGGGAGGGCCTGGACAACCTGACCTTCGTGGTCAACTGCAACCTCCAGCGCCTCGACGGCCCGGTGCGCGGCAACGGCAAGATCATCCAGGAGCTGGAGTCGGTCTTCCGGGGCGCCGGGTGGAACGTGATCAAGCTGATCTGGGACCGCTCCTGGGACCCGCTGCTCGCGCAGGACCGGGACGGCATCCTCGTCAACAAGATGAACACGACCCCGGACGGCCAGTTCCAGACGTACGCCACCGAGTCCGGGGCCTACATCCGCGAACACTTCTTCGGCGACGACCACCGGCTGCGCGCGATGGTCGAGAACATGACCGACGACCAGATCCTGCACCTGGGCCGCGGTGGTCACGACCACCGCAAGATCTACGCCGCGTTCAAGGCGGCCAAGGAGCACAAGGGCCAGCCGACGGTCATCCTGGCCAAGACGGTCAAGGGCTGGACGCTGGGCCCGAACTTCGAGGGCCGCAACGCCACGCACCAGATGAAGAAGCTGACCGTCGACGACCTCAAGCGCTTCCGGGACCGGCTGCACCTGCCGATCTCCGACCGGGAGCTGGAGTCCGGCCCGCCGCCGTACTACCACCCGGGCCCGGACTCGGAGGAGCTCCAGTACATGCACGACCGCCGCCGGTCGCTCGGCGGTTACGTCCCGACGCGGGTCGTGCGCTCGCAGCCGCTCGCCCTGCCGGACGACAAAGCGTACGCGACCGTGAAGAAGGGCACGGGCCAGCAGTCCATCGCGACGACCATGGCCTTTGTCCGGCTCCTGAAGGACCTCATGCGGGACAAGGAGATCGGCAGGAGGTTCGTGCTGATCGCGCCGGACGAGTATCGCACGTTCGGCATGGACTCCTTCTTCCCGAGTGCGAAGATCTACAACCCGCTGGGTCAGCAGTACGAGTCCGTGGACCGGGAGCTGCTGCTGGCCTACAAGGAGTCGCCGACCGGCCAGATGCTGCACGACGGCATCTCCGAGGCGGGCTGCACGGCCTCGCTGATGGCCGCGGGCTCGGCGTACGCCACGCACGGCGAGCCGCTGATCCCGGTGTACGTCTTCTACTCGATGTTCGGTTTCCAGCGCACCGGCGACCAGTTCTGGCAGATGGCCGACCAGCTGGCGCGCGGCTTCGTCCTGGGGGCGACCGCCGGCCGTACGACCCTGACCGGCGAGGGCCTGCAGCACGCGGACGGCCACTCCCAGCTGCTGGCCTCCACCAACCCGGCGTGCGTGGCCTACGACCCGGCGTACGCCTACGAGATCGCGCACATCGTCCAGGACGGCCTGCGCCGGATGTACGGCGGCTCGCCCGAGCACCCGCACGGCGAGGACGTCTTCTACTACCTCACCGTCTACAACGAGCCCATCCGGCACCCCGCCGAACCGCCGGACGTGGACGTCGAGGGCATCGTCAAGGGCATCCACCGGATCGGCGAGGCCACCGGCGGCGCGATCCCGGCACAGATCATGGCGTCGGGCGTCGCGGTCCCCTGGGCCCTGGAGGCACAGCGGATCCTCGCCGAGGAGTGGAACGTCCGGGCGGACGTGTGGTCCGCGACCTCCTGGAACGAGCTGCGCCGCGAGGCCGTGGCCTGCGAGCAGCACAACCTGCTGCATCCGGAGGAGGAGCAGCGGGTGCCGTTCGTGACCCGCAAGCTGGGCGGCGCCGAGGGCCCGTTCGTGGCCGTGTCCGACTGGATGCGATCGGTTCCGGACCAGATCGCGCGCTGGGTGCCCGGCCCGTACCAGTCCCTGGGCGCCGACGGCTTCGGCTTCGCCGACACCCGGGGCGCCGCGCGCCGCTTCTTCCACATCGACGCCCAGTCGATCGTGGTGGCGGTGCTGACGGAGCTGGCGCGGGAGGGCAAGGTCGACCGGTCCGTGCTGAAGCAGGCCATCGACCGGTACCGGCTGCTGGACGTCTCCGCCGCGGATCCGGGGGCGGCCGGGGGCGACGCGTAGCCGTTGCCCTTGGCTTCGGCCGACAGGGGGTAGTGGGGAAGGCGCGGGCCGGCGGGGGCCGGTCGTCGCGCCGTTCCCCGCGCCCCTCAAGGGCCCGCGGCTCTTACCGTTTCCTACGATTGCGGCCATGGAACAGCTGTCCGCGCAGGCGCGGTGGGAGCGGTACACCGAGCGGCCGTTGCTGGGGCTCGCGGTGGCCTTCGCCGTGGCCTACGCGGTGCCGATCGTGGACGACTCCGCCGGGCGCTCGCTGACGGCCGTGTGCACGGGGGTCGAGTGGGTGGTGTGGGGGGCGTTCGCCCTGGACTACCTGGTCCGGCTGGCGCTCGCCCCGCACCGGAAGACGTTCGTACGACGCCACTGGCTCGACCTGTGCGCGGTGATCCTGCCGCTGCTGCAACCGCTGCGGCTGCTGCGGCTGGTGTCGACGCTGCTGCTGGTGGGCCGGCGGGCGCGGATGGCCCCGCAGATCCGGCTGACCACGTATGTCGTGGGGGCCGTGATCGGCCTGCTGATGTTCGGCTCGCTGGCGGTGCTGTCCGTGGAACGCGAGTCGCCGCACGGGAACATCCGGACGCTGGGTGACGCCGTGTGGTGGTCGTTTACGACGATGACGACCGTGGGGTACGGCGATCACGCGCCGACGACGGGGCTCGGGCGGATGATCGCCGTCGGGCTGATGCTCTCCGGGATCGCCCTGCTCGGTGTCGTCACCGCGAACATCGCCGCGTGGTTCATCTCGCGCTTCGAGAAGGACGACGTGGAGGAGCGGCGGCAGACGGAGGCGATCGCCGCCCTGGCCGAGGAGGTGCGGATGCTGCGCGCCGAGGTGGCGCGGCTGACGGAGGCGGAACCCCGAAGGGGCGCGGGCGGATGCGCGGCCGGCCACCGCCCGCCCGCGCCCGGCAACGGGTCGCCGGGCCTCTAGAGGAGGCCGTTGCCCCAGGTCGCCGCGCCCGCGAGGGCGATGACGGCGAGCAGGGTGTCGATGGCGCCCAGGACCAGGGCCACCAGCGCCGGTACATTGCGTTCGCCGGACCAGCTGCGGCCCATGGACTGCCAGCCGCAGAAGATCGCGACGGGACCGAGGACGATCCCCAGCGCGAAGAAGCCGGCCACCGCGCAGATGGCGCCGATGATCCCGAGCGTCGCGCGGTCCGGCCCGGTGCGCTGCCACGTCCGGCCGCGCGACCGGGGGTACCCGCGTGTTCCGTGCCCGAAGCCAGCCATCATCAACTCCCTGAGGCATCTGGACAGTTCGGCTTCACCATGCGAGTACCCCGGTTGCGCCGGAGCAGACCAGACGCGCTGTCCCCCTCCGACAGCGCGCGCCGCGGCCCCGTGGTCCTCCCATGCGCTGCGGAGGAGTTGACCCACTGTGACCTGCGGCGCGCGCCGGGAGCCAGCGATCTTGAGCGGAGTCACCCTGATGGGCGAACTCCGCCCGACGGTCCGTCAGATGTGGCCCACGCCCGCGCCCGCCTCCGCGTTCGCGCCGCGCTTGGTGAGCAGCGCGACGAGGACGGCGACCGCGGCCACGCCCGCCGCCACGAGGGAGGCGAGGCTCATGCCGTCGATGAAGGTGTGGTGGGCCACCGCGGTGATCTTCTCGGCTATGGGGGCCGGGGTGCCCTCGGCCACCGGCGCGACCCCCTGCTGGACCGCCTCGGCCGCCTGGTGCAGCTGCTCCGGGGGCAGCTTCGGCAGCCCGGCGTCCGCCCAGTTGTCGCCGAGGGTGTGGTCGACCTTGGAGGCCATCACCGCGCCCAGCACGGCCGTACCGAGGCTGCCGCCGATCTGCATCGCCGCCTGCTGGAGACCGCCCGCGACACCGGACAGCTCCATCGGGGCGTTGCCGACGATGACCTCCGTGGCGCCGACCATGACCGGGGCGAGACCGAGGCCGAGCAGGGCGAACCAGAGGGACATCAGGCCGCTGCCGGTGTTCTCCTCCAGCGTGGACATGCCGTACATGGCGATCGCGGTGACGGCCATGCCGCCCGCCAGCGGGATCCGCGGGCCGGCCTTGGTGATGAGGGCACCGGCCAGCGGGGAGCCGACGATCATCATGCCGGTCAGCGGCAGCAGGTGCAGGCCCGCGTCGATCGGGCTCATGCCGTGGACGTTCTGCAGATAGAAGGTGACGAAGAACAGGCCGCCCATGAACGCGATGGCCATCAGCACCATCAGGACGACACCCGCGGACAGCGCGACCGAGCGGAACAGCGCCAGCGGGATCAGCGGCTCCCGCACCCGCTTCTCCCAGAGGGCGAACAGGGCGAAGCCGACGACCGAGGCGATGAGGAACAGCCAGGTCTTGCCGTTGCCCCAGCCCCAGGCCGGGGCCTTGATGAGGGCCCAGACCAGGCAGAACATCGCGCCCGAGAGCAGGGCGATGCCGAGCAGGTCGAAGGAGCGCGGGGCGTTCTCGGCGCGGTGGTCGAGCAGGATCAGCGCGCCCAGCACCAGCGCGAGGGCGCCGACCGGCACGTTGATGAAGAACACCGACTGCCAGTTGACGTGCTCGACGAGGACACCGCCGAGGATCGGGCCGCCGGCGGTGGAGGCGCCGATGACCATGCCCCAGATACCGATCGCCATGTTGAGCTTCTCGGCCGGGAAGGTGGCGCGCAGCAGGCCCAGCGCGGCCGGCATCAGCAGCGCGCCGAACAGGCCCTGGAAGACACGGAAGGTGACGACCGCGGCGATGCTGTCGGACAGTCCGATGGCACCGGAGGCGGCGGCGAAGCCGGCGACGCCGATCAGGAACGTCTGCCGGTGGCCGAAGCGGTCACCCAGCTTGCCGGCGGTGATCAGGGAGACCGCGAGCGCCAGGAAGTAGGCGTTGGTGATCCACTGCAGCTGTGCCCAGCTGGCGTGCAGGTCCCTGCCGATGGCCGGGTTGGCGATGGCCACGATGGTGCCGTCGAGGGCCACCATCATGACCCCTACGGCGACGGTGATCAGCGTGAGCCACGGGTGGCCGCGCAGGCCCGCGGCCGGCTGCGGCCCGGACGGGGCTGCCGGCGCTTTGTCCCCCGGTCCCGTGGCGTCGATGGTGGTCTGACTAGTCATACACTCAGGTTAGTGACAGCCACTGACAGTTGACAAACCAATTCACTAGTCGGTTACTGACACGAAAAATGGGGGTCAATACCGGGCCGGACGGACGTTCCGCCCCTCGTTTCACCAGGAGAGTGGCCATGGAGACGCTGCGCGAGCGCAAGAAGCGGCGTACACGGGAATCGCTGCTGCGGGCCGCTCTGGAACTGTTCACCACGCAGGGCTACGAGCGCACGACCGTCGACGAGATCGCCGATGCCGTCGACGTCTCGCAGCGCACCTTCTTCCGCTACTTCGCGGGCAAGGAGGACGTGGCCTTCGCGGTCCAGGACATGGCGGAGGCGGCGTTCGTGGCGGCCGTCCGGGCCCGCCCGCCGCACGAGGCGCCGATGCGGGCCCTGCGGCAGGCGTTCCTGGAGAGCTGGGACGAGATGCGCGAGACCGTCGAGTCGGTCGTGCCGGTCGAGCTGCACCTGAACATGTACCGGACGATCGAGGCCGAGCCCGCGCTGCTCGCCGCCCGGCTGCGCCGGCTGGCCGCGACGGAGGAGACCCTGGCGCGGGTGCTGGCCGAGCGGGAGGGCGTCGACGTGGACACCGACCCCCGGCCCCGGCTGGCGGTGGCCGTGTTCGGCGGGGTGATGCGGATCACCGAACAGCAGTGGTGCACGAGCGAGGACTCCGGGCCCGAGGTGATCCGGTCGCTCACCACGTCGTACCTCGATCAGGTGGGTTCGGCGCTGACCGGAAACTGGCGGGCCGCCTGAGATCGTTGGCAGGACGCCGGCTCCCTGACCACCGCCCGCCGAAACGTGATCCCCCTCACTCGGTTACCCCGCACCCCGCTCGCTCTCCTAGTGTGTCCTCCCAGTGACTTCCTTCGACACCTCCCCACAGCTCAGCATCTGGCGCGCCCTGCTCGCACTGGCCGTGGTGTTCGTGATGCTCGCGACCACCGGCTGGACCGCCCTGCGCACCCACCGGGAGTCGTCGGCGCTCGCGGCCTCGCTCACCGAGTGGCGGCACGGTCACCTCCACGGCCTGCGGCTGCCGGATCCCGACGCCGCACCGGCCCGGCTCGCCCGCTTCTTCGGCTCGCTCACCCCGGGCGACCGCGACCGGCTGGCCCGCCGCTATCCGCTCGCGGTCGGCAATATGAACGGCGCCCCGGTCGCCCTGCGCTACCGGGCCAACCACCTCGCGCTGGAGCAGGCCCGCAGGACCGAGCGCGCCCGGATGCACGACAGCCGGCTGAGCACGGCGGGCCAGCAGGACGCGGGCCGGCGGATGCACCGCTACGCATCCCTGCTCGGCGAAGGCCGGCAGATCCTGGCCTTCGACCCCGAGGGCTCCGGCCGCATCGCCGAGGTGTTCGGCGACCTCGCCACCGCCCGGCGGGTCTCGGTCGTCGTCCCCGGCGTCGACACCGACCTGCTCACCTTCCAGCGCACCAGCCGCCCCTACAGCGCCCCGGTCGGCATGGCCAAGGCGCTCTACGCGGCCGAGCGCGCGGCGCGCCCCTCGACCCGTACGGCCGTGATCGCCTGGGCCGACTACACCTCCCCCGACGGGCTCGGGGTGGACGCGGCCACCGGACTGCGCGCCGAGGAGGGCGCCGTACGGCTGAACGCGCTGCTGCGCGCCCTGCCCGGCCGGGCCCCGGTGTCGATGTTCTGCCACAGCTACGGCTCGGTGCTCTGCGGGGTCGCCGCGCGCGACATGCCCCGCCGGGTCGCCGACCTCGCGGTGGCCGCGAGCCCCGGCATGCGTGCCGCCAGCGCCGCCGACCTCGGCACCACGGCCCGGGTGTGGGCCATGCGGGACGCCACCGACTGGGTGCGCGATGTGCCCTATCTGGAGCTGGGCGGCCTCGGCCACGGCGCCGACCCGGTGTCCTCGGGGTTCGGCGCGCGGGTGCTGTCGGCCCGGGACGCCGAGGGGCACAGCGGTTACTTCGAGCCCGGCACGGACAGCCTGCGCAATCTCGCCGACATCGGGGTGGGCGCGTACGGCGAGGTGACGTGCGCACGAGAGGACGATGCGTGCCGGTCCGGTCTGTCCGGCACGCCGACGGCCCAACGCGCGTAGAAACAGCAGGAAGTGCGGTCTGCGCGGGTGGCGACGGAGGGACACGTGCCGCATACGATGAGCCGCATGGGTGACGTACTGGCGGGATTTCATGCCGTCTGGGAGTTCGAGTCCGACTCCGTGCTCATCCGTTACGAACGGGGGATTCGAACACCGAAGCTGCTCCAGGCGCTGGGCGAGCGCCGCATCCCGCTGGCCGCGGTCGAGGGCGTGACCCTCGGCCGGGGCCGGCGCGGGACGGTCGTCCTGCGCCTGCGACCGCGCCCCGGCGCCGATCCGCTGATGGAGGCGGCCGACGGGCAGCTGAAGGAGGGCTCCGACCCCTACCGGCTGGTGCTGGCGGCCGAGCGGGAGACCCTCGCCGAGTACTACGCCGACGAGCTGAAGGGGCTGCTCACCGAGCCCGGCCCCGCCGACCGGCACCTGGTCGCGGCGCCCGAGGCCCCCCTGCACTTCAAGGCCTACGACGGCAAGGCCTCCTTCGACGGCACGTCCGTGCAGTTCCGCTGGTCCTGGACGGGGGCGTCCTCGACGAAGTGGAAGGCCGGCGACCAGAGCTTCGCGGTGGCCGAGCTGAGCGGGGTGGAGTGGCGCTCCCCGGAGGTCTTCGAGGGTCACCTGCGGCTGATCCGGCGGTCGGCCGGCCCGGCGGCGCCCGCGCAGCCCGACCAGGACCCGGCGGCCGTCGTCTTCGGACTGGGCTACGGCCCGGTGCACGAGTCGCTGCCGTTCGCCGCGGCGGTGCTGGCCGCCGTACGCACCCGGGGGCCGGTACCCGTGATACCGGCCCCGGCCCGGCGCGACCCCGCCGACATCGCCGAACGCATCCGGCACCTCGGCGAACTGCACCAGGCCGGGCTGGTCACCGACGAGGAGTTCTCCAGCAAGAAGGCGGAACTGCTCGCGGAGCTGTGAGGAGCGCCCGGCCGGGCGGGTCGTTACTCCCGGCCCGCCGACGCGAACCGCATGTCCGGGTAGCGGTCGCCGGCCACCCGGGAGGCGATCGGCTCCAGGGCGGCCAGCTCCTCCTCGGTCAGGGTGATACGGGTCGCCGCCACGTTCTCCGCCACCCGCTCCGGCTTGCGGGTGCCCGGGATCGGCACCACGGTCAGGCCGGCGACCGACGCCCGCTGCTGCGCCCAGGCCAGCGCGATCTGGCCCAGAGTGGCGCCGCGGGCCTCGGCGATCGCCCGGATCGGCTCCAGCAGGGCCGCGTTGGCGGCCGCGTTGGCACCGGTGAAGCGGGGCTGCTGACGGCGGAAGTCGCCGGCCGTCAGGTCCTGCTCGGCGTTGGTGAAGGAGCCGGTGAGGAAACCGCGGCCGAGCGGCGAGTACGGCACCAGGGCCACGCCCAGGTCCCGCGCGGCCGGTACGACCCGGGCCTCGATGTCCCGGCTGAACAGGGACCATTCCGACTGCACGGCCGCGATCGGATGCACGGCGCAGGCGGCGCGCAGCTCGTCGGCGGTGACCTCGCTGAGCCCCAGGTGCTTGACCTTGCCCTCGCGGACCAGCTCCGCCATCGTGCCGACGGTCTCCTCGATGGGGACGTTCACATCGCGGCGGTGCATGTAGTAGAGGTCGATCACATCGACGTCCAGCCGCTTCAGGCTGGCCTCGACCGCCTCGCGGATGTAGGGGGCGTCGTTGCGGATGATGCGCTTGGTCGGCTCGTCCGGCGGGATGGACAGGGCGAACTTGGTGGCGATGACCACCTCGTCCCGGTGCGCCTTGAAGAACGGCGAGAGGAACCGCTCGTTCTCCCCGGCGCCGTAGGCGTCCGCCGTGTCGTACAGCGTGACGCCCAGCTCCAGGGCACGGTCCAGCGCGGCACGGGCCTGACCGGCGTCCGTCGGGCCGTAGCCGAAGTTCATGCCCATGCAGCCGAGGCCCTGCACACCGACCTGCGGCCCGTCCGCGCCGAGCCGTACCGTCGGAATCCTGGCGTCGGTCATCGAGTGGTCCCCTCCGTGGCGTAAAAACTGATCTTGCGGTCGAGTACGGCGAGCGTGTCGCGCAGTTCGGCGATCCGGTTCAGGACGTCCCGGCGGGTCGACTCCAGCAGGGCCCGCCGCTCCGCGTAGGTGTCCTCCCCCTCCCGGACCAGCTCCGCGTACCGGACCATGTCCGCCACCGGCATGCCGGTCAGCCGGAGCTTGGTCACGAAGTCCAGCCAGTCCAGGTCGCGGTTGCGGTAGCGGCGCTGGCCGGTGTGCGAGCGGTCGACGTGCGGCATCAGCCCGATCCGCTCGTACCAGCGCAGGGTGTGCGCGGTCAGACCGGTGAACGCGACGACCTCGCTGATCGTGTAGCGGTCCTGGCCGTCGGGGCGGGGGTGGCGCCGGGGAGGGGCGGAGCAGATGTCGGCGGGGGCGGCGTGCTCCGTGGCCGCCGGCGTGGTCTGCATCACCGTCATGCCCCCACGCTATGGCGTTGGAGTGCACTCCAAGCAAGCCGATCAGGTAAGAAAATCCCCAGGACCGGGCGGGGCGGTGGTGGTTAGCCTGCGCCCCATGAGTCTTGTACGGCGGGCCCGGCCCGAGGATGCCGGGGAAGTGCTGCGACTGCGCCAGGTCATGATCGATTCCCTGTGGGGCGACGGGGGCGACGGTGGCGGCGGGGGTGCCGGGCCCGCCGACTGGCAGGCCGAGTCGGTGCCGGTGCTGCGCGAACGGCTCGCGGCTCGGGACGGGGACTTCGCCGCGTTCGTGGTGGACCACCCCGGCCGGCCGGGGACGCTGGCCGCGCTGGTCGCGGGGACCGTGGAGTACCGCATAGGCAAGCCCGGCAATCCGCGGGGCCGGGTCGGGTACGTCTTCAGCGTGGCGACCGACCCGGACGCCCGCAGGCGGGGCTACGCGCGCGCGTGCATGCAGGAGCTGCTGGCCTGGTTCCGGGCGCGCGGCGCCGGACACGTGCTGCTCAACGCCTCGCCGCAGGCCGAGCCGCTGTACGCCTCGCTCGGCTTCACGCGGGATGCGGACCCGTCGATGCGGCTGCCGCTGTGAGCCGCATAGGCTCGGACGCATGTCGTTGCAGAGCCTGGCGCTGATCGAGAACTGGCCCGTCCCCACCGCGGCGGCGGGAGTCGTACGAGCCGACGGGACCGTCCTCGGGACGCGCGGCCCCCTCGCGCACCGCTTCCCGCTGGCCTCCGTCACCAAGCCACTGGCGGCCTACGCGGCGCTCGTCGCCTACGAGGAGGGCGCGATCGAGCTGGACGAGCCGGCCGGTCCGCCCGGGGCGACGGTCCGTCATCTCCTCGCGCACACCTCGGGACTGGCCTTCGACGAGCACCGGGTGACGGCCCCGCCCGGGGACCGGCGGCTGTACTCCAACGCCGGGTTCGAGCAGCTCGGGGACCACATCGCCAAGGCGACGGACATCCCGTTCGCGGAGTACCTGCGCCAGGCCGTGCTGGAGCCGCTGGGCATGACGGCCACGTCGCTGGAGGGCTCGCCGGCGAAGGACGGGGTGTCGACGGTCGAGGACCTGCTGCGGTTCGCGGCGGAGGTGCAGGCGCCCCGGCTGCTGGATCCGCGCACGGTGGCGGCGGCGATGACCGTGCAGTACCCGGGGACCAAGGGCGTCCTGCCCGGGTACGGGCACCAGAACCCGAACGACTGGGGCCTGGGCTTCGAGATCCGCGACGGCAAGTCCCCGCACTGGACGGGCACCTTGTCCTCGCCGCGCACGTTCGGGCACTTCGGGCAGTCCGGTACGTTCCTGTGGATCGACCCCGACGCCGGGGCGGCCGGGGTCGCCCTGACCGACCGCGCGTTCGGCCCCTGGGCGATCGAGGCGTGGCCGGCCCTGACGGACGCGGTCCTCGCCGAACTGCGCGGCTGACAGGGGCCACCGGCCCGCGGGGGTTACGGCGTCATCTCCCACAGCAGCAGGTCCGCCGGGGCCGACGCCAGCGCCTCGAGCCCCTCGGCACCGGTGATCCGTGCCGCGTCGCCGGGGCCCAGCTCCGCCCCGGCCAGCCGGACCGTGCCGCGCACCACATGGACGTACACCCGTGGCGCGTCCGGCACCGCCGTCCGCTCCCTGGGCCCCAGCCGCCGTACGTGCAGCACCGCGCCCGCGGCCGGAACCGGGTACCGGACGGGACCCCCGGCGGCCGGGACCAGGGTGTAGGACGGGGTGCCGCCGGGCTCCCGGGGGGTCAGCCACATCTGGAGGAAGGTCAGCGGGGCCGGACCGTCGTTGCGTTCCACGTGCCGCACGCCCGCCGCCGCGCTCAGGTGCTGCACGTCCCCGGGGCCGACCCGGGTCTCGCGCCCGGTGGAGTCGCGGTGGGTCAGCTCGCCCTCGACGACCCAGGTGACGATCTCGGTGTGGCTGTGCGGGTGCTCGTCGAACCCGGCGCCGGGGGCCAGCCGCTCCTCGTTGCAGGCGATCAGCGCCCCGAAGCGCAGGTTGTCGGGGTCGTAGTGCGGTCCGAAGGAGAAGGCGTGCCGGGTGTCGATCCCGGCCTGCGGGTCCCCTCCGCGGTAGCGCTCACCGGCGCGCCGTACATCCGTCGTCACGTCCCCCACGGTAGCCCCGCCGCCCCCGCCCGCCGGGGCCGGGCCGCCGGTCACCGCCCCCCGGCGGCGCGGGGGCCCGTCCGGATAAGGCACTCTTGTCCCCGTGCCCGAACCCGAATCCCACCACGGTGACCCCGCAGTCCGTCACATCCACCCGCACGCCGCGACCCTGAAGCGGCTGGAGAAGTCCTCCGGGAGTCTCGCCGCGCAGGCCATCGCGCGCATGGACGAGACCCTGCCGTGGTACCGGGCCATGCCCCCGGAGAACCGTTCCTGGATCGGACTCGTCGCCCAGGCGGGCATCGCGGCCTTCACCGAGTGGTTCCGGCGCCCGGACGCCCCCCAGGCGATCTCCACCGACGTCTTCGGGACGGCGCCGCGGGAGCTGACCCGGGCCATCACGCTGCGGCAGACCGTGGAGATGGTGCGCACCACCATCGAGGTCATGGAGTCCGCCATCGACGAGGTGGCCGCCCCGGGCGACGAGAGCGTGCTGCGCGAGGCGCTGCTGGTGTACGCCCGGGAGATCGCGTTCGCCACCGCCCAGGTCTACGCCCAGGCCGCCGAGGCACGCGGTGCCTGGGACGCCCGGCTGGAGTCGCTGGTGGTGAACGCCGTGCTGAGCGGGGAGGCCGACGAGGGCGCCGTCAGCCGGGCCGCCGCGCTCGGCTGGAACTCGCCGGAACACGTGTGCGTGGTGCTCGGCACCGCGCCCGACGGGGACAGCGAGCTGACCGTGGAGGCCATCCGGCGGGCCGCCCGGCACGCCAAGCTCCAGGTACTCACCGGGGTGCTCGGCGACCGGCTGGTGGTCGTCGCGGGCGGCAGCGACAACCCGCTGGCCGTCGCCCGCTCGCTGATCGGGCCGTTCGCCGCCGGACCGGTCGTCGCGGGCCCCGTCGTCCCCGATCTGCTGGCCGCCACCCGCTCCGCGCAGGCCGCCGCCGCCGGACTGAAGGCGTGCACCGCCTGGCAGGACGCGCCGCGGCCGGTGCTCGCCGACGATCTGCTCCCGGAGCGCGCCATCGCGGGCGACCCGAGCGCCCGTGAGCAACTGGTGGAGGAGATCTACAGACCGCTGGAGGAGGCCGGCTCGGCGCTACTGGAAACGCTGAGTGTCTACCTGGAGCAGGCCAGCAGTCTCGAAGGCGCGGCGAGAATGCTCTTCGTTCACCCGAACACCGTGCGCTACCGGCTCCGACGTGTGACTGACGTCACCGGCTGGTCCCCCTCGGATGTAAGATCCGCGTTCACACTACGGATTGCGCTCATCCTGGGGCGTCTGGCCGATGGTGAACCCCAGACATAAGGTTTTGTCGGGGCTCCACAAAAGCCCTACGTGTTCTTCGTCCCTGTCCCCACGGGCGGCCCCCGCCGTCCCCAAGAGAGAGTGTGAGAGTGCTCGTACTCGTCGCTCCCGGCCAGGGCGCCCAGACGCCCGGCTTCCTGACTCCCTGGCTCGACCTGCCCGGTGCCGCGGACCGCGTGGCCGCCTGGTCGGACGCCATCGGACTGGACCTCGTCCACTACGGCACCCAGGCCGACGCCGACGCCATCCGCGACACCGCCGTGGCGCAGCCGCTGCTGGTCGCCGCCGGACTGCTGTCCGCCGCGGCACTGGGTGACATGTCCGAGATCGCGCCGGGCGCGGTCGCGGGCCACAGTGTCGGCGAGATCACCGCCGCGGCCTTCGCGGGCGTCCTGGACGACACGGCCGCCCTCGGCCTCGTCCGCAAGCGCGGCCTGGCCATGGCCGACGCCGCCGCGGTCACCGGGACCGGGATGGCGGCGCTGCTCGGCGGCGACCCCGAGACCACCGTCCCGCACCTGGAGAAGCTGGGCCTGACCCCGGCGAACATCAACGGCGCGGGCCAGATCGTCGCCGCGGGCACGCTGGAGCAGCTGGCCGCGCTGAACGAGGACAAGCCCGAGGGCGTCCGCAAGGTCGTCGCGCTGAAGGTGGCCGGCGCCTTCCACACCCACCACATGGCCCCGGCCGTGGAGACCCTGGAGAAGGCCGCGGCCGAGCTGTCGCCCGCCGACCCGAAGGTGACCTACGTCTCCAACAAGGACGGCCGGGCCGTCGCCTCCGGCGCCGAGGTGCTCCAGCGGCTGGTCGGCCAGGTCGCCAACCCGGTCCGCTGGGACCTGTGCATGGAGACCTTCAAGGAGCTGGGGGTCACCGCGATCGTCGAGGTGTGCCCGGGCGGCACCCTGACCGGCCTGGCCAAGCGGGCCCTGCCCGGTGTCGCGACGCTGGCCCTGAAGACCCCCGACGACCTCGAAGCGGCCCGTGCTCTGCTCGCAGAGCACGCCGGCGCCTAAGGAGCCGTACATGGCGAAGATCACGCCCAGTAAGGGCGCCCCGTACGCGCGCATCCTCGGTGTCGGCGGCTACCGGCCGACCCGGGTGGTGCCGAACGAGGTCATCCTGGAGAAGATCGACTCGTCCGACGAGTGGATCCGCTCCCGCTCCGGCATCGAGACCCGGCACTGGGCCGGTCCCGAGGAGACCGTGGCCGCGATGGCCATCGAGGCCTCCGGCAAGGCGATCGCGGCCGCCGGCATCGACGCCGAGCGGATCGGCGCGGTGGTCGTCTCCACCGTCTCGCACTTCAGCCAGACCCCGGCCATCGCCACCGAGATCGCCGACAAGCTCGGCACCGCCAAGGCCGCCGCCTTCGACATCTCGGCCGGCTGCGCGGGCTTCGGCTACGGCCTCACGCTCGCCAAGGGCATGGTGGTGGAAGGTTCCGCCGAGTACGTGCTGGTGATCGGCGTCGAGCGGCTGAGCGACCTCACCGACCTGGAGGACCGGGCCACCGCCTTCCTGTTCGGTGACGGCGCCGGCGCGGTCATCGTGGGCCCCGCGCAGGAGCCGGGCATCGGCCCGACGGTGTGGGGCTCCGAGGGCGACAAGGCCGCGACGATCAAGCAGACCGTCCCCTGGGACCGTTTCCGGGTCGGCGACCTGTCCCGGCTGCCCGTCGACAGCGAGGGCAACATCAAGTTCCCTGCGATCACGCAGGAGGGCCAGGCGGTGTTCCGCTGGGCCGTGTTCGAGATGGCGAAGGTCGCCCAGCAGGCGCTGGACGCGGCCGGAATCACCGCGGACGACCTGGACGTCTTCATCCCGCACCAGGCCAATGTGCGGATCATCGACTCGATGGTGAAGACACTGAAGCTGCCGGAGCACGTCACGGTCGCCCGTGACATCCGCACCACCGGCAACACCTCGGCCGCCTCGATCCCGCTCGCGATGGAGCGGCTCCTGGCGACCGGGGAGGCGAAGAGCGGCGACACCGCGCTCGTCATCGGATTCGGGGCGGGTCTCGTCTACGCCGCCACGGTCGTTACCCTCCCCTAGGCACTCCGTGCCGGATCACACGGTCCGGTTCGGATACAAATGCCGTTAACCCGTCTGGAATATCAAGAAGGAGCGCCTGACATGGCCGCCACTCAGGAAGAGATCGTCGCCGGTCTCGCCGAGATCGTGAACGAGATCGCCGGGATCCCGGTCGAGGACGTCAAGCTGGACAAGTCCTTCACCGACGACCTGGACGTCGACTCGCTGTCCATGGTCGAGGTCGTCGTCGCCGCCGAGGAGCGCTTCGACGTGAAGATCCCGGACGAGGACGTCAAGAACCTCAAGACCGTCGGCGACGCGACCGACTACATCCTCAAGCACCAGGCCTGAGGCCACCGCGTAGGCCGCGTGTAGCAAGGCCCCGCCACCCGGCGGTGGCGCCGTAATCCCCGCACCGGCGGGGGTAGTCCTCCCCCGTATCCGTTGGAGAAAGAATTCCCGTGAGCCCGACCAATCGCACCGTGGTCGTCACCGGTATCGGCGCAACCACACCGCTGGGTGGCGACGCAGCCTCGACCTGGGAGGCCCTGGTCGCCGGCACGTCCGGTGTCAGCCTGCTGGAGCAGGAGTGGGCGACGGACATGCCGGTCCGTATCGCCGCGCAGATCGCCGTGGAGCCGGGCGAGATCATCCCCCGGCCGCAGGCCCGCAAGCTGGACCGGTCCGCGCAGTTCGCGCTGATCGCCGCTCAGGAGGCCTGGAAGGACGCCGGTTTCACCGCCAAGGCCGGGGTGGACTCGTCCGTGAACCCCGACCGTCTCGGTGCGGTCATCGCCTCCGGCATCGGCGGCGTGACGACCCTGCTGGACCAGTACGACGTGCTCAAGGAGAAGGGCGTACGCCGCGTCTCCCCGCACACCGTGCCGATGCTGATGCCCAACTCCCCGGCGGCCAACGTCGGGATCGAGCTGGGTGCCCGCGCCGGTGTGCACACCCCCGTCTCTGCCTGCGCCTCGGGCGCGGAGGCCATCGGGTACGCGATCGAGATGATCCGCACCGGGCGTGCGGACGTGGTCGTGGCCGGTGGTACCGAGGCCGCCATCCACCCGCTGCCCATCGCCGCGTTCGGCAACATGATGGCGATGTCCAAGAACAACGACGACCCGCAGGGCGCCTCGCGTCCCTACGACGCCGGCCGCGACGGCTTCGTGCTCGGCGAGGGCGCCGGTGTGATCGTCCTGGAGTCCGAGGAGCACGCGAAGGCCCGCGGTGCCCGGATCTACGCCGAGGCGGTCGGACAGGGCATCTCCGCCGACGCCCACCACATCACGCAGCCGGAGCCGTCCGGCAACGGCATCGCGCACGCGCTGCAGAACCTGCTGGACAACACGGATCTGAAGCCGGCCGAGATCGTGCACGTCAACGCGCACGCCACGTCCACGCCGCAGGGCGACGTGGCCGAGATCAAGGCGCTGCGGAAGGTGCTCGGCGACGACGTCGACCACATGGCGATCTCCGCGACCAAGTCGATGACGGGGCATCTGCTGGGCGGCGCCGGTGGTGTGGAGACCGTCGCGTCGATCCTGGCGCTGGTGAACCGTACGGCTCCGCCGACCATCAACCTGGAGAACCTCGACCCCGAGGTCAACGCGGACATCGTCCGGGGTGAGGCGCGGGCGCTGCCGGAGGGCCGGATCGCCGCGCTGAACGACTCGTTCGGGTTCGGTGGCCACAACGTGGTGCTGGCGTTCCGTACGGTCTGAGTTCCTTTGACGCTCGAATGGCCCGGTCTCCTGGTGTGGAGACCGGGCCATCGTCGTCGGCCCCCTCGCGGGGCGCGCTACACCACCTGGTGCAGCCAGCGGACCGGGGCGCCCTCGCCCGCGTATCGGAACGGTTCCAGTTCGTCGTCCCAGGGCTTGCCCAGGAGCTTGGCGATCTCGGCCTCCAGGTCGGTCTCGCCGCGCCGGGAGCGGGTCAGGGCGGCGCGCAGGCGGTCCTCGGGGATCAGGATGTCGCCGTGGAGGCCGGTGACGGCGTGGAAGATGCCGAGGTCGGGTGTGCAGCTGTAGCGCTCGCCCTCGGCGGTCGGGCAGGGCTCGGCGGTGACCTCGAACCGCAGCAGGTGCCAGCCGCGCAGCGCGGAGGCGAGCTTGGAGGCGGTGCCGGCCTGGCCCTGCCAGGAGAACTCCGAGCGCCAGGTGCCGGGGGACGCGGGCTGCCGGATCCAGTCGAGGCTGACGCGCGTGCCGAGCACCCCGGCGATGGCCCACTCGACATGCGGGCACAGCGCGCGCGGCGCGGAGTGCACGTACAGAACTCCACGTGTCGTCACCGGAACCTCCGGGCAGAGCGGGACATCTTGCGGACTGGCTGGGCGGCAGTGGCACGACGGCCGCGTTGATGGCGAGGCTACCTTGCGACGGGGCAAGGAGTGTGACGTACCGTCGGTCCCGGCGCCAGGAAACCGCCGCCATTCACCCAGGGGGACGCTTGTACGGGGACCGGCCGTTCCCGGGACGCCGGGCCGGGAACCCTCAGTCGTTGTCCTAGGGGGAGAGCCGGACCGTCGAGCGAGGGGAACAGCAGGGATGCGCAAGCGAAGCCACCGTGTGCGAGCCGCCCTCGCCGCCGTCGCGGCCGCGGTGCTGGGGGTCGCCGGATGCCAGGGCGCGGGCGGTGGTTCGCCGGCGGCAAAGGGCACGAAGGCGCGCGCGCCCCGGCCGCCGGTGTGGGACACCAGCCCGGACTCGGTCGCGGCGGTGGGCGATTCCATCACCCGCGGGTTCGACGCGTGCACGGTGCTGTCGGACTGTCCGGAGGCCTCCTGGGCGACGGGCAGCGACGCGGCGGTGGAGAGTCTCGCGGTGCGGCTGCTGGGGGCGGCCGGGGCGGCGGAGCGCAGCTGGAACTACGCGGTGACCGGGGCCCGGATGGCCGATCTGCCGGGGCAGATGGCGCAGGCCGTGGCCCGCCGCCCGGAGTTGGTGACGGTGATGGCCGGCGGGAACGACGCCTGCCGGACCACGGCATCGGCGATGACGCCGGTGGCCGACTTCCGCGCGGGCTTCGAGGAGGCGATGCGCACGCTGCGCTCGGCGCTGCCGAAGACGCAGGTGTACGTGTCGAGCGTGCCGAACCTGAAGCGGCTGTGGTCCGAGGGCCGGACGAACGTGCTGGGCAAGCAGGTGTGGAAGCTGGGCATCTGCCCGTCGATGCTGGCCGACGCGGACGATCTGACCAGCGCGGCGACGCTGCGCCGGGAGTCCGTGCAGCAACGGGTGGTGGAGTACAACGAGGTGCTGAAGGAGGTCTGCGCCAAGGACCGCCGCTGCCGCTTCGACGGGGGCGCGGTGTACGACTACCGCTTCGGCACGGACCAGCTGAGCCACTGGGACTGGTTCCACCCCAGCAAGGACGGGCAGGCGCGGCTCGCGGAGATCGCGTACCGAAAGGTCACGGCGTCGCGTCCGTGACCTAGTGTTTCCTCATGAACGAACTTTTCGGCACACTTCCCGACGGCACTCCGGTGCACCGGTGGACGCTGGAGCGCGGCGGGGTGCGGGTGCGGGTGCTGTCGTACGGCGGGATCGTGCAGTCGGCCGAGGTTCCGGACCGGGCCGGGCGGACGGCGGACGTGGTGCTGGGCTTCCCGGACCTGGAGGGCTATCTGCGGCATCCGGAGCCGTATCTGGGCGCCGTGATCGGCCGGTACGCGAACCGGATCGCGGGCGGCCGCGTCCCGCTGGACGGCCGGACGTACCAGGTGACGCGCAACGAGGGCGCCAACTGCCTGCACGGCGGGGAGCGTGGCTTCGACAAGCACGTGTGGGAGGTGGCGCCGGTGGAGCACGGGCTGCGGCTGAGCCGGGACAGCCCCGACGGCGAGGAGGGGTTCCCGGGGCGGCTGTCGGTGACGGTGACGTACACGCTGACGGCGTCGGGGGCGCTGCGGATCGGCTACGAGGCGGTCACCGACGCGCCGACCGTCGTGAACCTGACCAACCACACGTACTGGAACCTGGAGGGCGCGGGGTCCGGTGACACCGGCGGGCACGAGCTGCGGCTGGCCGCGTCCCGGTACACACCGGTGGGCGCGGACCTGATTCCGGTGGGGGCGCCGGCGGACGTGGCGGGCACCCGTCTCGACTTCCGTGCGGCCCGCCCGACGGGCTCCGGCTACGACCACAACTTCGTCCTGGACAAGGGCGTGACCCGGGAACCCGAGGAGGTGGCGGAGCTGTACGCCCCGGTCTCCGGCCGCATCCTGACGGTGGCGACGACCGAGCCGGGCCTCCAGCTCTACACCGGCGACCACCTGTCCGGCCCGTTCCCGCCGAACGCCGGCACCGCCCTGGAGACCCAGCACTTCCCGGACTCCCCCAACCGCCCGGACTTCCCCACCACGACCCTGCGTCCCGGCGAGGTCTACCGCTCGGAGACGGTGTACGGCTTCGGGGTGCGCGACTGAGAGCGGTGAGCCCCGGTCCAGGGGTCAGGTCCCGGACCGGGGCTGTTCGTGGGGGACTTCGTCCGCGGTGGGCGGGGAGCGTCCCGGATCAGACGTTAATCGGTGCGGTGCGCCGACGACCGGTGATCGAGCGGCCGGCGGAGATCTCGTACGAACCCTTCACATACGCCCACGTCTTCGTGGTCTCGTCCCACACCTCGAAGGCGCGGCGGGGCAGTTCGACGGTGGCCTCGGCGCTTTCGCCGGGGCCGGCCCCGGCGGAGGCGAAGGCGGCCGGGCGGCGGGCCGGACGGTCCGGGCCGGGCTCGGCCCAGTCGGTGCAGCCGAGTCCGTGGCCGAAGGGGTACGTGGGGGTGCGGCCGGCCCGGTCCCAGACGCGGTAGCCCGCCTGCCGGTACAGCGGGGTGCCGGGGCCTGCGACCCGGGCGAAGGTGGAGACGACGAACAGGGTCGTCTTGGGGTTGAGGACATTGGTGCTGTCGCGGACGATCATCGCGAAGTCGGCCCCGGGGCGATCACGGCGAGGACCGTGACGACGGCGACGGCGAGCAGCCGGGTCACGGGGTGGCGTCCTCGGTGGTCACGGGGTGGCGTCCTCGGTGTCGGGCCGCCCGCCGGGGGCGGCGGAGTCGTCGCCGGCGTTCTCCTCGCCCAGCAGGTCACGGGCGAGGAGCGTGGCGCCCGCGACCGCGCCCGGCATCAGGAACACGGCGACGAACGGCACCAGGAAGGCCAGGCCCAGCGGTGTGCCGAATCCCCAGACCAGCGTCTTGCGGGAGCGCAGCAGGGCGAGCCGGGCGCGCAGGTCGACGTTCCGGCGCTGGAGGGCCACGGCGGCGAGTTCCTCGGTGAGGAAGAAACCGGTGACGAAGAAGCCGATCACGGGCACGACGGTCTGCCCGACGAACGGCAGGAAGCCGAGGGCGAAGAGCAGGACGCCCCACAGTCCGGCCCGGACCAGGACGCGCAGGCTGTCCCGGGCCGAGATCCACAGTTCGCGCCAGAGCGGCCGGCCGGACTCGGGAGCGGTGCCGTCGGGCGAGACGTCGGCGTCGACCCGCTCGGAGAGGGACTCGTAGAAGGGCTGGCCGACCAGCAGGGTGACGGCCGTGAAGGTGAGCACGGCCAGCAGCAGGCCGAGCGCGAACAGGACGGCCGTCAGGAAGCCGCGGAACAGGCCCCGCCAGGGGCTGGACCAGTCGTCGGCGAACGGGGTGGCCCAGCCGACGGCGTCCTCGCCCCACAGGGCGAGCGCGACCAGCGCGGCGGCGTACAGCACCAGTGTGATCAGCCCGGGCAGCAGGCCGAAGCCGTACCGGCGGCCGTGCCGGGTCACCCACCGCTGGCCCTTGAGGAGATAACCGAAACCCACCCCGAGATCGCGCATGCGCAGGACTTTACTGGCTCGGCGGGGCCGGGCGCGGGCTCAGGTCCCGAGCATGCGGCGCAGCAGGTCGCGCAGGGAGCGGCGCTCCTCCTCGGACAGCCCCGCGAGGGGTTCGCGGGCGAACTGCAGGCCCTCGCGCAGGTCCCGGGCCACCGCGCGGCCCTGCTCGGTGGCGGCGGCCACCTTCACCCGGCGGTCGGCCGGGTCGGGGCGGCGCTCCACCAGCCCCCGGGACTCCAGCCGGTCCACGATCCCGGTCACGTTCGACGGCTCGCACTTCAGCTTCTGGGCCAGCTTGCGCATGGGCAGCGGCTCCAGGGAGAGCAGACTGAGCAGCCGGGCCTGCGGGCCGGTCAGGGTGTGCTCGCCCGCCGCCTCCTCGTAGTCCGCGTAGAAACGGGCCACGACCTCGCCGATCAGCTCAAGGACCTCCCGGGTGAGGGGGTCGGGGCGGCGGGCGTTCGATGGGGTGGACATGCCCGCCAGGATACCCGGTTACTTGACATCCTGAAATATTTAGGCGCATGGTTGTTTCAGGTACTGAAGTATCACGAAAGGCTCTGTCATGATCAACCGCGAATGGCACCTCCTCAGCCGTCCCGTCGGCTGGCCGAAGCCCGAGGACTTCGCGCTCGTCGAGTCACCCGTCCCGACCCCGGGCGAGGGCCAGGTGCTGGTGCGGAACAAGTACCTCTCCGTCGACCCGTACATGCGCGGCCGGATGAGCGCCGCCAAGTCGTACGCCGCCCCCTTCGAGCTGGGCAAGGTCATGCAGGGCGGCGCGGTCGGCGAGGTGATCGAGTCCAAGGCCGAGGGCATCGAGCCCGGCGACCACGTCCTGCACTTCTTCGGCTGGCGCGAGTACGCGGCCGTGGACGCGAAGAACGCCGTCAAGGTCGGCACGGGCGCCGAGGGCGTGCCGCTGTCGGCGTACCTCGGCGTGCTCGGCATGACCGGCCTGACCGCCTACGCCGGTCTGCTGCGCACCGCCTCCTTCAAGGAGGGCGACAGCCTGTTCGTGTCGGGCGCGGCCGGCGCCGTGGGCAGCCAGGTGGGCCAGATCGCCAAGCTCAAGGGCGCCTCCCGGGTCATCGGCTCGGCCGGGTCCGACGAGAAGGTCCGGCTGCTGGTGGACGAGTACGGCTTCGACGCCGCGTTCAACTACAAGAACGGCCCCGTGGCCGAGCAGCTGCGGCAGGCGGCGCCCGACGGCATCGACGTGTACTTCGACAACGTCGGCGGGGACCACCTGGAGGCGGCCATCGGGTCGCTCAACCAGGGCGGCCGGGTCGCGGTCTGCGGCATGATCTCGGTCTACAACAACACCGAGCCCGCGCCCGGCCCGAGGAACCTCGCCCGGCTGATCCAGACCCGCGGCCGGATCGAGGGCTTCCTGGTCGGCGACCACTACGACCTCCAGCCGCAGTTCGTCCAGGAGGTCGGCCCGTGGGTGGCCTCGGGCGCGCTGAAGTACCGCGAGACCGTGGTCGAGGGCATCGAGAACAACCTGGAGGCGTTCCTCGGAGTCCTGCGCGGCGACAACATCGGCAAGATGGTCGTCAAGCTCTAGCCTTCCCGGTTTTTTCGCCATGCGGTAACTTCTTTCCGAAATCCGGTGGCGATCGTGGGCGCGAGTCGCCGCGGACCGAGGAGGAAGACAACGCATGCCCATCACGCAGTCCGACGTCCTGTACACCGCCGTCGCCACCGCCGAGAACGGCCGTGACGGCCGGGTCGCCACCGACGACGGCAAGCTCGACGTCGTCGTCAACCCGCCCAAGGAGATGGGCGGCAGCGGCGCCGGCACCAACCCCGAGCAGCTGTTCGCCGCGGGGTACAGCGCCTGCTTCCAGGGGGCGCTGGGGGTCGTCGCCCGGCAGGAGGGCGCCGACATCTCCGGGTCGACGGTCACCGCCAAGGTCGGCATCGGCAAGAACGACGACGGGTTCGGGATCATCGTGGAGATCTCCGCGAACATCCCGAACGTCGACGCGGCGACCGCGAAGAGCCTGGTGGAGAAGGCGCACCAGGTGTGCCCGTACTCCAAGGCGACCCGGGGCAACATCACCGTGACCCTGGTCTGACCCCCGTCGTCGGCCACGGCGCAGCCGCATCCTTGGACGTGGGATGCGGCTGCGCCGTCTTCGTACCGCTCAGGAGCACCACCACAGGAAGCGGTCGCAGGATCTGACGGGCGAGGGCCCGGAGGTGGGGGCGGAGGTCGTCGGGTCCGGCGTGGGGGCGGTGGTGGCGGGCCCGGTGGGAGCCGGGGCGGTCGAGGCCGTCGGCGGTGTACCGGAGCCCGTGGCCCCCGTGGTGGCCGACTGCCCTGCCTCGCCGGACTCCCCCGGCGAAGCGGAAGCGGAATCCTTGCCGCCCGAGCCGCCCGGGTCGCCCGGGTCGCCCGTGTCGTCCTGGTCGCCCGTGCCCGCCGCCGACGGCGAGGCGAAGGCGGAGCCCGGGGCCGAGGCGTCCGGGGAGCCGGAGGCCGCGCCCGGGACGGCGGCGGAGCTCACCCCGGCCGGTCCGGCCGTACGGCCCGGAGCGCCGGAACCGGAATCGTCCTCCGCCTCGGTCTCCCCGGCGGTGGCCGAAGGGTCGTCGGCGAAGGGCGAGAAGGGCGCGTCCGTACCGAGCTCCGCCAGACTGAGCCCGCCGGCCGCGAGCACGAACCCGGCGACGACCACGAGGATCCGCCGCCGCCGACGCCGGTGCCCGGCGGCCTTGCGCTCCCGCCGCCCCCGCTCGGCCCGGGCCCCGGCCCGCCCGCCGACGGGGGTGAGGCCACCGGCGGCACCTTCACCGGGGCGCCCGTCAGCGGAGGGCCCTTCAACGGGGTGCCCTGTAGGGGTGGGGACGCCGGCACCCTCACCGAAAGGCGGACGGTCATCCCCGCCGGAGGTGCGCCCGTCACCAGCGGAGGTGCGCCCGTCACCGCCGGACACATGGCCGTCACCGGCGAACTCCCAGCCCGTTCCGCCGAGTTCACCGCCGTCCCCGGCCGAGTCGCGGCCCGGCCCGGCGGGCGCCGAGTCGCCCCCAACGGACGCGAGGCCGTCCTCGACGGACCCCCAACCGTCCCGCACGGACCCCCAACCGCCCTCCACGGGCCCGTGGCCGGCCCCGGCGGGCCCGTACCCGGAGCCGCAGTCCTCGTCGGAACGCACGCCGCCGCCCGGGTGTGCCCGCCCGTTCCCGGCAGGCTCCCCGTGGCCCGTGGCGGGTGCCCGGCCCGGCAGGCCGCTTCCGGTGGGTCCGTAGCCGCCCCCGTCCGTCCCCGCCCCACCCCCGGCGTCCCGGGGTGTCCCGCCCGCACCGTACGCGTCGTCGCCGTGGCCGGAGGCGGGTGTGCCGCAGCCGGGGCAGGCCAGGGCGCCGTTCAGGTGGCGTCGGCAGGGGTGGCAATAGTCCATGACGCGGGAAGACTAGAGTCCGCGCGGGCCGGGTTCCAGGCGTGGCTGTGAAGGTTCGGTGCGGGAGCGGAAGGCGTCCCGGACGCCTTGCCGAAACCGTTACCTGTTCGACCCATTGACACCTCCGCCGCCCCGTCCTTACTGTCACGCCAGCATTTCGAACGTGTGACGAAATACCGAACAGCTGAGGGGCAACTGCCGTGCGCATCACCGGAATCAGCACACACGTGGTCGGCACGCCGTGGCGCAACCTGACCTACGTCCAGGTGCACACCGACGAGGGGATCACCGGAGTCGGCGAGACCCGGATGCTCGGGCATACGGACGCGCTGATCGGCTATCTGCGGGAGGCCGAGGTCAACCACATTCTCGGCTCGGACCCCTTTGCCGTCGAGGACCTGGTGCGCCGTATGAAGTACGGCGACTACGGCCGCGCCGGCGAGATCGTGATGTCCGGCATCGCGGTGGTCGAGATGGCGTGCTGGGACATCAAGGGCAAGGCGCTGGGCGTGCCGGTGTGGCAGCTGCTCGGCGGAAAGGTCACCGACAAGGTCAAGGCGTACGCCAACGGGTGGTACACCACCGAGCGCACGCCGGAGGCGTACCACAAGGCCGCGCAGGGGGTCGTGGAGCGCGGCTACAAGGCGCTGAAGATCGACCCGTTCGGCACCGGCCACTTCGAGCTGGACCACCAGCAGACCCTGTACGCCGTCTCGCTCATCGAGGCCGTACGGGACGCCATCGGCCCGGACGCGGAGCTGATGCTGGAGATGCACGGCCGCTTCTCCCCCGCCACCGCCGTCCGGCTGGCCAAGGAGATGGCGCCGTTCAAGCCGGCCTGGCTGGAGGAGCCGGTGCCGCCGGAGAACCTGAAGGCGCTGGAGAAGGTCGCCGCCAAGGTCGACATCCCGGTGGCCACCGGCGAGCGCATCCACGACCGGATCGAGTTCCGCGAGCTGTTCGACAGCCAGGCCGTGGACATCATCCAGCCCGACGTCGGCCACATCGGCGGCATCTGGGAGACCCGCAAGCTCGCCGCCACCGCCGAGACCCACTACATGCTGGTCGCCCCGCACAACGTCGGCGGCTCCGTGCTCACCGCCGCCTCCCTCCAGGTCGGCTTCACCTCCCCGAACTTCAAGATCCTCGAACACTTCAACGACTTCGCGGACGCGGAGATCAAGAAGGTGGTCAAGGGCGCCCCGCAGGTGAACCCGGAGGACGGCTGCTTCCACCTCTCCGACGCGCCGGGTCTCGGTGTCGAGCTGGACGTCGACGCGGCGGCCGAGTTCCCACAGCAGCGGGCCCACTTCGACCTGTGGGCCGAGGGCTGGGAGAAGCGCAATCCGAAGGACGCCCAGTGAGTTCACAGGTCCTGGTCGAGGCGCCGGGCGTGCACCGGGTCGAGGCCCACACGCCGCGTAAGCCCGGCCCCGGCGAGGCGCTGGTGGCCGTGCACGCGGTCGGCATCTGCGGCAGCGACCGCGAGGTGTACCAGGGCAACCGGCCCGAGGGGTACGTCAGTTACCCGCTCGTGCCCGGGCACGAGTGGTCGGGCACGGTGACGGCGGTGGGGGCCGGGGTGCCCGCGTCGCTGGCCGGCCGCAAGGTGGTCGGCGAGGGCTTCCGCAACTGCCAGGTGTGCGACCGCTGTCACGCGGGCGAGACCACGCTGTGCACCGCCGGGTACGAGGAGACCGGGTTCACCCGGCCGGGCGCCATGGCGGCCACCCTCACCCTGCCCGCCCGGCTGCTGCACGTGCTGCCGGACGACGCCGACCTCACCGCCGCCGCGCTGCTGGAGCCGGCCGCCTGTATCGCCGCCGCCGCGCTGAAGGCGAACGCCCGGCCGGGCGAGCGGGTCGCGGTGGTGGGCACCGGCACCCTCGGGATGTTCGCCGTGCAGTTCCTCGCGGCGGGTTCACCGGCCGAGCTGCTGGTGGTGGGCACCCGCGACGACCGGGAGGCGCTGGCCCGGCGGTTCGGGGCGAGCGACTTCCGGCTGAGGAGCCAGGAGCTGCCCGACGGCTTCGACGTGGTGATCGAGACCGCCGGGTCCGCCTCCGCCGCCCGTACCGCCGCCGCGCTGCTGCGGCGCGGCGGGCGCCTGGTCCTCACCGGGATCCCGGCACCGGGCGCGGACGGGCTCGACCCGACCGATCTGGTCGTACGGCAGCTGGAGGTGCACACCGTCTTCGGGGCGCCGCCGGACGCCTGGGCGTACGCCGTGCGGGTGTTCGGTGCCGGACTGCTGGACCCGCTGCCGCTGGTCACGCACGAGGTGCCGCTGACCGACTTCCCGCGGGCCATCGAGCTGGTGGGCGCCGGCGATCCCGCCGTGGGCAAGGTGCTGCTCCGCCCCTGACCGTACGCCGGCCGGGGGGTGCCCTGACCACGCCCCGGCCGGCGTACACCCACGCTTTTCCGTTACCCAGAGCCGCGACCCTTGTCCGACATACCGAACACGAAGGACAGCTTGTGACCGACGCTTCCGCCCCGGCAGCCCGCAGGCCCGGCGAGCAGGTGCTCGCCGCACTCGGTCTGGGCGCGCCCGCCCTGGACCCCGCCGACGCCTCCGTCCACACCTTCCCGGGCGGCGGCCGCTGGCGCACCGAGATCCCCTCGTGCGAGGGTCCCGAAGCGCTGGCGGTCGTCCTCAAGGAGGCATCCCGCCTGGATGTGCCGATCCACCGGATCAGCCAGGGCAGCGGCGTGTGGATGCTCACCGACGACGAGATCACCGAGATGGTCGAGGCCACCGCCGAACGCGACATCGAACTGTGCCTGTTCACCGGCCCGCGCGGCACCTGGGACATCGGTGGCTCGGTGCGGTCCGACTCGCGGGGGGCCGGACTGCGCGCCCGGGGCCACGACGCGGTCGCCGGCTGCGTGGAGGACGCCGTCCGGGCCACCGAGCTGGGCGTCAAGTGCCTGCTCGTCGCCGACGAGGGCGTGCTGTGGACCCTGCACCGGGCCCGGAGCGCCGGGATCATCCCGGCCGACACCACGCTGAAGGTGTCCGCACTCATCGGCCCGGTCAACCCCGCCTCGTACGCCGTGTACGAGCGGCTCGGCGCCGACTCCGTCAACGTGCCCAGCGATCTGACGCTGGACCACCTCACGGAGATCCGGCGGGTGTCCGGCGCGCCGATGGACATGTACATCGAGGCCCCGGACGACCTCGGCGGCTACATCCGGATGTACGAGGTCGCCGAGCTGATCCGGCGCGGCGCCCCGCTGTACCTGAAGTTCGGCCTGTCCAAGGCGCCCGGCATCTACCCGTGGGGCCGCCACCTGCGGGACGTGACGCTGGACACCGCCCGGGAGCGGGTGCGGCGCGGCCGGCTCGCCCTGGACCTGCTCGCCCGGCACGGCGCGGACGGCGACATGGCGCCGCTCGGCTCCCGGCTGCCGAGGGCGCTCCACCGCTTCCCCGTCGAAGCGTCCGCCCCTCTCCACGACGAGAACGACAAGGACTGATCCCCATGCGCAACCGCAGAGCCGCCCTCGCCTCGATAGCCGGCGCCGCCTCGCTCGCGCTCGCCCTCACCGCCTGTGGCCAGAACAGCGAGGGCGGCAGCAAGGAGAAGTCCGGCGACTCCAAGGGCGCCACCATCGGCATCGCCATGCCGACCAAGTCCTCCGAGCGCTGGATCTCCGACGGCCGGAACGTCGTCAAGAACCTTCAGGCCAAGGGCTACAAGACCAAGCTGGTCTACGGCGAGGACGACCCGGAGACGCAGGTCTCGCAGATCGAGAACCTCATCACGCAGGGCGTGAAGGGCCTGATCATCGCGGCGATCGACAACAAGTCGCTCAACAGCGTGCTCCAGCAGGCCGAGGACGCGAACATCCCGGTCATCTCCTACGACCGGCTGATCCTCGGCACCGAGAACGTCGACTTCTACGCCTCGTTCGACAACGAGAAGGTCGGCACGCTCCAGGGCAGCTACATCGTGGAGAAGCTCGGACTGGACAAGGGCGCGAAGGGCCCGTTCAACATCGAGCTGTTCGCCGGCTCCAACGACGACAACAACACGAAGTACTTCTTCGGCGGGGCGATGAAGGTCCTCCAGCCCTACATCGACAAGAAGCAGCTGGTCGTCAAGTCCGGGCAGACCCGGCTCAACCAGGTCGTCACCCTGCGCTGGGACGGCACCACCGCGCAGAAGCGCATGGAGGACATCCTCACCTCGTCGTACAAGAGCGGCCGGGTCGACGCGGTGCTCTCGCCGTACGACGGCATCTCCATCGGCATCCTGTCCGCGCTGAAGTCGGACGGCTACGGCTCGGGCAGCAAGCCGCTGCCGGTCATCACCGGCCAGGACGCCGAGCTGGCCTCCGTGAAGTCGATCATCTCCGGGCAGCAGACGCAGACCGTCTACAAGGATCTGCGCAAGCTCGCCGAGGTCGCCGCCACGATGGTGGACGAGTCCCTGAAGGGCAAGAAGCCCGAGGTCAACGACACCAAGACCTACGACAACGGCGCCAAGGTCGTGCCGGCCTATCTGCTCCAGCCGGTCAGCGTCGACAAGTCCAACTACCGGAAGGTGCTGGTGGACGGCGGTTACTACACCGAGTCCCAGCTGAAGTGACCCGCCCTTTTCCTACGGAGTGAAAGGCACGACCATGGCGGGACCCGTCCTGGAAATGCGCTCGATCGTCAAGACCTTTCCCGGTGTCAAGGCGCTGTCGGACGTCACCCTGACCGTCCGGCGGGGCGAGGTCCACGCCATCTGCGGGGAGAACGGCGCCGGCAAGTCCACCCTGATGAAGGTGCTCTCCGGCGTCCACGCGTACGGCAGTTACGAGGGGGACATCCTCTTCGAGGGGGAGACCTGCCAGTTCCGCGACATCCGGGCGAGCGAGCAGCACGGCATCGTCATCATCCACCAGGAGCTGGCGCTGGTGCCGCACCTGTCCATCGCGGAGAACCTCTTCCTCGGCAACGAGCACGCCACGCGCGGCTTCATCAACTGGCGCGAGACCCTGCGCCACGCCACCGAGCTGCTGCGCCGGGTCGGCCTGGACGAGCACCCGGAGACCCGGGTCGCCGACATCGGCGTGGGCAAGCAACAGCTGGTGGAGATCGCCAAGGCGCTGTCCAAGCAGGTGAAGCTGCTGATCCTGGACGAGCCGACGGCGGCCCTGAACGACGAGGACAGCGACAAGCTCCTCGATCTGATCCTGGAGCTGAAGAAGCAGGGCATCACCTCGATCATCATCTCCCACAAGCTCAACGAGATCCGCAAGGTCGCCGACTCGGTGACGATCATCCGGGACGGCCGGTCCATCGAGACCCTCGATGTGAAGGCGCCGGAGACCACCGAGGAGCGGATCATCGCCGGCATGGTCGGCCGCGACCTCGACCACCGCTTCCCCGAACGCACCCCGCACCGGCCGGAGCAGGGCGTCGCACCGGCGCTGGAGATCCGCGGCTGGACCGTGTTCCACCCGATCGACCAGCAGCGCAAGGTCGTGGACGACGTGTCGCTGACCGTGCGCCGCGGAGAGATCGTCGGCATCGCGGGCCTGATGGGCGCGGGCCGCACCGAACTCGCCATGAGCGTCTTCGGGCGGACCTACGGCCGGTACGCGGGCGGCACGGTCCTCAAGGACGGCCGGGAGATCCGTACCAAGACGGTGCCGGAGGCGATCGGGCACGGCATCGCGTACGTCACCGAGGACCGCAAGCACTACGGCCTGAACCTCATCGACACCATCAACCGGAACGTCTCGCTGACCGCGCTGGACAAGGTCGCCAAGCGGGGCGTGGTGGACGAGCACGAGGAGCGGCAGGTCGCCGAGGGCTTCCGGAAGTCCATGAACATCAAGGCGCCCACCGTGTTCGAGCCGGTGGGCAAGCTCTCCGGCGGCAACCAGCAGAAGGTCGTCCTCAGCAAGTGGATCTTCGCCGGTCCGGACGTGCTGATCCTCGACGAACCGACCCGCGGCATCGACGTGGGCGCCAAGTTCGAGATCTACACGGTCATCGACCAGCTCGCCGCCCAGGGCAAGGCGGTCGTCTTCATCTCCTCCGAGCTGCCCGAGCTGCTCGGCATGTGCGACCGCATCTACACGATGGCCGCCGGACGGCTGACCGGTGAGGTGCCGCGGGCCGAGGCCACGCAAGAAGTGCTGATGCGCCATATGACAAAGGACAAAGAGGTAACGCGATGAGCACGGATGTGACCGCCAAGAGCCCGGCCCCCGCGCCGCCGGGCGGGAGCGGACCGGCCGCCGACGGCCTGCTCGGCCTGATGCTGGCCGGGCTGCGCCGCAACATGCGCCAGTACGGCATGCTGATCGCGCTCGGCCTGATCGTGGTCCTCTTCGCGATCTGGACCGACGGGGACCTGCTGCTGCCGCGCAACGTCTCCAACCTGGTGCTGCAGAACAGCTACATCCTGATCCTCGCGATCGGCATGATGCTGGTCATCATCGCCGGCCACATCGACCTGTCGGTGGGCTCGCTCACCGCGTTCACCGGCGCCTTCGCGGCCGTCCTGACCGTGCAGCACGGGGTGTCCTGGCCCGTCGCGCTGGTGCTGTGCCTGCTGATGGGCGCCGCCGCGGGCGCGGTCCAGGGCTATCTGATCGCCTACTTGGGCATACCGTCCTTCATCGTCACCCTCGCCGGGATGCTCCTCTTCCGCGGCCTGACCGAGATCCTCCTCAAGGGCCAGACCCTCGGCCCGTTCCCGCACGGCCTGCAGAAACTCGGCAACGGCTTCCTGCCCGAGACCGGACCGAACACCAATTACCACAACCTCACGCTGCTGCTCGGGCTGGTGCTGATCGCGGCCGTGGTGTGGCAGGAGTTCCGGGGCCGCCGCCGCCAGCAGGAGTTCTCCCTGGACGTCGTGCCGCTCCGGCTGTTCCTGCTCAAGCTGACGGCCATGGTGGCGGCGATCCTCGTCCTCACCCTGCTGCTCGCCAGCTACAAGGGCACCCCGATCGTGCTGATCGTCCTCGGCGCACTGGTCGTCGGCTACGGCTACGTCATGCGCAACGCGATCTTCGGCCGGCACATCTACGCCATCGGCGGCAACCTGCCGGCGGCCAAGCTGTCCGGTGTGAAGGACAAGAAGGTCACCTTCTACGTCTTCCTGAACATGGGCGTGCTCGCGGCCCTGGCGGGCCTGGTGGTCGCCGCCCGGCTGAACGCGGCCTCGCCGAAGGCGGGCGTCAACTTCGAACTGGAGGCGATCGCCTCCGCGTTCATCGGCGGCGCGTCCATGAGCGGCGGTGTCGGCACCGTCCTCGGCGCCATCATCGGCGGCCTCGTCCTCGGCGTGCTGAACAACGGCATGAACCTCCTGAGCGTCGGCACCGACTGGCAGCAGGTCATCAAGGGCCTGGCCCTGCTGGTGGCGGTCGGGTTCGACGTGTGGAACAAGCGCAAGTCCGGTTCGTAAGCGCGCAGAAAGCGAGAGCCGCACCCATGGAACTCAACAGACGCACGGTCATCGCGGGGGCAGCCGCCGCGGGCCTGGCCGCCACCACGCTCGGCGGCACGGCCCACGCGGCCCCGGGAAGGAAGCCGGTGAGGGAACACTTCGGCACGCTCGCCGACGGCACCGAGGTCCACCGCTGGTCGCTGGAGAACGGCGGCACCCGGATGAAGGTGCTCTCCTACGGCGGTGTCGTCCAGACCCTGCACCTCCCCGACCGGCACGGCCGGTACGCCAACGTGGTCGCCGGCTTCGACAACCTCGCCGACTACGCGGCCCAGAGCCCGTACTTCGGCGCGCTGATCGGCCGCTACGGCAACCGCATCGACGCGGGCCGGTTCACCCTGGACGGCAAGCCGTACCAGCTCGACGTGAACGACGGCGACAACAGCCTGCACGGTGGCGCCCAGGGCTTCGACAAGCGCGTGTGGGACGTCGAGCCGTTCACCGAGGGCACGGACGTCGGCCTGCGGCTGCGCTACACCAGCGCAGACGGCGAGATGGGCTACCCGGGCACGCTGCGCACTCGGGTGACGTACACCCTCACCCGGCACGGGGACTGGCGCATCGACTACGAGGCGACCACCGACAAGGCCACCGTCGTCAACCTCACCAGTCACGTCTACTGGAACCTGGCCGGCGAGGGCAGCGGCGGCATCGAGGACCACGAGCTGTCCATCGCCGCCGCCCGCTACACCCCGACCGACGCGGGCCTGATCCCCACCGGGGAGCTGGCCAAGGTCGCGGGCACCCCGTTCGACTTCCGGCACGCCAAGCCCGTCGGCCGGGACCTGCGGGCGGGCCACGAGCAGCTGGTACTGGCCAAGGGGTACGACCACAACTGGGTGCTGGACAAGGGGATCACCGCGCGGCCCGAGCACATCGCGACCCTGCGCGACCCGCACTCCGGCCGCACCCTGAAGATCGACACCGACCAGCCGGGGCTCCAGTTCTACTCCGGCAACTTCCTCGACGGCACGCTCACCGGCACCTCGGGCCGTACCTACCGGCAGGGTGACGCCCTGTGCCTGGAGACGCAGCACTTCCCGGACTCGCCGAACCACCCGGAGTTCCCGTCGACGGTGCTGCGCCCCGGCCGGACGTACCGGACGACGACGATCCACCGCTTCGGCGCGTGAATCTCTCCTCCGGGCGGGTGAGGTGAACAGACCCGCCGACACCTCCGTATCCAGGAGCGGCCCGCACGGGCCGCGCTCGGATACGGAGGTTTTCCTGTGCCCGGCAACGCCACTTCGCTGTTCCGGGACGGCGACGGAACCGGCCGGGTGGACTCGCCGGTGCCGGCCGCGCCCCCGGTGCCGGTGCCACCTTGGGCGCGGGCCGGCGCGCTGGTGGGTGGGCGGGCGGTCTCGGTACCGTCCGTCCGGTAGAGGACCCGTCCCCCGGAAGGAACACCGCCCATGACAGAGCACCGGCACCTGATCGTCCTGACGACCACGGACAGCGAGGAGAAGGCGAAGACGCTCGCCGCCGGGGCGGTGGAGGCCCGGGTCGCCGCGTGCGCGCAGATCAGCGCCCCCGTCACCAGCGTCTACCGCTGGAAGGGGGCGACACAGACCGAGCAGGAGTGGCAGATCCTGTTCAAGACCACCACGGCGCGCTACGAAGCCCTGGAGACCTACATCAAGGCAGCGCACGACTACGACACCCCCGAGATCATCGCGACCCCGATCGTGGCGGGCAGCAGCGCGTACCTGGCGTGGCTGGAGGAGGAGACCAGGCCGGCCGGGTAGTGGCCGGGGTCGGGAACGGGGTTCAGGGACGTGGCTCGCGGGACTTGAAGAGGCGGGACGGGTCCCACGGAGGATCCGCCGCGCCAGCACAGGTACACGTCGGACTCGGGGCCGGCGCGGGCGCCCGCGGAAGGCGAAGACAGGATCCGGCGCCACCCTCTGTGAGTTCCTGTCAGAACCGTTGACTCGTTGACGAATCGCTTCTACGGTCCCGTCCGAAGCTGCGATCGTAGTTCGATATCACGAACGTCGCCAGGAAGAGGGAGCCGCAATGAAGCGCACCGCACTCCTCGCCGTCCCCGCCGCCCTGCTGCTCGCGCTCGTGCCGGGCACCGCCTCCGCCTATCCCAACCCCGGCACGGTCACCGGCAGTACCGTCGTGCACGACCCGACGATGATCCGCACCTCCGGCGGCCGTTACCTGCTCTACGCCACCGGCGGCGGCCTGGGCTACCGGACCTCCACCGACCGGATCTCCTTCACCGCCGGCGCCGACGCCTTCGCCACCAAGCCGGGCTGGTGGTCGTCGTACGCCACCGAGGCCTGGGCGCCGGACATCTCGTACGCCGGCGGGAAGTACCTGATGTACTACGCCGTCTCCAAGTTCGGCGAGAACACCTCGGCGATCGGCCTGGCCGGCTCCACGACCGGGCTGCCCGGCTCCTGGACCGACTACGGCGTCGTCTACACCTCCACCTCCAGTAGCGACTACAACGCCATCGACCCCAACCTCTTCGTGGACGACGACGGCAAGTGGTGGCTCTCCTTCGGCAGTTGGTGGACCGGCATCAAGATGATCCGCATCGACCCCGCGACCGGGAAGCAGTACGCGGGCGACACCAGGCGCTACTCCCTCGCCGCCCGCCCCACCGGCAGCAAGGCGGTCGAGGCGCCGTACATCGTCAAGCGCAACGGCTACTACTACCTCTTCGCGTCCTACGACGTCTGCTGCCAGGGCACCAGCTCGACGTACAAGGTGAAGGTCGGCCGGGCGACCTCGGTCACCGGGCCGTATTACGACAGGAACGGCGTGGCGATGACGAACAACGGCGGCACCCCGGTCCTGGAGTCCCACGGCAACGTCATCGGTCCCGGCGGGCAGTCCATCACGCACGACGTCGACGGCGACCTGATCGTCTACCACTACTACGACGGCAACGCGGGCGGCACCCCGAAGCTCGGCGTCAACCTGCTGAACTGGTCGTCGGGCTGGCCGGTGGCCTACTGAACCGCACAGCCGGCCGCACGCCCCCGGTGCGGGCCACGCCAGGCGGCACTCCGGCCGCGGTCCCGGCGGCGGCTTCTAGGATCTGCGGCATGGCAACGAGACTCGTGCAGATCAACATGAAGGCCAGGGACGACTCCGCGCTCGGCCGGTTCTGGGCGGAGGTACTCGGTTGGGGTGTCGACAGCGAGGGGCCCGGCATCACCAACCTCGAACCCGTGGGTTTCACCTACCCCGACCCCGTGGCCGTCTGCGTCGACATCATCGCCCACCCGGAACCCAAGACGGTGAAGAACCGGGTGCACCTCGATCTGGCCACCACCTCGACCGCCCACCAGGCGGAGTTGGTCGCGCGCTTGCGGGAGCTCGGCGCGACGCTCGCCGACGTGGGTCAGGGGGACGTGCCCTGGACCGTGATGGCCGACCCGGAGGGCAACGAGTTCTGCGTCCTGGAGCCCCGCCCGGTCTACCGGGACACCGGGCCGATCGCCGCGGTGGTGGTCGACTGCGCCGACCCACGCGCGATGGCCCGGTTCTGGGACCAGGCGATGGACTGGACGCTGCACGAGGTCACCGACGACCAGGCGGTCATGCGGTCCGCCCAAGGCGTCGGCCCCTATCTGGAGTTCGTCCGCACCCCCGACACCAAGAGCGTGTGGAACCGCGTCCACCTGGACGTCTGCCCCTACCCCGGTGACGACATGAAGGCGGAGGAGGCCCGGCTGCGCGCCCTGGGCGCCACCGACCCCGGTATCGATCAGTCCGCGCTCTCCTGGACGGTGCTGGCCGACCCGGAAGGCAACGAGTTCTGCCTCCTCACTCCTCGCTGACCCCGGGCGACGGCTCCCCGCCTCGCCGAACCGGGCACCAGCGTGCCGGCCGGTGCGAAGGAGACGATCCCGCACCGGCCGGGGCGTCCGCGTCAGCGGCCCAGGACGCCGGGCGGGATCAGGGTGTTCAGCGAGGTGACCGGCTTGCCCGACTGCAGTGAGCCGACGAGGCCGGACAGGAGGGGGACGCCGGGGGCGCCGGCGGCGGGGACGGGAGACCGGACGGCGCCGGCCGCCTCGGCGGCGGGGGCGGCGGTGGCCAGCAGCGCGGCGGCCAGGACGGAGGCACAGGTGAGCTTCTTGATCACGTCCGCCCTAACGAACGGCACAGGCGCGGGGAAACGCGCCGGTCCCCCGGTCGGCCGAGTCCCCGTCGGCCCGGTCCCGCCCGGCCCGGTCTCCTCCGGCCGAGCCCCGCCCGACCAACTCCCGGTCGGCCGGTGCCGCCCCTCACGGGTTCTCCCACGCCCCCGGTTCCGCCGCCAGCGCCCGCACGGGCTCCGGCAGGGTGTCCGCCGCGAGGTCGGCCAGGGTGACGCCCTCCAGGATGCGGCGGACGTTGGCGCGCAGGGCGATCCACAGCGGCAGCAGCGGCCGGGCCGTGCCCGTGTAGGCGAGGCCCGTCGGGCGTTCGCCGCGCACCGACACGATCGGGCCGTCCACCGCCCGGATGACGTCGGCCACGGTGATCGCTTGCGCCGCCCGCGCCAGCCGGTAACCACCGCCCCCGCCACGCCGGCTGTCCACGATCCCGGCCCGCCTGAGATCGCCCAGGATGCCCTCCAGGAACTTGTGCGGGATGTCCTGCACGGCGGCGATTTCCTCTGCTTTCACCGGGCCGTTACCCTGCCGTACGGCCAGCTCCAGTACCGCCCGTACCGCGTAATCCGCCCGCGCCGAGATCCTCATGGATCCATTGTGGGGCGTCCCGCCGTGGAGAATGGCCGGACTCGCGCCCCCTAGGACCGCCCGGGAGGACCCACCTTGGCGCTCAGCAGACGTTCCTTCAGTGCCCTGACCGGCTCCGCCGCGCTCGGGCTGGCCCTCGGCGGCAGCGGCGGCCCCGGGGCCCCCTCCGCGTACGCGGGCGGCAGCGCGCCGACCGGTCCGGCGCCGGCCCCGCCGGGTGCCGACGGCGCGCGGCACACCATCGGCTACGACCGCTACTCGCTGCTCGTGGACGGGCGGCGGCTGGTGGTGTGGTCCGGCGAGCTGCACCCCTTCCGGCTGCCGAGCCCGTCGCTGTGGCGGGACGTGCTGCAGAAGATGCGGGCGCACGGCTACAACGCCGTCAGCGTCTACGTGGCCTGGAACCACCACTCCCCCGCGCCCGGCCGGTACGACTTCACCGGCGTGCGGGATCTGGACCTGTTCCTGCGCATGGCGGCGGAGACGGGGCTGTACGTCATCCTGCGGCCGGGCCCGTACATCAACGCCGAGGTCGACGGCGGCGGCTTCCCGGGCTGGCTGACCGCGACCAGGGGCACGGCCCGCACCGACGACCCCACGTATCTGTCCCACGTGGACGAGTGGCTGACCCAGGTGAACCGGATCGCCCGGCGGCACCTGTTCACCCGGGGCACCGGCACGATCCTGCTGTACCAGATCGAGAACGAGTACGACGCCCACCCCGCCGACGCGACCGGCCGGGCGTACATGTCGCACCTGTACAAGAAGGTCCGGGCCGACGGGATCGACGTCCCGCTGTTCCACAACGACAAGGGCAGGAACGGCTACTGGATCCCCGGCTCCTTCGACACCGGCGGAGAGAAGGGCGGCTGGCTGTACGGCTTCGACGGCTATCCCTCGCCGTTCAAGACGCCGCCGGACTGGGGTCACTTCGGTCCCGGCGGGCCGAAGGGCGGGGCCACCGCCTCGCCGGACACACCGGGGTTCGTGCCCGAGTTCGGGGGCGGCTGGTTCGACCCGTGGGGCGGGGCCGAGTTCGACGGCAAGGGGTATGCCGAGTCGCGGCGCACCCGGGACGCGGCCTACGAGCGCCGCTTCTACCTGACCAACCTGGCCAACGGCATCACCCTGCACAACGTGTACATGACGTTCGGCGGGACCTCGTGGGGCTGGCTGCCCGCGCCGGTCGTCTACACGTCGTACGACTACGGTGCCGCCATCGACGAGGCCCGCAACGTCACCGGCAAGATCGCCCCGATGCACCAGCTCGGGCATCTGCTTCAGCGGGTGCCCGACTTCGCCAAGCTGGACCGGGCGCCGGACGTGAAGGCCGAGGGGCTGAAGGTCTACCACCTCGCCAACCAGGACACCGGCGCGCACGTGTACATCGCCCGCAACGACGGCACGGAGGCGGTCACCGCCGGCCTGCCGACCGAGGCCGGGAAGGTGCGCGTCACCGTGCCCGGCAAGGACGCCAGGCTGCTGACCACCGGGCTGGCGCTGGGCCGGCGGAAGCTGAAGTACTCCACCGCCTCGCCCATGCTGTGCCTGACGACGGGCCGGCAGGACATCGCGGTGTTCACCGGGCGCCGCGGCGAGATGGCCGAGCTGGTGCTCCACTCCCGCGCGGAGCCGTCCGTGCAGCGGCTGGACCCGGAGGGCGGCTGGGCCTACGACCGGGGCGAGCTGCACGTCAACGCGCCCCTGGGCGAGGACGGGCTGACCCGGATGCTGGTGCAGAAGGGCGACAGCGACACCCCGCTGCTGCTGCTCTTCGCCGACGACGCCACCGCCGTCCGCCTGTTCCCGTACGACACCCCGTCCGGGACCCTCCTGGTGTACGGCCCGGCGCTGCTGCGCCACGCCGAGCTGCGCGGCTCCGAGGTCCGCCTCACCGGCGATGTCAAGGAGCCCACGGGCCTGGAGGTGTGGGGGCCGCGCGGGATCGACACCCTGGTGTGGAACGGGCGCAAGGTGGCCACCCGCGTCACCCTCTCGGGCTCCCTGATGACCAGGGGTTCGCTGCCGGGGGTGCCCCAGGTGCGGCTGCCGCGGCTGGGCGGCTGGCGGATGCGGCGGGAGAACCCGGAGGCCGGCCCCGGCTTCGACGACTCGTCGTGGAAGAAGGCCGACAAGACCTCGTCGTTCTCCACCACGGCCGTCCCCGAGGGGCAGCCGGTGCTGTTCGCCGACGACTACGGCTTCCACTACGGCGATGTCTGGTACCGGGGCACCTTCACCGGCGGCACCGGCATCGAGGAGGTCGCGCTCGCCTACAGCACCGGTACCCAGGGCCTGCTGATGGCCTGGCTGGACGGCGAGCCGCTGGGCACGCACCGGATGCCCGTGCCGGACAAGAGCACGGTCCGCCAGGGCAGCTGGGCGGACACCGCCGTCTTCCCGGTGCGCGAGCGGCTGCGCTCCCCCGGCCGTCATGTGCTGTCGGTGCTGGTCCGGCGCATGCAGCACGACCAGGACGGCAAGGCGCTCGACACGCACAAGGTGGCCCGCGGGCTGACGGCGGTCACCTTCAAGGGCGCCTCGCCGCGGGTGCGCTGGCGCATCCAGGGCGAGGGCCCCGCCGACCCGGTGCGCGGACCGCTGAACAACGGCGGCCTGTACGGCGAGCGGCACGGCTGGCATCTGCCCGGCTTCCGGGACCGGGACTGGGAGCGGGTGGACCTGCCGCGCGCGGAGCGGTACCAGGGCGTCACCTGGTACCGGACCACGTTCCGGCTGTCGGTGCCGGGCGATGTGGACGCGTCGATCGGCCTGACCCTGGACGACGACCCGTACCGGGCCTACCGCGCCCAGATCTTCCTCAACGGCTGGAACCTGGGCCAGTACATCAACAACGTGGGCCCGCAGCACACGTTCGTGCTGCCGAACGGCATCCTGCGCACCCGGGGCACCAACACCCTGGCGCTGGCGGTCCTGTCGGAGTTCACCACGCTGTCGGGCCCCGGGTCGGTACGGCTGACGCTGCTCGGCAGGGCCAGTGGCGGCGTACCCGTCACACCGGTCTGATCACGCCAGCCTGATCACGTTCCAGGACAGCGGCTCCAGTACGGCGGTGAGGGTGCCGTCCGCCAGGGCGGTGCCCTCGACCGGGTGCGGGGTGACGCGTTCGGGGTCGGTCAGGGTGTTGCGGGCGTCGGGGTCGGCGTCCGCGAGGGCGGTGTGCTCGGTGACGGTGGTCAGCTCCAAGCCGTTCAGGGCGACTTCGAGGGGCAGCGTCCCGGTGCGGCTCCGGTTGACCGCGAACACGGTGACCGTGCCGTCGTCCGCGCGGACGGCGGTGGCGTGCAGCAGGTCCGTCTCGCCGTACTTCTCGGTCTCGTACGTCGGCGAGTCCACGCGGACGTCCAGCACCTCGCCGCGGCCGTACCGGGAGGCCTGGGCGAACGGGAAGAACGTCGTCTGCCGCCAGGCCGGGCCGCCCGGCTCGGTCATGATCGGGGCGATGACGTTGACGAGCTGGGCGAGGCAGGCGACGGTGACCCGGTCGGCGTGCCGGAGCAGGGCGATCAGCAGCGAGCCGAAGACGACGGCGTCGGTGACGCTGTAGTTGTCCTCCAGCAGGCGGGGTGCCTCGGGCCAGTCGGAGTGCTCGCGGGTGTCGGAGAACTCCACCCACTTGGAGATGTACCAGACGTTCCACTCGTCGAAGGAGAGGTTGATCTTCTTCTTCGACTTCAGCCGGGCGCCCACGTGGTCGGCCGTGGCGATCACGTTCTCGATGAAGGACTCCATGTCGACGGCCGAGGCGAGGAAGGAGTCCACGTCGCCGTCGACGGGCTCGTAGTAGGCGTGCAGCGAGATGTAGTCGACCAGGTCGTACGTCTCCTTCAGGACGGTGGCCTCCCACTCGGCGAAGGTGGGCATGGCCTGGCTGGAGGAGCCGCAGGCGACCAGTTCCACGCCGGGGTCCTGCTGGCGCATGGCCCGGGCGGTCTCGGCGGCGAGCCTGCCGTACTCCTCCGCCGTCTTGTGGCCGGTCTGCCAGGGGCCGTCCATCTCGTTGCCGAGGCACCACAGCCGGATGCCGAAGGGGTCCTTGTCGCCGTGGGCGGCGCGCAGGTCGGACAGGGCGGTGCCGGAGGGGTGGTTGGCGTACTCCTGGAGTTCCAGGGCCTCGGCGACGCCCCGGGTGCCGAGGTTCACCGCCATCATGGGCTCCGCCTGGGGGCCGACCTTCTTCAGGAACGCGATGTACTCCGACAGGCCGAAGCGGTTGGTCTCGGTGGAGTGCCAGGCCAGGTCGAGGCGGCGGGGACGGTCCTCGACCGGGCCGACGGAGTCCTCCCACTTGTAGCCGGAGACGAAGTTGCCGCCGGGGTAGCGGATGGCGGTGACGCCGAGTTCACGGACCAGGTCCAGCACGTCGGTACGGATGCCCTCGGCGTCGGCCGCGGGGTGGCCGGGTTCGTGGATGCCGGTGTACACGCAGCGGCCGAGGTGTTCCACGAAGGAGCCGAAGAGACGGGGGCTGACCCGGCCGACGGTGAAGGCGGGGTCGAGGGTGAAACGGGCGGTGTTCTTGCTCATGGGTTCCTTCCGGGTCACTTGGGAACGGGCCGACCCGCCGGCCGGGTCCAGTGGGCCGGGGCGGCGGCCGCGAGGACGGGGGCGGGTCTCGGCTTCACGCGAGGGGCTCCCCGCGTCACTGGCCGGCCAGGCCCGTGTGGGCCACGCCCCGCACGATCTGGCTCTGGAAGAAGACGAAGACGATGATCAGCGGCAGTCCGGCGATCAGGCCGCCGGCCATCAGCTGGGGCCAGACGATGCCGAAGGCGTTCTGCACGGTGGCGATGCCGTTGGGCATGGTCATCAGGTCGGGGTTGTTGGTCACCATGTACGGCCACAGGAAGTTGTTCCAGGACGCGATGAAGGTGAAGATCCCGACCGCCGACAGCGAGGGCTTGGACAGCGGCAGCACGATGGTGAAGAAGATCCGCCAGCGGCCGGCGCCGTCGATGAACGCGGCCTCCTCCAGTTCCCGGGGCAGGCCCTGGAAGAACTTGTAGAGGATGTACACCATGGCGGCCGGGGCGCACTGGGGCAGGATCATGCCCCAGTAGGTGTCGACCATGCCGAGCGACTGGACCGTGGTGAACAGCGGGACGCCGAGGATCGCCGGGGAGAACATCAGGCCGGCCATGGTCAGGACCATCAGGGCGCCCTTGCCGCGGAACTCGGTGCGGGCGAAGCCGTAACCGGCGAGGGAGGCGACCAGCAGCACGATCACCGTGACGCACACCGAGACGACGACGGAGTTCACGAACCAGTTGGGGATGTCGCCCGCCTTGAGGACCTCTTCCCAGGAGTCCAGGGTGACGTGGTCGGGTATCCAGTGCGGCGAGGTGACGGACTCCGCCGGGGACTTCAGGGACGTGGACAGGGCCCAGGCCAGGGGGGCGAGCCAGATCAGGGAGAGGGTCGCGGCGACGGCCGTGAGCGCGATCTGGGCGAGGGGCCGGCGGCGGGCGGAGCGGGTGGTCATCGGGTGGCCTCCTCACGGCTCTTCAGCAGCCACACCCGGGCGAACGCCACGGCCGCGACGATGACGAACAGGACGAAGGAGATCGCGGAGGCGTAGCCCACGCGGTAGGTGGTGAAGCCCTGTTCGAGGGTGTACTGGACGAAGGTGCGCGTCGATTCCTCCGGTCCGGGGCCGAACTGGTACATGACCACGGCCTGGTCGAAGACCTGGAGCGAGGCGAGGACCTGGAGGGCGACGACCAGGCCGGTGATGGAGCGCAGGTTGGGCACGGTGATGTACAGCATCCGCTTCAGGGCGTTCGCGCCGTCGAGTTCGGCGGCCTCGTACAGGTGCTGCGGGATGTTCTGCAGGGCGGCCAGGTAGAGCAGGAAGGAGAATCCGACCGTCCACCACAGGGTGGCGACCACGACGGCGAGCATGGCCGTGGACTTCTGGGTGAGCCAGGGCGTGTCCAGGCCGAGGACGTGGTTGACCATGCCGTTGGTGGGCTGGAACAGCCACCACCACAGGTTGCCCACGACGGCCGAGGGCAGCAGGAAGGGCGCGAAGAAGCACAGCCGCCACAGCCACTTCAAGTGCACGGTGTGGTGCGCGACCAGGGCCATCAGCAGGGCCACGAGGACGATCAGCGGGACGACGCAGAGCGTGAACTGCGTGCTGTGCCACAGGGAGTCCCACACGAGCGGGTCCCGCAGCGCCTCGCGGTAGTTGGCGAGGCCGACGAAGCCGGTGTGGTCGCCGGAGATGTTGGCGTCCGTGAAGCTGAGGTACAGGCCGCGGACGACGGGCAGGACGACGAACAGCGCGTAGAGGACGAGGAACGGGGCGACGAACCAGCCGCCGTGCTGGAGGCGGCGGGACCAGCGCAGCCGGGCGGAGTCGGTGCCGGCGGCGGCACGGGGGCGGGCCGTGCGGCCGGCCGTGGTCAGGGCCGTACCGCTCATACGGCGGCTCCCTTCGGCTCCTGGGCGGCGGTGCGGCCGGTCATCGGGTTCTTCGCCGCGAGCAGCTGCTCCAGCAGCGCCTTCAGACGGCGGGCCGCCTTGCCGGGGGCGGTGGAGCCGAGGTTGGAGGAGGCGATGACCGGGCCGAGGCGCTGGGCGAGGATGCCGGTGGAGCCCGCGAACCAGATGTCCGGCTCGTTGGCCTGGTGGTCCATGGCGGGCCGGGAGTACTCGGTCTGCGGGGCCAGTTTGAGGTAGTCCGGGTCCTTGAAAGTGGGCAGATGGGCGGGGACGTGGCCGCCGAGGGCCCAGGTGGAGGCGTGGGTGACCAGGTAGGCGGCGAGCCGGTAGGCGCCTTCGTCGGCGGGGCCGCCGCGGCCGGTCCGGTGGGGCAGGACGAAGGAGTGGGACTCGGCGTGGGTGGCCGGGGCGCCGAAGACCGGGGGCAGCGGCTGGGCGCCGTAGTCGACCTTCTCGTCGTTGAAGTAGGGCACCGACCAGTTGCCCTCCCAGGTGAAGGGGGAGCCGGCCAGGAACGCCTCGGCGTCGGTCTCGCCCGGGGTGACGTAGCCGTCGGTGACGTGCTTGCGGAAGAACTCCAGGATCTCGGTGGCCTTGTCGGTGTCGAAGGTCACGTCCGACCGGGTGTCGTCGAAGTAGGCGCCGCCGAGCTGCCGGTAGAAGGCGACGAAGAACCACCAGCAGAAGTTCTGGTCGTTGACGTGCAGGCCGAGGGTCTGCTGCCCCTTCTTCAGCTGCTTCCTGGCCTCCTTGAGGACGGCGAACCAGTCGTCGGTGGAGGTGGCGGCGGGCAGCCGGCCGGAGGAGTCGAGCAGTCCCGCTCTCCGGCACACGTCCTTGCGGTAGAAGCAGAGCTGGACGTGGATGTCCAGGGGCAGGGCGTAGAGCTCGCCGTCGACGACGCCGCGTTTCCACAGCACCGGGTTGAAGTCGGCTTCGCGCACGCCGTACTCGGCCAGCAGCCCGGTGTCCCAGGGGTCCAGGAGGCGGCCGGGGGCGAAGCCGGGGACGCGGCCCTGGTGCATGACGGCGAGGTCGGGGGCGCGGTTGCCGGCGGCGGCCATGGCGAGCTTGGTGTAGTAGGGGCCGCCCCAGGTGAGGGTGGAGTCCTTCACCGCGGTGCCGGGGTGCGCCGCGCGGAACGCGTCGACCATGGCGGCCTGGTTGGCGCCGTCGCCGCCCTGGAAGAGGTTCCAGTAGCGCACCCGGGTACGGCTGCCGGCGGCCAGCGCGTCGGCCCCGCTGCCGAGCGCCGCGAAACCGAGGCTCGCGGCCGTCACCAACCCGCCCGCGGCGCCGAGGAAGTGCCTGCGGTTCAGGCCAGGTTGTCCCATACCGTGCCCACCTTGCCCCTACGTTCGAAATGCCGAATGGTGCCCGTAACTTCGAACGGGACCGTAGATTCCCCGCGCGTGCGCGTCAATGGGTTGGACAAAGCCCATAGGTCGTTTGATGTTGAACAATGGTCGGGGGAACGCATGACGCGGGCACATCCGTGCGCGTACCCTCGGACCAGCCATGACCGGCCGGAACACGGTACGAAGGGGGGCCGATGGGCATCGCGGGCGCGCGACAGCGGATGACCGGGCTCGCCTCCCGGCTGCTCGGCCCCCGCACCGGTCCGGCGATGCGCACCCTGGCCGGCGACCTCGCCGCCGCCGTCCGCTCCCGGCCCGAACCGCCGCGGGACGTACGTCAGTTGTGCCACGCTCTGTGCGAGGAGATGACGGCGCTGCGCGCCGGACGGCCGGTCGAGCTGCGGTTCGAACGATTCCCGGACGAGATCGAAGTGACCGGGCTCTGGGTCGAGTTCGCCGACTTCGACCTGATCATCGTGGAGGAGCGGGCGGAGGACGTGCAGCAACTGGTCATCCTGGGGCACGAACTGTGGCATCTGCACGCCGGCCACCGCCACCACCACCTGGCCGGGGCCGCCGCGGCCCGCGCCCTCGCCGACGCCCCCGGCTGGCGGGAGGCGGCCCTCACGGTGGCCGCCCGCAACGGCTCCCGGGAGACCGACGAGGCCGAGGCGGACGACTTCGGGCACCGCCTGGCCACCCTGTTCCGCGGCCATCTGTCCGGGACCCGGCCCGCCCCGCCGGACCCCGTCCAGCGCTCCCTCGGCTATCGCGGACGCGAACGGGCGGCCGGCCCGCGAGGGCGCGCCGCACCGGCGGACCGGCAATCCGGGGAGGGGGGAGCCGCGCGGTGAGACCGCCGGGCTTCCTCTGCGAGTTCTCCGTCTCCTTCTGGATCCCCGCGGCCGTACTCGTCACCGCGCTGGCGATCAAACTCCCGTCGATCATCCGGCTGTGGCGTGACCCGCTGCTGCGCGCGGTCGGCACGCTGCTGCTGCTCGCCTGCGCGGTGTTCGTCTTCAGCGCCCCCTCCAGCGTCGCCCTGGTCAACCGGCTGACCGGCGTGCCCAACATCTCGGCGCCCTGGTGCTACTCGCTGATCACCGCACTGTGCGCGAACGGCCTGCTGCTGCTCGTCACCTGGCGCAACGGCCCCGGCAGCCGCTCGGCCGGCACCCGCCGCGCGCGGCGCTGGGTGGTCTCGGTGTACTCCGGCGTGATCGTCGCCCTGTGGGCGCTGTTCCCGTTCGCCGACGCCCCCGTGGAGCGGCTGCGGGACCTGGACACCTACTACGCCACCACGCCGTTCATCCGCGAGGGCATCCTGCTCTACCTCGTCGCGCACGCCGTGGCCTGCCTGATCAGCTCCCGGCTGATCCGGGCCTGGGTGCGCGTGGCGGGCCAGGACCCCTGGCTGCGCCGGGGCCTGAGGCTGCTGGGCGCCGGGTACGCGCTGGACCTGGTGTACAGCGCGGCCAAGCTGACGGCCGTCGGGGCGCGCTGGGCCGGGCGGAACGCGGACTGGCTGAGCACCGACCTGGCGCCGGCGGTGGCCGCCGTCGCCGCGATTCTCGTGGCCACCGGGTTCGTCCTGCCACACGCCGGACAGTATCTGCGCGACCGGTGGCGGGTACGGCTCGCGCACTGCGAACTACGGCCGTTATACCGGTTGTTGCGCTCGGTCAGCGGGGCGGGACTGCCGTTCGTGCTGCGCGCCACGCCCGAACTTCGGCTCACCCGGCGCGAGACGTTCATCCGGGACGTGCTGCTGCCGCTGGCCCGGCGCATCGACACCGGGCTGGGCGGGCGCGCCTACGACGCGGCGCTCGGGCTCGGCCATCCGCCCGAGCGGGCGCGGGCGCTGGCGGCGGCGGTGTGTGTCCTGGACGCCGTCGAGACGGGGTCGCGTGCGCGGCCCGGGCCGGGGGGCGACCGGGCCGACGCGGCGGAGCTGCTGCGGGAGATCGGGGCCGTGTCGCGCGCGCTGCGGAGGCCGGCCGACATCGAGGCGGTGCGGGCCCGGGTCGCGGGGGCGTGCTGCGGCCGGCCGGGTGCGGGTGTCGTCCGGCGGAGAGACGGGGATGTGCTGTCGTCGGCCGGGTGCAGGTGCCTTGTGGCTGAGCGCGCGGTTCCCCGCGCCCCTTCGGGGCGCGGTGGCTCGCGGAGTTGAGAAGTGGACCTAGCCCTCGAACGGCGGCTGTGGCAAGCCTTTCCCCGCGTTCGGTACCACCAGCAGGGAGCCCGACAGGGGGTGCGGGGCGTCCAGGCCCGTGCGGGCCGTGGTGATGTAGAGGTCGGTCAGGGCGGGGCCGCCGAAGGCGCAGGCCGTGGTGCGGGGGGTGGGCAGGGAGATGACGCGGTCCAGCGTGCCGTCGGGCGTGTAGCGGCGGACCGCTCCGCCGTCCCACAGCGCCACCCATACGCAGCCGTCGGCGTCGACCGTGAGGCCGTCCGGGTAGCCCGCGCCCTCCTCGATCTCGGCCAGCGGGCGGCGGCCCCGGATGCCCTCGGCGTCGTAGTCGAAGACGTCCACGCGGCGCGTCGGGGTGTCGACGTAGTACATGAGGCGGCCGTCGGGGCTCCAGCCGGTGCCGTTGCTGACCGTGACGTCGTCCAGCACCGTCCGCGCGGTGCCGTCCCCGGTCAGCCGGGACAGCGTGCCGCCGCCGGTCGCCTCGTCGTAGCGCATCGTGCCCGCCCACAGGGAGCCGTCCGGGGCCACCGCGGCGTCGTTCGCGCGCCGGCCCGGGACCGGCTCGTGGTGCAGCCAGCGGAACGTGTCGTCGGGGTCCAGCAGGCCGACGCCGTCCCGCAGGTTCAGCACCAGGCCGCCGCCCGCGCGGGGCTTGGCGGCGCCGATGTGCTGGGGTGTCGTACGGACCGTGCGGCGGCCGGTCACCGGGTCGTAGGTGTGCAACCGCATGCCCAGGATGTCCAGCCACAGGAGCCTGCCGGTCGCCGGGTCCCAGGTCGGGCCCTCGCCGAGCGCCGCCTCCGCCGCCACCGCCACCTCGTACGCCGTCATGCCGCGCTCCTGTACCCCAGCCGCTCCGACAGTTCCGCCGCGCCCTTGACGGCCAGCTGCTCCAGCTCGGCCAGGCGCTCGTCGCTCCAGCGAATCATAGGGACGGAGATGGACAGCGCGGCGACAACCTGGCCGGTGCGGTCGCGGACCGGCGCGGCGACGCAGGAGACGTCGGGGTTGGACTCGCGGCTCTCCACCGCGATCCCGCGCTGCCGGATCTCCGTCAGGGCCGCGCGCAGCGCGGCCGGCTCGGTGATGCTGTTCGGCGTCATCGCGGCCAGCTCGGCGTCGTCGGGAATGCGCGCGGCCAGCTCCGGCCCGGGCAGCGAGGCCAGCAGCATCTTGCCGACCGAGGTGCAGTGGGCGGGCAGCCGGCGGCCGGCGGCGGAGACCATGCGGACGGCGTGGGTGGAGTCGACCTTGGCGATGTAGATGACGTCGGTGCCCTCCAGGATGGCCACGTGCACCGTCTCGTCGCAGGTCTCGGCGACCGCGCGGGCCACCTGCTGGCCCTCGGCGGCGAGGTCGAGCTGCTCGGCGTAGCGGCTGCCGAGCTGGTACGGGCGCACGCCGAGCCGGTACCGTCCCGGCTGGCCGGGCACCGGCACGATGTACGAGCGTGCGGCGAGCGTGGTGACCAGTTCGTGCACGGTGGTGCGCGGCAGCTGGAGCCTGCGCACGATGTCGGGGGCGGAGAGCGTCCCGTCCCCGTCGAGGAACAGCTCAAGAATGTCCAGAGCCCGGGTCACGGCAGGCACGAGGCGTCCCACGTCCGGCCCCCTCCCTTGGTGTAGGCGCCCGTTGGCGATATCCGCGCGGATATGTTCGAGATATCAACAGGCGATCGGCATGACGAACACAGGCTAGTCAGGGAAGGTTGCGCGGGCAATGGGCGGGGGTGGAGGCGGGCACGATGGACCCCATGGGACTCGACTTCCAGCTGGTGCTGCTGCGCCGCATGGCCGACCACAACCCAGACCTCGTCGACGAGGCGCGGCGGCGGCTCGGCGCCTCGGCGGCGGACATGCGGGAGGCCAACAAGCGGTGGCAGGCGATGGCCCGCTCACCGCGGGGCCGGGGCGCCGCCGCCCGGTACCGGGCCGTCCTCGGCGCCCCCGGGACCGTGGCGCCGCGCCGGATCGGCGACCTGGACTGCGAGGCCCGGCGGTGGACCCTGCCGCTCTGGCCCGACCTGCGGTTCGAGGTGCTGGTCGGGCCGGACGGCGGGGTGTGGCACGCGTGGCTGGTGCGGGCGCCGGACGCGCCGGGCCCGCGCCTCGACACCCTGGAGGACCTCACCCCCTGGTCGTGCACGGTGGACGAGGCCGCCCGCGCCTTCGCCCCCGCCCGCCCGCTCCAGGGCACGGCCCCCACCCGGTCGGGCCTGGCCCTCACCGCCCCGGACCGCGACGGCGTACGGCACGACCTGGTCGCCGAGTTCACCTGGGGGCTGCTCCAGCGGACGGCGGTCCTCGGCTAGCCGGCACGGAGTCCGGCCGTCGGGTTCACGCACGGCCGCCCTCGGCCGGGCGGCACCGGGGCCGGTCGCCGGGCCGCACCGCTCCGGCGGCCGGCCCCGCGCGGGGCCTAGGCGTCGAAGCCGGTCGCCCGGGTCTGCTTCTCCCACTCGGTGACCTCCGCGCGGACCTGGTCGAGGTGGCCCAGGACCGCGGTCACCCCGTCGTCGCCGAGCGGCAGGTGCAGCGGGGTCCGCTCGGCCTCCAGCGCGGCCAGGATGACGGCCGCCGCCTTCGCCGGGTCGCCGGGCTGGGTGCCGTCGCCGCCGGAGATGAACCCGCGGGTCTCGCTCACCTTGGCGTACACCCCGCTGTCGGGGCTGGCCCCGGCCCGCCCGGCGCCGAACAGGGAGGTCCGGAACGCGCCCGGCTCCACGATCAGCACCTTGATGCCGAACTCCGCCACCTCGTCGGCGAGCGCCTCGGAGATGCCCTCCAGCGCGAACTTGGTGCCGCTGTACGCCCCGAAGCCCGCGAAGGACATCTGCCCGCCCATGCTGCTCATCTGCACGATCGCGCCCGAGCGCCGCTCGCGCATGTGCGGCAGCACCGCCCGCACCAGGGCCGTCGGGCCGAAGACATGCAGCTCGAACAGGTCCCGCAGCTCCTGGTCCGTGGTCTCCTCGACCGCGCCGACGTGCGTGCGGCCCGCGTTGTTGACCAGCACGTCGATGCGGCCGTGCCGGGCCACGACGTCCGCGACCGCCGCCTCGATCGCGGCACCGTCCGTCACATCGAGGCGCAGCGCCTCCACCTTCCCCGGGTGGGCGGCCACCAGGTCCTCCAGCGCCTCCGGGCTGCGGGCCGCGCCGACCACCAGGTCCCCGGCGGCGACGGCGGCCTCGGTGATCGCCCGCCCGAATCCGCTGCTCGCCCCGGTCACCAGCCATACCTTGGACACGTCAACTCCCCCATCGTGTAGTGATCTTGACGGCGTCAGCCTGCGGTACGGGACCCCGCGGCGTCCAGCGACGACGGCGAACCGTCCGGCAGGCGGACCGGGTTCAGCCGTCCTGGGCCGCCCGGAGGATCGCCTCCGCCACACGGGGCACGGAATCGGGGTGCAGCCCCAGGAACAGGTTGGGTTCGACCAGTTCCAGCTCCATCAGGAGGGGTTCGCCGTCGTCGCCGTCGACCAGGTCCACGCGCGCGTACAGCAGCTCGGGCGTGCCGGGGACGGCGGCCAGCGCTCGCTCGGCGACGGCGAGTTCGGCGGCGGTCGGCCGCCAGCGCTCCAGGCGGGGATGGGCGACCTTGTCGGCGTCGTAGGGGGTGCCGGGGGAAAGCACGGCGCCCTTGCGGCTGGCGTGCAGCAGCCGCCCGCCGAAGAACTGCAGGGCCCGCTCCCCGCGCACGTCGATGCCCGGCATGTACGGCTGCACCATCGCGGTGAAGCCCTCGGCGTGCATCCGGGCGAGCTGGCGCAGCGCGGTGCCGTGCTCGGCGGGGGTGTAGCGGGCGGCGAACCGGGCGCCCGCGCCCGAGGTGGGCTTGACGACGAACTCGTGGCCGCCGGGCAGGCCGGCGGGTTCGCCGGGGGCTATGTAGCGGGTGGGGACGGTGGGCACGCCGGCCGCCGCCAGCTCGCCGAGGTAGCGCTTGTCGGTGTTCCAGCGCACGACGGGGACCGGGTTGGCCAGCCGGGTCAGCACCCCCGTGCGCTCCACCCAGGCGGCGAACTCGGCGGCCCGCCAGCTGTAGTCCCAGGTGGAGCGGATGACCACGAGGTCGTAGCCGGCCCAGTCGGCCGCCGGGTCGTCCCAGTGCCGGGCCTCCGCGTCGGCGCCGGCGTCCCGCAGCGCCCGCACCAGCACCGGCAGATCGGTGTCTTTGCTGCGCCCGGGTGCGGGATCGTAGGTGGCGAGGGCGATACGGGGCACGGCAGGACTCCCTTTCGTACGGGGGTTCGATGACGGTGCGGTGGCGAGGCTAACAAGGCCCGCCACGCGCGCTCCCGCTGGTGTAGGAAGGGTGCTGTCGTCCCCGGCAGCCGGCCGCCGCCGGCAGTAAGGAGTGCGCCGCGTGTCCCCTCTCTTCCCCGCCCTGGCGGACGGTCCCCCCGATATGGCCGCCCTGCGGTTCGGGCCCCGGACCCTGACGTACGGCGCTCTCGCGGGCGCCGCGGGTGCCCTCGCCGCCCGGCTGGAGGGCACGGGCCGGGTCGCGGTGTGGGCCACGCCGGAACTGGAGACCGCCGTCGCGGTGACCGGCGCGCTGCTCGCCGGGGTGGCCGCGGTGCCGCTCAACCCGAAGTCGGGCGGGAAGGAACTCGAACACATCCTCACCGACAGCGCGCCGACGCTGGTCCTGGCCGCGCCCGGCGCCGAACTGCCGTCCTCGGTCGGCGACTTGCCGCGGATCGACGTGGACGCCTTTGCCACCGGTGCGCTGCCCGAGGAGCGGGCGGCGGACGGCGACCCCGCGCTGATCGTGTACACCTCCGGCACCACCGGCCCGCCCAAGGGCGCGGTCCTGCCCCGCCGGGCCCTGGCCGCCACCCTGGACGCGCTGGCCGACGCCTGGCAGTGGACCGGGGGCGACGTGCTGGTGCACGCGCTGCCCCTGTTCCATGTGCACGGGCTGGTGCTGGGCGTCCTGGGCCCGCTGCGGCGCGGCGGCGCGGTGCGGCACCTGGGCCGGTTCACCCCCGAGGGCGTGGCCCGCGAGCTGAACGACGGCGCGACCATGCTGTTCGGGGTGCCGACGATGTACCACCGCCTCGCCGAGGCCCTGCCCGGCGACCCGGGGCTGGCCGGGGCGCTGGCCCGGGCCCGGCTGCTGGTCTCGGGCTCGGCCGCGCTGCCGGTGCACGACCACGAGCGGATCGCGGCGGCCACCGGCCGAAGGGTGATCGAGCGGTACGGCATGACCGAGACGCTGATGAACACCAGCGTGCGGGCCGACGGCGAGGCGCGGGCCGGCACGGTCGGGGTGCCGCTGCCGGGCGTGGAGCTGCGGCTGGTGGAGGAGGACGGCACGGAACTCACCGACTGGGACGGGGAGAGCGTCGGCGAGATCCAGGTGCGCGGCCCGAACCTGTTCACCGAGTATCTGAACCGGCCCGACGCCACCGCCGCCGCGTTCACCGCCGACGGCTTCTTCCGCACCGGGGACATGGCCGTGCGGGAGCCCGACGGCTACGTCCGCATCGTCGGGCGCAAGGCCACCGACCTGATCAAGAGCGGCGGTTACAAGATCGGGGCCGGGGAGATCGAGAACGCGCTGCTGGAGCATCCGGGGGTGCGGGAGGCGGCGGTCACCGGGGAGCCGGACGCCGACCTGGGCGAGCGGATCGTGGCCTGGATCGTCCCGGCGGACCCGAAGTCACCTCCCGGTGCGGAGGAGTTGGCGGACCACGTGGCCCGGCGGCTGGCCCCGCACAAGCGCCCCCGCGTCGTCCGCTACCTGGACGCGCTGCCCCGCAACGACATGGGCAAGATCATGAAGCGGGCCCTGGCCGATGCCTGAGCGGCGCTCGGCGCGGGAGGTGCTGGCCCTGCTGGCGGACCCCGGCACCTTCCGTGAACTCCCGGCGCCCGCCGGGGAGTCGGCGCCGGACGGCCCGCTGGGCTGGCAGGGCTACGACGCCTCGCGGGCCCGCGCCGCCGAGCGCACCGGCGAGACCGAGTCGGTGGTCTGCGGCACCGCGCGCGTCGCGGGCACCGGCGCCGTGCTGATCGCCTTCGAGTTCGGCTTCCTGGGCGGCTCGCTGGGCGAACGCACCGGGGACCGGCTGGTGGCGGCCTACGCCCACGCCCGCGCGCACCGGCTGCCGGTGGTCCCGCTGATCGCGACCGGCGGCAGCCGTATGCAGGAGGGCATGCTCGCGCTCACCCAGCTCCAGCGGGTGGCCCGGGCCTCCGCGCTGACCCGGCGGGCGGGGCTGCCGCAGATCGCGGTGGTCCGGGACCCGACGACCGGCGGCGGCTGGGCCACGCTCGGCGCGGGCGCGGATGTGGTGCTGGCCCTGCCCGGCGCCCAGGTGGGCTTCGCCGGCTCCCGGGTCCGCCCGGCGGACGCCGACCCGGCCGCGTACACCGCCGAGGCGCAGGTGGCGGCGGGTTCGGCGGACGCGGTGGTGGAGCCGGACCGGCTGAAGGAGGTGCTCGGCACCTGGCTGCGGCTGCTGACGGCCCCGGCCGCCGAGGCGCCGGTGCCGCCGGCCCTGGGCCGGGCCGCCCTGCCCGCCACCGGGTGGGACGCCGTCACGGGCGCCCGGGATCCGCGGCGCCCCCGGGCGGGCGCCTACCTGGACGGCTTCTTCGACCGCCGGGTGCTGATCGGCGGCGACCGGTGCGGTGGCACGGACCCCGACGGGATGCTGTGCGGGTTCGGCGAACGGCACGGCCGGAGCGTGGCGTTCGCGGCGCAGACCGGCACGGCGACCCGGCCCGCCGGGTACCGCACCGCCGCCCGGCTGATCCGGCTCGCGGACCGGCTCGGCGTCCCGGTGCTGACGCTGGTGGACACCCCGGGCGCCGCCAACGGCGCGGACGCGGAACGGCAGGGGGCCGGGGCCGCGATCGCCGAGGTGTTCCAGGCGGTGGCCGACGCCCGGGTGCCGCTGGCGACCCTGGTGATCGGCGAGGGCGGTTCCGGCGGGGCGCTGGCACTGGCCGCGCCGGGCAACACCTGGGCCACCCCGGACAGTTACTTCTCGGTGATCGCGCCCGAACTCGCGGCGGCCATCCTCAAGCGTCCCCCGGGACAGGTGGAGGCGACCGCCGGCCAGTTGCGCATCCGGCCGCAGGACCTGGTGGAGCTGGGGGTGGTCCGGGGCATCGTGGAACCCGCGGGCCACCCCCCGCTCGGGGGCTAGCCGACGGCCGCCGCCCGGATGATCTCCTGGGTGACCGAGCCGCCCCGGTCGTCGCGGGCGGAGGCGCGCAGGGAGAGGTGGGCGGTGCCGCGCGGCACGGTGAGCGTGCCGCGCCAGGAGGCGCCCCGGCCGGCGGTCAGCGGGACCGGCCGCCAGGTGGTGCCGTCGTCGTACGACACCTCCAGCCGGCCGCCGCCGAGCCTGCCGGTGCCGGCCGCGCCCGCCACGTACCCGGCGGACATCCCGACCGGCACACGCCGGCCCGCGGGCACCCGGCCGGCCAGGTCGGTGTCCAGGTCGAAGGCGAGGTTGACCAGCGGCAGGTACGTCCAGCGGTCCGCCGGGGTGGCCGCCGACCGGACGGTCCACTCGGTGTGGCCGCGGGTGGCGGCGGGCCACCGACCGGGGTCCAGGGCGGTGTCGGTGACGACCTTGTAGGTGTGCTCGTCGGCGGGTGCGCCGAAAACGTAGGCGGTGGAGCCGGTGTTCCGCTCCACGAGGGTGCCGTCCAGGTAGACGGCGGTGGTCTGGCTCAGTCCGCTGTCGTCGCTCCACACGTCGCCGAAGCCGGTGTGGTCGGGCCCGGAGTCGCCCCAGCCGGGCGTGTTGAACCGGAGCCGGTCCCCGGCGCGCTGCTGTCCCCAGCCGAGCCCGGTGCCCAGCCAGGGGTGCCACACCGGGCGGAACCAGTCCAGCTCCGGCCGGCTGCCGCCGGTGTACCGGACCAGCCCGCCGCGCTCCTCCAGCGCGCCGTCGCGGACGGTGACCGACTCGTGCCACAGCTGGCCGGGGCCGGTGGAGACGTAGTCGGTGCGCTCGGCGGGCAGCGCGACGCGCTCCTGGAAGCCGATGCCGACCGGGAAGGTGCCGGTGAGGGAGTAGCGGAACTCGCCGCCGTCAGTCGGTTCGGCCGCGTGGAACCTCACGTGCACGGCCGCGAGTCGAGGGGTGTACGTGAGGTCCCGGTCGGGGATCGCGCCCGGGTGCCCCTCGGACAGGTCGTAGACGTACGGCGAGTCGGCCGTGCCGGTCATGTCGGCCCGGCCCGCGGCGCGCAGCCGGGCGGCGTCGGCGCGGTTGACGGTGGCGATCGTCAGCGGCCGGTCGGTGTTGTCGTCCGTGCCCCACCAGGCCATCAGCCGGCCGGGCGCGTCGTCCGTGACGAACAGGGCCTCGGCGCCCGCGTCCTGGGCGGCTTCGGCGAGTGCGGCCGGGTCGGCGCCGGAGGCGAGGCGGGCAAGGACGGCCTTGCCGGACACGCCGGTCAGGGGGCCGTCGCCGACGTCGGCCAGCGGCAGCCGGGTGCGGCCCTCGGCGAGGGTGCCGCCGGGCTGGACGGTCGCCTCGCCGACGCCCTTCACCTCCAGCCGCGGCTTGGCCAGCCGCCACACGGTGCGGTACTCGAAGGTGCCCCGGGTGACCTTCCGGGTGGGCGCGGCGAAGACGCTGTCGTAGGCGAGGGGGACCTGGACGGCGCCGAACAGGTCGGCGCCGTCGGCCCGGCGGTCGTACTCCATCAGCAGCTGACGGGTCTCGGTGCGCCGGTCGACGGCGGCCTTGGCCTCGCGCAGTTCCCGGCCGTCCAGGGTGACCTCCTGGTCGTGGTCGAGGCGGATCTCGGGGGCCGTGAGGAAGCCGAGGCCGAGCGAGTCGGCGCCGTGGCCGCCGCGTACGTCGAGGAAGGTGGCGAGGGTGTAGGTGCCCGGCGCGAGGCGCAGCCGAAGGGTGCCGGAGGCGCCGACGTGCGCGGGCCGGGCCTCCTCGCCCCCGGCGAGCCGCTGCACGGTCAGGTCGGCGGGCGCGGGGGCGCCGTCGCGGTCCTTCACATGGACGGTGAGCGTGTACCGCTCCTCCTCCTTGACCAGGCCGAACACGGTGTGCGCGAGGGGCGTGCCGTCCTCGGCGGCGGCCACGACCTGTCCGCCGGTCCCGCCGACGGGCGCCCGGGTGGCGTCGCCGGTGACGGTGGTGGACACGGTGGAGCGGGCGGGCACGGTGAGGGTGTCCCGGGCGAGGGTGACGACGCCGTCCGGGGCGCCCTGGACGGACAGTCTCAGCCGCACATCGGTGCCGGAGGCGTTGCGGTAGGTGAGGGTGCGGGTGACGGGCCGGTTCGTGCCGTAGGGCCAGCGGTGGAAGCCCAGGTCGGCGCTGCCGGTGGCGGTGAGGTCCGCCCGCACGGCGTCCGGGACGCTCACCCGGCCCGCGCCCACGACGTAGGCGGAGCCGTCGAGTTGCCGTGAGGTGGACAGCAGCGCGTCCTTCAGTTCGGCGCCGCTCCAGTCGGGATGCTTCTGGGCGAGCAGCGCGGCCACCCCGGCGACCTGCGGGGTCGCCATCGACGTACCGCTCAGGGAGGTGTAGTCGCCGGTGCCGGGGGCGAGCCGGGAGCGGGCGGCGAGGATGTCGACGCCGGGCGCGGTCAGGTCCGGCTTCAGGGCGTTGTCGCCCGCGCGGGGTCCGGCGGAGGTGAAGGGGGCGGGCCGGTCGGCGGAGTCGACCGCGCCGACGGTGAGCGCGGCGTCGGCGGCGCCGGGCGAGCCGATGGAGGAGGGCGCGCCGGTGTTGCCGGCGGCGACCACGAACAGCGCCCCGGTCTCCTTCGAGAGGGTGTTCACCGCCTGGGCCATCGGGTCGGTGCCGTCGCTCGGCTCCTGCGAGCCCAGGCTCATGGAGACGATCCGGGCGCGCACGTCCCGGGCCGCCCACTCCATCCCGGCGATGATCTGGGACTCGCTGCCCGACCCCTGGTCGCCGAGCACCTTGCCGACGGCGAGGGCGGCGCCCGGCGCGACCCCCTGCTCGGCGCCGTCGGAGGCGGCGCCGCTGCCGCCGACGGTGGAGGTGACATGGGTGCCGTGCCCGTTGCGGTCGGCGACCTCCTCCCCCTCGACGAAGCTCCGGCCGGCGCTCACCCGGCCCGCCAGGTCGGGGTGGCCGAGGTCGGCGCCGGTGTCCAGGACGGCGACGGTGACGCCCTTTCCGGTCAGCCCCGCCTCCCAGGCCGCCGCCGTGCCGATCTGGGCGTTGCTGCGGGCCAGGTCGGCCGTCACCCGCCCGTCCAGCCACACCTTGCCGATGCCGCCGCCCCGGGTGAAGGCCCGCCAGAAGGTACGGCCCCTGTCCGCGGCCAGGGCGGCCCCGCGCAGACTGGGCAGCGCCCGGACCCGCCTGGCCCCGGCCGGGGTGGCGGCCCGCACGCCCTCGCCGTAGGTCACGATCAGCGGCAGCGCGTCCGTCCGGGCGTCGGTGAGCCCCTGCCGGATCAGCCCGCCGACGTCGAACAGCCGCCGGTCCAGGGTGCCGGCCCGCAGATACGGCAGCGCCTCGTCCGGTACGACGGTGAGGTGCCCGTCGCTGCGCTGTGTCCGGACGGCACCGCCGGCGCCCCGGGGCCGCTGGACGGTGACGGTCTGCCGGCCGTGTCCGAGGCCGGTGACGGTCACCCGGTCGCCGGTGACCAGGGTGACGGTCACGGGGGCGGCGGAGCCCGGGGCGGGCGCGGCGGCGGGGGCGGGCGCCGCCCGGGCGACCGCGGGGCCGGCCGGGAGCAGGGCGCTCACCAGCGCCGCCGCCAGCAGGGCCGTGCCGCGTCTGACTGGTCCTGTGCTCATCCACGCCTCGTCTCGTAGGGGTCGCGCGTGTCCTGTGCTGGGACGAGTGTGAGGTGACCGGTCCGGTACGGGAGTCGACCACCGCTGACGGAAAGCTGCCCTGGCGGGTTCTCGCCGGTGCCGCCCGCCACCCGCCGCGCCGTCGTCCGGCGTGACTCGCCAAGCACCGTCCGTACCATGGGGCTTGCACGAGCCACGCACGGAACAAGGGGGAACGAGCGGCGCCATGGACGACGGACTGCTGGAGTTCAGGACCGAGGACGGCGCGCTCGTCGTGGTGGACGGCGTCAACGCCAGGTCGGGCGCCCGCCTCGTCTCGCGCGGCGACGGACCGGCGCAGGCCGCGCGCACCTTCGAGGGCGCGCTGGACGGCGTACGGGCGGCGGCGGCCGCGGCGCTGCGGGTCTTCCGGGACGGCAGCCTGCGCCCCGACGCGGTGGAGATCGAGTTCGGCGTACGGCTGTCCGCCGAGGCCGGCGCGGTCATCGCCAAGGGGTCGACGGAGGGCCACCTGGTGGTCAAGCTCAGCTGGTCCCCGGAGCGGGGCGGGCCGGCACCCGCCGTGCCGGAGCAGGGCGCGTCGGAGCGGAACGTGCCGGAGCAGAGCGCGTCGGGCCCGGAGTCCGGGAGCCGGTGATGCGCGGCCCCGCCTGGCAGGCCCGGATCACCTGCGGCGGCGCGGTGGGGGCCGGCTTCCTGGTGACCGACCGCCTGGTCCTCACCTGCGCCCACGTCGTCCACGGCGGGGCCCCGGTGCGGGTCGGCTTCCCGCACGCCCGGGAGCTCGGCGAGCTGTCCGCCAGGGTCGTCGCCGAGGGCGGCTGGGCGGGCGGGGTCACCGACCCCGGCGACGTGGCCGTGCTGGAACTCGCGGTGGACCAGGGCCTCCCGCTCGCCCCGGCCCGGTTCGCACCGCCCGAGGCCGCGTACACCGAGCCGTACCCGAAGCTGGTCTCCTACGGCTTCCCCGAGGACTACGACGAGGGCACGCTCGCCGAATACCAGGCCGTCTCGGCGCAGTTGATCGCGGGCGAGTGGCTGGAGCTGGTGACGTGGCACGGCCACGGCCAGCCGATCGTGGAGGGCTTCAGCGGGGCGGCGGCGACACTGCCCGACGGCAGGGTGGTCGGCATGGTCACCGCCGCCCTGGGGACGTCACCCCAGGTGCGCAAGGGCCGGATGCTGCCGCTGGACGTGCTGGCCCGGTACTGGCCCGGCCTGGACGAACTGGTCCCCGTCCCGGGCCTCGGCGAGGAAGACCGGCGGCGGCTGTACGACCTGCTGCGCCGGGCCGCCGCCGGCCCCGGCGCGGGCCGCGACCCCAACCGGCTGTACCTGGACGCGGTGGGCCCCTTCGGGCCGCCCCTGCCCCCGGGCGGCTTCCCCTCCCTGCGGGCGGCGGCCCACTATCTGCGCTGGGAGGTCCCGGACCCGCACGCGCTGCCGAGGTTCACCGACCGGCTCGGCGAACTCCTCGGCGAGCGCACCGGGTTACCCGGACAGGCGGCGCGGGACGCGGCGAGCGAGCGGACCGGACCCGTCTGGTCGCCGGTCGTCGTGGAGATCGACCACAGCGGCGCCGGCCCCGACCAGGTGACCGTGGAGGTGTCCGCGTACCGCGACGGCCGGCGCCGGCCGGTGGGTGCCCGCCGGCTGCCCCGCACCGGGGTGCGGGCCTACGTCCAGGGCCGTATCGACGAGGCGGTGGCCCATCTCGCGCCGGACGCCGACGAGTTGGTGACGTTCGTGCTGCCGCGCGAGTGGCTCAACGAGGCGGTGGCGCACTGGGAGTGCGGCGCCGACGACAGCACGCCGCTGGGCTGCGCCTACCCCCTGGTGGTGACCGACCGCGCCCGGCACCACAGCGGGCGGCTGCGCCACCAGCTGCGCAAGAAGTGGCAGAAGCTGGACACCGGGGGCGGGGCCGAGGTGCACCGCGTCGAGTGCGGCACCCGGGAACGCCCGCCGACCCTGCGCAAAAGACTGTGGGACGGCGACGCCCGGCTGGCGGGCTACGCCGCCCCGCCCACGGCGGCCCGCCCGCTGTTCGAGGTCGGTCTCACCGTGCCGGTGCCGGTCCTGCTGTGGTCCCGGACCGGCGCGCCCTGCGCCGTGCACGAGGACGCCTCCCGCGCCGAGGCGGACACGCCCGGTGCGGCGGACCCGTGCCCGGACACGCCCGGTGCGACGGACCCGCGCCCGGACGCGTCCTGTCCCGGCACCGCGTTCCTGGACCAGCTCAGCGCGTCGGTCGCCGATGTCCCGCCCGCCGAACTCCCCCGGCACATCATGTCGTTGCGGCTGACCGCGGAGGCCGCCGACGATCCCGAGCGGCACTGGGCGCGCGACCTCCAGCTGCTCTGGGACGACCCGCGCTGCTTCCCCGAAACCGGCGCGAGCCTGCACTCGCCCGTCGCCTGACCGACCGCACACCCGACCGCCCCCACGGAGAAGAAGAGCCCATGCCCCTGTGGCCCGTCTACACCGGTACGAACGAGCCGCACGACGGCATCACCGAGCTGCCCGCGCCGCCGCCCTGGCGGGCCTTCGACGGCGGGCCGGTCCTCCCAGCGCCGGACGCCGCCGCCGACACCGCCGCCCACTCCCCCGACCGCACCCACCGCGCCGAGACCTACCAGGCCACCGGGGAGACCGTCGAACTGGTCAACGCGGCCCTGTACCTGCGCCGTCCGCTGCTGGTCACCGGTCCGCCCGGCACCGGCAAGTCCTCGCTGGTGTACGCGGTCGCCCGGGAGCTCAGGCTCGGTCCGGTGCTGCGCTGGAACATCACCAGCCGCAGCACCCTGCACGACGGCCTCTACCAGTACGACCCGCTCTCCCGTCTGTACGCGGCCCGGCAGGAGGCGGCCCGGCCGGAGCGGACGGGCGGTCCGCAGGGCGCGGACGGCGCGGACGGCACAGGCGGCGGGGGCCGCGAAGTCGACGGGGCGGGCATCGAGCACCATCTGCGGCTCGGCCCGCTGGGCACCGCGCTGCTGCCCTACGCCCGGCCCCGCGCGCTGCTCATCGACGAGATCGACAAGAGCGACCTCGACCTGCCCAACGACCTGCTGAACGTGCTGGAGGAGGGCCAGTACGAGATCCCCGAGCTGGTGCGCGCCTCCCGGCTGGCACCGGGCGGTGTCGCCGAGGTGCTGGCCGACGGCACCGACGAGCGGGTCCCGGTGGTGCGCGGCCGGGTCCGCTGCCGGGCCTTCCCGTTCGTCGTCCTCACCAGCAACGGCGAGCGCGAGTTCCCGCCCGCCTTCCTGCGCCGCTGTGTCACGCTGCACCTCAGGCAGCCGGACGACCGGCACCTCGCCGAGATCGTCCGCGCCCACCTGGGCGAGCCCGACGCCTACGCCCGGACCCTGATCGACCGTTTCCTGTCCCGGTCGGGCGCCGGCGACCTGGCCACCGACCAGCTGCTGAACGCGATCTACCTGGCCCGCTCCGCCGACCTGGACACCGAGTCCCTGGACCGGCTGGCCGAGCAGCTGATGCCCTACCTGGGGCAGAGCACGCGGTCCGATGTCTTCTGAACCGGCCGGTTCCCCGGATCCCGTGGTCCGCCTGGCCGACGTACTGGCCCAGGTGTCCCACGGGGTGCGCCCGACCCCGCTGGAACTGGCCGAGGTGCTGTGGCTGGCCCGGCACATGAGACCGGAGCCCGGCACCACCGGACCGGAAGCCGACGCCGCCGGACCGGAAGCCGACGCCGCCGGGCAGGAGACCGGCACCGCCGGGCAGGAGACGGGCACCACCGGACCGGAATCCGGTACCACCGGACCGGAATCCGGTACCACCGGACCGGAGGCCGGGGCACGGACACCACCGCCCCCGCCGGCCCCCGAGCCGCCGGCCCCGCACGAGCCGACGCCGGAACCCGCCCGGGTGCCCCTGCACCTGCCCGCCCGGCGGCCCGCCCCGGCGGCGGCCCGGCCGCACGCCACGCTCCTGGCCCCGGCGCCCCCGATGCTGCGCCACCGGCTCGCCCTGCACCGCGCGCTGCGCCCGCTGGCCCGCCGCGCCGACGCGCCCGTGGGCCGGGAGCTGGACGAGCGGGCGACCGCCGACCGCATCGCCCGGCTGGGCGCCGACCCCGCGCGGTGGCTGCCGGTGCTGCGCCCCGCCCGGGAGCGCTGGCTGCGGCTGAACCTGGTGTACGACGCCGGGCCGACCATGCCGGTCTGGCGCCCCCTGGTGCGCGAACTGCACGCGGTGCTGGGCGAGTCGGGCGTGTTCCGCACGATCGGCCTGTACCGCGCGGACGCCGACGGCCGGGTGCGCGGCCCCGGTGTGCCCGCCCCCGCCGACGGCCGTACCGTCACGCTCCTGATCAGCGACTGCATGGGCCCGCAGTGGCGGGCGGGCCCCGCCGGGGAGCGCTGGTACGCCACCCTGCGCCGCTGGGCGCACCGGATGCCCCTGGCCGTCGTACAGCCGCTGCCGGAGCACCTGTGGCGGGACACGGCCCTGCCCGCCGGGCCCGGCACCCTGTCGGCCCCGTACCCCGCGGCCCCCTCGGCGGCGCTCACGTTCACGCCGTACGAGTCCTCCGCCGCGCCCGGGCCGGACGAGCCGGTCCGCCCGGGCGGCACCGTGCCGCTGCCCGTGCTGGAGCCGGAGCCGCGCTGGCTGGCGCACTGGGCCGGGCTGCTGGCCACGCCGGGCGGCGCGGAGTTCCCCGCCGCGGTCGCCGAGCTGGGCCGTCCGCTGCCGGCGGACGCCGAGGACCGGACCGACGTGGGACGGCTCACCGCCGAGGAGCTGGTGCTGCGGTTCCGGGCGACCGCCTCGCCGGAGGCGGTCCGGCTGGCCGGGCATCTCGCGGTGGGGCGCCCCGATCTGCCGGTGATGCGCCTGGTCCAGGCCGCGGTCGAGCCGGATCCGCGGCCCCGGCACCTGGCCGAGGTCATCCTCAGCGGCATGCTCACCACCGTGCCCGGCGGCCCGCCCGGCTGTTACGCGTTCCGGGACGGCGTCCGCGAGCTGCTGCTGCTCGGCCTGCCCCGCACCGAGCGTCGGCGCACCACCGGACTCCTCGACCGGATCGGCGAGTTCATCGACCGCAGGGCGGGCCGGGCGCCGGGCGAGTTCCGCGCGTCGGTGCCGTCCGCGCGGGGTGCAGGGACGGCCGTGGAGGACGATCCGTTCGCCACGGTCCGCGAGGACAGCGCGCGGCGCCTGACGGCGGACGGCGCGGGGGAGCTGTTCGCGGACCGGTACCGGCTGCTGCAGCCGGTGTCGGACACCGGCCTGCTCGCCGAGGACGTCCGGGAGGGCGGCGCCGCCGTCGTCGTCAACAGGTATCCGCCCACGCCGGACCAGGCCGGTTTCCTGGACCTGGGCCGGGCGCTCGGCGAGCTGCGCCACCCCGGGATCACACCGGTCCTGGACCACGGCATCGAGGACGGAGTGCCGTACCTGGTACGGGAGTTCATTGCCGGCCCGACGCTCCAGGAACACGTGGCGGGCCCCTCCGGCCGGCTGTCCGCCGACGGGGTCCGCGCCCTGCTCGCCCCGCTCGCCGACGCGGTGCTCGCCCTGCACGCGCAGGAAGGACCGCGCGGCAGGCTGGAGGCGTCCGCCGTGGTCCTCACCCCGGACGGCCCGGTGCTGACCTGCCCGGACACCGCGCCGGTCGCCGAGGAGGGCCGCACGGACAACCTGCGGGCCCTCGGACACCTCGTGCTCGCCCTGTGCCGTGACCACCCCTGCGCGCTCACGGCGGAACGGGAGGCGGCCACGGCCGCGCTCCTGTCCGACGACCCGGAACGGCAGCTGCGCGGCGCCGACGGCCTCCGCCACCCGGGAACCCTCGGCCTCTCCCTGCTCGGCCCGTTCCAGGTGACGCTCGACGGCCGCCCGCGCCCCCTGGGCGACCCCTACGACCAGGCGATCCTGTCGCTGCTGCTGCTGAGCGAGGACCGGAGCGCCACCCGGCACGACCTGGCCGCCGGGGTCTTCGACAGCCCCCTCACCCCCGCCGTCGCCACCCGGCTGGGCGCACACCTCGCCGGCCTCCGGCTCCGCCTCACCCCCGGCGCCCTCACCGACGACCGCACGGGCCGCCTCCGTCTCTCCCGCCTGCCCGCCCCCGACGACATCGACGTCTTCCGCGCCCGCCGGCTGGCCGCCGAGGCCGAGCGGGCCCGGACCACCGGCGACCCGGAACGCGGCCGTCGACTGGCGCGGCAAGCACTGGCGTTGTGGCGGGGCGAACCGTTGCGGGGGGTCCCGGGCCCGGCCGCCGAGGCCGCCCGGACCGACCTGGAGGCGCTGCGCCGCACGCTCGCGGCCCTCGCCGAGGAGGCCGTCGAGGACCGCCCCGGGATCCGCTTCACGGCCGACGAGCTGACCGGCCGTCCGGAGGCCCGGGTCACCCTCGAAGCCGCGGTGCACGAGATCCTCGCGCGCGGTTTCGTCAGCCCCCGCCGGTACGAGGTGACCGTCCGCCCGGACGGCTACCTGGTGCGGACCGAGCCCGGCGCCTTCCTGCTGCCCGTCCTCGTCGCCGTACTGCGCGAACTCCCCCACGCGCTCGCCCGGCTGAGCGATCCGCCCCGGCTCACGGTGACGTTCGGACAGCCGCCCGTCCCCCCGCCCCGGACGGCCGCCGACGTCACGGTCGTCGTACCGCCCGCGCTGTACGACGAGTTCGCCGCCAGCTCCGCCGCCCAGCGTGCCCAGCGCTTCAGGCCGCTGTTCGCCGACAGCGCCCCGGACAGCCCGCCGGCCGCCTGGTACTGCCCGCTCGGTCCGAAGGCCGCCGAACCCGGTGAACGCGACCTGGTACAGGGCCCGTTCATCACGTCCGACCTGCGCGAACTGGGCGTCCCCACCCCGGGCCGCACGGCCGTCGTGCACACCCGGCCCGACGGCCCGCTGACGCTGCTCGACCCGATCCAGCCCTACGGCACGCGTCCGCCCCGCCCGGAGACGTACTACTCGGTCGACCTCACCCCGCACGAGATCCGCCGGATCGTGTCCCTGCCCAGCTCCGGCAAGGGCGCCTTCCAGGCCGCGGTGCTGCTGTCCTGGCGAGTGTCCGACCCGGTCGCCTTCGTCCGCGCCGAGGCCACCGGCATCCCCGGGCTGCTGCTGCGGCACCTGTGCGCCGCGGCGGCCCCCCTCACCCGCCGTCATCCGCTGCGCCGGGCGGGCGCGGCCCAGCGGGCGGTGAACGCGGGGGTGGCCGACTGGCCGGTGCCGGGGCTGGCGGTGTCGTGCACCGTGCAGCTGGTCCCCGAGTGGGCGCCGGTCCCGGCGGCGGAGCCACCGGTGCCGTCCAGGCGGCGGCTGTCCACGCTCCTCGACGACGCCGAGACGGTGCTGATCGGCTTCGAGGGTCCGCTGGCGCGGCTGTTCACGGCGCACTCGGCGCGGGAGGCGGTGCTCGACCTGCTGTCGGTGGTGGCCGACCACCGCGACCCGCAGGACGCGCTGTCGGGCCGGCCGCTGCCCGTCGCGGGCGCCGCCGGCCGGGAGGCGTTCGCCCATCCGCTGGACCTGCTGCGCGCCTTCGCGCACGACCGGCTCGGCCCGCTGCTGCGGGCCCGCCTCGACGACCTGGAACTGGCCGCCGTCCCCGACGCCCCCATGACACACCGCTCCCTGGCGCTGGTCCGCGCCCTGCACCGGTCCGGGCGCCGGGTCAGCGTGGTGACGGACGTGTCCACCGCGGCCGTCCACCGCTGTCTGCTGCCGTACCGGCTGCCGCTGGCGGGACTGTACGGCCGCCGCGACGACCTCGGCCTGCTCACCCCGCACCCCGACTGCCTGCTGCGCGCCCTGGACGCCGTCGGCGCGCCCGCCCGCGGCGGCGTGCTGATCAGCTCCTCGGTCGCCGAACTCACCGCCGCCCAGCAGCTCGGCGTCCCCTTCATCGGCTACGCGCCCACCGCGGCCGGACGCCGGCGGCTGCGCGGGGAGGGCAGCGAGGTCACCGTCTCCTCCCTGGAGCCGCTGCTGGAGGCGGCCCGCGTGCTGTGACCCGCCGACACACCGGTGCGGCCGCCGAAGTACGCCCGTTCGGCGGCACCCCGCCCGGCCGTGCCCAGCGGGCGCCCGCTCCCGGTGCCGCGTCAGGATGCCAGTGGGCCCGCCGACCAGTCGGGCACCGCAAGGCCCGCGCACTCGGGAGGATCCGCCGTGACCGTCAGCCTGGAGCAGTTGCGCCGCTGCCACTTCGCCGTCGACCTGGGCGCGGCGCGTACCCGGGTGTATGTGAAGGGCGCCGGTCTGGTCGTGGACCAGCCCTCGGCCGCCGCCGTGAACACCCGCAGCGGCGCGCTCATCGCCGTCGGCGAGTTCGCGGAGCAGATGACGGGCCGCACCCCCGACTACATCAAGGTCGTCCGGCCCGTCTCCGGCGGCACGGTGGTCGACATCGAGATGGCCCAGCGCATGCTGCGGCACCTGCTGGGCGACAAGATGCGCCGCATGCTGCGCCGCAAGCCCCGGCTGCGGGCGGCGGCCTGCGCCCCGCACGAAGCCGACCCGCTGGCCCAGCGGGCGACCATCGAGACCCTGGTCGGGCTGGGGGCGCGCCGGGTGGAACTGGTGGACACGCTGATCGCCGCCGCGGTGGGGTGCGGGCTGCCGGTGGAGCGGCCCGAGGCCACCATGGTCATGGTGTGCGGGGCGGCGGCGACCCAGGTCGCGGTGCTCTCGCTGGGCTCCATCGTCGCCGCCGAGCGGATCCCGGTGGGCGGCGAGGCCGTGGACCACGCGATCGTGCAGCATCTGCGGCACGAGCACGAACTGATGCTGCCCACCCAGTCGGTACGGCCGCTGCACCTGGCCCTGTCCGGCAACGGCCTCACCCCGCACGGCCCGGCGTCGGCCGAGATCCACGGCCGGGACGTGGCCACGGGGCTGGCGCGCAGCGTGCGCGTGGACACCGCCGCCGTGCGGGACGCGATCCAGACCCCGCTGACGGCCGTCCTGGACGGCATCGGGAAGGTGCTGCGCGGCTGCCCGCCCGACCTGGTGGCCGACCTCGCCGACCGCGGGATCGTGATGGTCGGCGGCTCGGCCCTGCTGCCCGGCTTCGACCAGATGCTGCGGCAGGCCACGAGGATGCCGGTGCACATCGCCGAGCGCCCGGACGTGTGCGTGGCGCAGGGGCTGGGGGCGATGCTGGAGGGGCGGATCGAGCCGCTCCAGCTGAATCCGCTGGCCGCTTGACACTTGACGGGTGCTCCCGCGCCTCGGGTCACCCTTCGGCCGGCCCGGCGCCCGGTACGGACGCCGACGCCGGGGACGACGCCGGGACCGGGTGGCACCGGGACCCGGTGACGCCGGGACCGGGTGGCACCGGGTCGGGGCGGGCCGGGCCGGGTCCCCGCGGCCCGGGCGGCGCCGGCTCTCAGCGGCCCAGGTAGGAGCGGATGGTCGTGCCCTCCGGGCCGGTGTGGATCCGTACCAGGTCGGACAGCAGGTTGACCAGCAGCAGCCCGCGTCCGCCGCGCTGGTCGCGGGCGGGCGGCCGGCGGCCGGCCAGCGGGTCGGCGAGGCGGCCCTTGTCACGGACCTCGCACACCACGTACCCGTTGTCCGGCCACACCGTCAGCGTGCCCGTCCCGCCGCCGTGCACCACGCTGTTCGTGGTCAGCTCGGCGGTGATCAGCGCCAGGTTCTCCAGGGCCGTCCCGGTCAGGCCCAGCCGGGCACCGTGGCCGGTGGCCAGGTGCCGGACCGCGGACAGGGAGTCCTCGGCGAAGACGATGCCGAGGACGTCGGGACCGGCGCCGGGGGCGGGCGGCAGCGGCAGGTTGTAGCGGGCCACGACGTCGTCGGGGTCGTACGCCGTACTGGCCAGCTCGGCGGCGGAACCGGCCGGGATGACGACCGGGTGGGTGGCGTGGGCGTCGGCGAGTACCCGTTCGTCCAGGCGGGAGCTGTCGTAGGGGCACAGGATGGTGACCTCTCGGCCCTGGAACGCCGCGTTGATCAGTGCCTCGTGCTGGGCGCAGGCCGGGTACTCGGTCTGGCTGCGGCCCGCCCAGATCGGTTCGCCGATGATCCGGATCCGCCGGCCGGGGGGCTGCTGGTCGGCGAAGGCGCGCAGGACACCGGGGATGATCCGGCCCGGGTTGCGGCCGGCCTCGCGCATGTCCAGGAACCGTACGGCGGCGCCGTCGGCGCCCAGCGCGTCCTGGATCAGCGCCAGGTTCTCCTTCGGCACGGCGACGGCGACCGGCTCGCCCGCCGCCAGCCCCTCACGGATGAAGGGCACGGTGCCGGCCAGGTACTCGTGCGTGTCGGTGTAGAACAGCGCGGGGTGCACGAACGGTTCCACGGGGTGGGTCGCCGTGGTCATGATGCCGACACCTCGATCCCCGGAAGGCCGGGCCACAGCAGCGTCAGTATCCGCGGCAGCGCGTCCGGTGGTCGGTCCAGCACCAGCCGACGCCGCCCGTCCAGGCTCTTGGCGGTGTCCGCCAGCGCTCCGGCGCCCGCCACGTCGACGAAGGTCACCGCGGAAAGCTCCAAGTAGTACACGTCTTCGCCCCCGACGTCCTCGGCCTCACGCACGACCCCCTGCAACGCGCGCTCCCATATGTCCCGCGTGGGCAGGATCACCTCGCCCACCGCGCGGAATCCGTTCCGCCCGGTCAGCGGGTACACGTCGAGCCGCGGCGCCGCCTGCTTCGGCACGGCGGCCGTCGGCGACTGCCGGGCCGGCTCGGGTGCGCTCATGCCATCTCCCAGTCGTACGGATACACAGCTGCCCAGTATGCGCCCTCCGCAGCACCGGCAGCCGCGCATCACCCCCGGCGAACACGAATCACCCCCACCGGGCACGGCACCCCACCCCACGCCCGGGACCGCCCCACGCCCCCCGACGCTCCCGGTCCCCGGACGACCCCCGGCCACCCGCCCCCACGGACGCGAGCGCCACCCGACGGACACGGGTCACACCCACCGGGGCCCGGCCGACACCCGACAAGCGGGGCTCGCCCCCGACGGGCGCGGGTGCACGCCCGGCGGACGCGGCTGCTCCGGCGGACGCGGGCCGCCCCGGCGCGCACGGCCGGCACCCGGTGGGCTTCGACCGCCCCCACGGGCGCGGACGCCGACGGTCAGGGGTACCGCCCGCCCCGGCAGCCGCGACCGACGCCCTGCGCACACGGGCGTGCACCCGGCAGGCGCGGCCGGTGCCCGGTGGTCGCGGCCCGCGCCCGGCGGACGCTGGGCACCCCGGTGGGGTGTAGGGCGCCGTGGGGAGGGCAGGCGAGGGGCTACGGAGCACCGGCGGACCGGGAGGGGAGACATGAGCACAGCGGCACGCGCACCGCGGGGCGGGCGGGCGGTACCCCTGACCGTCGGCGTCCGCGCGGAGGGCGGCCGCGCCGTCCTCCGCGCCCGCGGCGAGCTGGTCCACGGCTGCGCGGGCCCCGTCGCCGAGGCTTTGGCCGCGCTGCCGCCGGGCACCGCCCGGGTCGAGCTGGACGCGACCGAGGTGGCCTTCCTGGACACGGCCGGGCTGACGGCCCTGGACACGCTGCGCGAGTACGGCCGCCGGCGGAACGTACCGGTCGGTGCCACCGGCTGGCGCGGGCAGCCGCGCCGGGTGCTGGAGCTGATGGGCCTGGACCCCGTGGACCCGCTCAGCGGCACCGCGCCCACCGGCCCGACCGACCGCGCGGCCTCCGCGGTGGCCCGGGAGCGCGCCGAGCAGTTGGACGTGCTGCGCCTGGAGATAGCCCAGCTGCGCCACGCGATCGACTCCCGCCCGGTCATCGACCAGGCCCGGGGCATCCTGATGGCGGCCCACACCTGCACGCCCGACCAGGCGTGGGAGATCCTCCGGGAGGCGTCCCAGCGGACCAACACCAAGCTGCGGCAGGTCGCGGCGGCGGTCACGGCGAGCGCGGCGCCGGGCGGCACGCCGCCGCCGGAGCCGCTGCGGTCCGCGCTGGCCGCCGCGGTCCGCCGGGTCAGTACGGCAGCACGCGCCCCGAGGGAGTCCTGCGGTCGATCTCCTGCCCGCGCGGGGCGGCGGGCCGCCGGCTGACACGTACCCGGATCCGACGGTCCATGACGCCCTCCTCCTGCCGGCACCGCCCGCTTCGGCACACCGGTAGGGGGTCCGTGCCCAGGACGCGACCGGTTCACGCCTGAACGAGGGCACTTCATGGCATCGTTACGGCCGTGGACCGCCGGCCGGCCACCGGAACGGGCAGCACGCGAGACCCGGACCGGCCGGGCCGGCCGCCCGGCGAGCCGGCCCCGTGGCGGCTGTCCGGGCGGCCCACCGGAGTACACGCCGCCGTCCCCCGGCCGTACGGTACGGCCCCTGTTCGCGGCCGGCTCCGCCCCGGCGGCCCGCGGCGCGGCGGCACGTCCGCCGCCCGGGGTCAGTCACCGCGGGCGCGGACGGCGAGCAGGGCGACCAGCAGGGGCGGCAGGAGCAGCAGGGCGAAGGCCGCGCGGTAGCCGCCGAGCGGTCCGGCGCCGGCGGCGAGGCAGGCGTTGAGGACGGCGGAGGCCAGCGCGAGCACGACGACCTGGCCGAGGTTCATGTTGGTCTGCAGGGCGCTGGTGGTGTGGCCCTGCCGGTGCGGTGGGCTGTGCTTGAGGGAGAGCACGGTGACGCAGGGGTCGAGCAGCCCCATGCCGACGGCGGACAGCGGCATGGCCGCCGCGGCCGTGACCGGGGGCAGCCCGCCGAAGCAGCCGGCCACCGCGAGGGCGACGGCGGCGGCCATCACCAGGGCGCCGGCCGTGACCAGACGGTGCCGGGCCACGTGCTGGAGCACCCTGCCCTGCACCCAGGAGGCGCCGGCCCACAGCACGGCGGAGGCGGTGAACGCCACGCCGATCACGACCGGGTCGACCCGACGCTCGGTGATCAGCATCAGCGGCACCAGCGCCTCCACGGTGAAGTAGGTGCCGGAGGTCAGCCCGCGCAACAGCACCGTGACCGGCAGCCCCCGGGCCCCGCGCCAGGTCCCGCGCGGCAGCAGCCGGGGCGCGAAGACGACGAGCAGGACGACCCCGGCGGCGACCGCGGCCAGATGGCGCGGGTCCCACGCGGAGGCCCCGTACTGCCCGAGCGCCGCCCCCAGGCTGAGCAGGGCCGCGACCAGCAACGGGGGCCGCTCGGCGGGGACTTCGGTCACACCGGCCGCCTGGGTGGCCGTGCCGGGGGCCCGGCGCAGGACGGCGACCAGGGCCACGGCGGGCAGGGCGGTCAGCACGGCCAGGCCGTAGAAGACCGCGCGCCAGGACCACCACTGGACGACCAGGCCGGCCAGCGGCGGGCCGAGCAGGGACGGCAGGACCCAGCCGGCGCTCAGCAGCGCGAGCATCCGGGGCCGCAGGTGCTCGGGGTAGGCCTGGCCGATGGCGGTGGTCACCGACACCGCGACCAGGCCCGCGGCCAGGCCGTCCACGAACCGGCCGGCGGCGAGCTGCCAGACGGACACGCTGGAGGCGGACACCAGCAGGGTGAGCACCGACAGGACCATGCCGAGCGCGAGGGGCCGCCGGGCGCCCGACCGGTCCGCCCAGTGCCCGCCGAGCACCCCGCCGAACAGACCGGCGGCGACGAAGCAGCCGGCCACGACGGGGAAGAGGGACACGCCGTCCAGGTCGCGGGCCGCCGTCGGCAGGGTGGGCACCACGGCCAGGGCGGCGAACCCGGTCAGGAACATCACGACCGTGAAGGTCAGGGTGGCGGCGAGGTACGGCGGCGAGAAGATCCCGCCGGACGCGGGCGCGGCGGCGGGATCCGGGGCGTTCACCGAGCCGGGTGACACCGGTGACACGGGTTCGCGCACGCCGATCCCCCGACATCTGGTCTGGACCATTGAGCAGGACGGCACGGGAATCTACGGCCCGTCCGCCCCGGGGTCAACCGTCCAGGCGTCCGCGGCCGGCCAGGAAGGCGAGGGCCACCGCGGCCTCGCAGGCGATGCCGGTGGCGATCACGTCCTCGTCGACGGTCATGCGGGGCGAGTGCAGCGACGGGGCCTCGTGCGGGGCGTGGCCGGGCGGACAGGCGCCGAGGAAGGCCAGGGCGCCGGGGACGGCCCGCAGCACGTAGGAGAAGTCCTCCGCCGTCATCTGCGGGGCGGGCAGGGCGTGCACCGCGTCGGGGCCGAGCGCGTCGGCGGCGGCGCGCCGGACGAGGGCGGTCATGCCGGGGTCGTTGACGGAGACCGGGTAGCCGGGGACGACGGTCGCCTCCGCGGTGGCCCCGTGCGCGGCGGCCACCCCGTGGGCGACCCGGGCGATCGCCTCGTGCAGCCGTCGCCGGGTCGGCTCGGCCAGCGTGCGCAGGGTGCCGGAGAGTTCGGCGGTGTCGGGGATGACGCCGGTCGCGGTGCCCGCGGTCAGCCGGGTCACGCTGAGCACGGCGCTGTCGTCGGCGGCGACGCCCCGGGTGACCGCGCTCTGCAGGGCGAGCACGATCTCACAGGCCACCGGCACCGGGTCGCAGGTGGTGTGCGGGGCCGAGGCGTGCCCGCCGCGGCCTTGGACCACGACCCGGAACCGGTCGGAGGCCGCCAGCTGCGGTCCCGGCCGCAGCAGCACCGCGCCGGCCGGCATGTTCGGGTTCACATGCAGGGCGAAGGCGGCGTCGGCCCGGCTGCCGGACGCCTCCAGCACCCCTTCCTCGATCATCAGGCGGGCTCCGTGATGGCCCTCCTCACCGGGCTGGAACATGAACACCACGCGCCCGGGGAGCGCCTCGCGCCGCCCGGCGAGCAGCCGGGCCGCGCCCACCAGCATCGCCATGTGGACGTCGTGTCCGCAGGCGTGCATCAGGCCGGGGCCGCGCGAGGCGAACGGCAGCCCGGTGTCCTCGGTGACCGGCAGCGCGTCCATGTCGGCGCGCAGCAGGATCGTCGGGCCGTCGGCCGCCCCGGTGAGGGTCGCGGTGACGGAGGACAGGGCGCGCCCGGTGCGGATGTCCAGGCCGAGACCGTCGAGCGCGTCCAGGATCAGGCGCTGGGTGGCCGGCAGGTCCAGGGCGAGTTCCGGGCCCCGGTGCAGGGCGCGGCGCAGGGCGACCGCCCCGGGGGCCAGCCGGCGCGCCGCGTCGAGCAGGTCCCCTCCGCCGGCGACGAGGGCCCCCGGCCGGGACGCGGCGGGCCCGCCGGACGTACGGTCGGCGGCCCCGGAAACGGAGGCGTCGAGCGTACCGCCGGCGGCCCCGGAAACGGAGGCGTCGAGCGTACCGCCGGCGGCCCCGGGGGCGGGGTCGTCCGGGGAACCTCCGGCAGGCCTGGGCGTGGATGTCATACGGCCGTTCTCCTTCCCGGCACCGGTCGGCGCACGGTTCGGCGGTGGCTCCCCCACCGTAGGGAACGCGGTGCCGGACGGACAGTCCCCGACGGCACCGGCCCCCCGGAACCGGACAGGTCCCCCCTGCCGACAGGATGACCGAAACCCCGTCGACTTCCCCGCCGGCCCCCGCCGGACCGGGCCTCGGCCCCATGGCGCCGGCCCGACCGCGACGGACATGACCGGAGCCCCGGCGGCCGTCCAGGACGGCACGGACAGGGGGCCGGCGGTCCGGGCAGGCGGCTGCCCCGGTCCGGATCCTCGCTGCGAGGGGGTGCGCGCCACGCTCCGTCGCTTCCCGCGCCCACGCCGGGCGGCACCCGGACACGGCCCGTTCACCTCGGCGCCGCACGTTCGTCAACCCGGCGCAACCCACTCTGTTCGCCACCCAAGTGACTGGAGTGTGCAACTTTTTCGCGGTGCGAGGAGTCACGTACGAGCGCGGATGTGCGCGTACGGACCTGGTCCGCGTGCGCGCCCACGCGCTCCACGGGTCACGCACGGCCCGTGCCGACGCACGCCAACCGGTGCCGCACAGACGGCACTTGGAATCCGAAAGGTCTGCCGGATGAAGATCCGCCGCGCCCTGACGGCCGCCGCAGCGGCCGCCGTGATAGCACCCGCCGCCGTACTGGCCGCCCCCACCGCCGCGTTCGCCACGGATCCGGTACCGGACACCGGCCCCCGCACGCCCGCGAATCCCGGCACACCCCATACCCCCGATACCCCGAAACCGGCCCAGCCGCCGACGGACGCCCCGACGAACGACGGCGGAACAGGCACCCCGGACGAGACCGAGGCCGGCGGCCCGGCCTCCCAGGACGACGACGGGGACACCTCGGGGAACCAGCGGAAGGCCGACGGGACCACCGGGGAGGCCACCGAGCAGAGGCCCGGCGGGGCCGGGGCCCCCGACGATCCCCGTGGCCGGCCCTGCGCGTTCGAGTCCGACGAGGTACGCGTGGCCCTCCACGGGCTGCCGACCCAACTGGTCGCGGACGGCCCCTGGTCCCCCTTCTCGATGACGCTCACCAACACCACCGGCAAGACCTTGAACGAGGTCGGGCCCTATCTGAACGTGATCTCCGCCGCGGACGTCGACCGGCCGTACTGGGAGCTGAAAACCGAGTACCACGACCCCAAGTCGGGGCGGTGGAAGCCCTACGAAGACTTCGAACCCGGCCGCCTGTTCGACCTCATCCCCGTCGGTCCGCACGGCACCCGCACGTTCCAGCTGCGCACCCACGTGGTCAAGAGCGCCAAGCCCGGCCCCGGGTACGCACTCGTCGCCGCCGACTACCGCAACCGCGACGGTTCCTGTGGTTCGTCCAAGGAAGGCTGGTACGACTTCACCATCCTCCCGGTGGGCGCCAAGCCGACGCAGTCCCCGACCGCCGGGCCGGGTGAGCCGGGCGGCACGGCGTCGCCCGGCCGGAGCTCCGCGCCCGGCGGCGGCACGGGGGGCTCCGCCTCCACCGGCGGCCCCGGCCCCCAGGGCGGCAACCTCGCCGAGACCGGCTCCTCGTCCGCGCTCCCGGCGATCGGCCTCGCCGCGGGCGCCGCGGTGGTGGTCGGCGCGGGTGCGGTCTTCGTCGTACGGCGCCGCAAGGCCATGGCCGGTGCGGGCGGCGGCGACACGGACGTCACCGCGTAAGCACAGCCCTTCCTCCGAGACTCCGCAGAGCCTGAAAAGAGATCACCATGAAACTGCCCCGCGCCCTGTCCCTCACGGCCGCGACGGCCGCCCTGCTCCCCGTGGCGATGGCAGCCGCCCCCGTCTCCCAGGCGGCCGACACCCCGGTACCGGTATGCACCGAAGTCAGCCAGGGGAAGTACCACGAGAACACCTTCGTGACCCGCTCGTTCGGCATACCCGACAAGCTGACTCCAAGCACCCGCTGGACGCTCTTCACCACCACGCTCACCAACGCCTCGCCGATGGAGGTCGAGTCGTTCAGACTCACCGCATGGGCGCTCAATATCGACGACGACATGGACCACGCCTACCTGGGTAAGTACATCGATCTGCAGTACTGGGACACCTCACAGCACCTCTGGAAGACGCTCCGCGGCTCCCGCACCCCCGTCCCCGCCCCGGACACGCTGAAGCCCCGCACGTCCCTCCACGTGCAGATGCGGCTCAGGCTGAGAGAAGACGTGCCCATGAAGCCGGGCGAGAAGATCTACGGGGAAGTGAGAGTCGGCGGCACCTGGGTCAACACCTCCCGCAACAACTGCGTGGGCCAGACCAGCAGCGGCGGGGACTTCTGGGCCGAGAAGGGCTGAACCCGCGCCGGGGAACCGGCCGCCGCCGCGACTCGGCGGCGGCAGCCGAGGCCTGCGACAACTCCGACAGCGGGGCATCGGGGTCACGTCCCTGAACACCGCTTTGACGAGAGGAGGCGTGAAACGCTGACCGGTGCCCTGTACGACGCCGAGGGTGTCGTCGTGCCTTCTCGTCAGCGCCGCGGGCCGCGCAGACCGAGTGCCGTGGCCGGCGCCCACCGGTTCGAGGCCGGGATCAGGAAGCTGCTGCGGAGCCGGGGGGCGACGGCCGTCCCGGCGGTGGTCCGCGACCTGGACGGAATCGCGAGCGTGTTCCTGACGGGCCTGCTCAAGGATCCCCTGCTGTCCCTGTCCTCCCGCAGGGGGGACAGGCGGACCGTCGGCAGGGACGACGTCCTGGCCGCCGCCACGATCCAGTTGTTCGGCGGCCTCAGGCAGCGAGCCCTCACCGACGCACGCGGGGCGGCACGGAACACTCCGGCCGGCTGAGCGTGCGGCAGCCGCCGGCCCGGGCCGCCTTCTCCTCCTGGGCCGGCACCCGAGCGTGACCGCAGGTCACATCGTTTCTGCACGGACCTGCTGTGGTGGGGCGGGTGGGACTCGAACCCACGGCCGACGGATTATGAGTCTGTGGCTCTAATAGTTACGGCCCAGATCGGCGGGTGCTGGCCCATGTCACCCCGTGTCGGCAGCTCCATTAAACCGCAGGTCGTAGCGCTGAGCCCCGTGCCGTCGAATGCCGGTCCGTCCGCCGCATGCCGGGGAGTTCCACGGCGTTCGGCCGAGCAATGGCCGAGCAGAAAGGCCCCGCCACCTGCGGTGACGGGGCCCTGTGAGGCTGCTCGACCAAACTCTACGCGGCGGGCCGGTCAGCCTCCGGACTACGACGGGCGCGGGGCACGAGGGCGGCGGCCTTCTCCGCGATCTCGCGGTCGACCTCCTCGAGGAACTCGGTGTACGTGTCGGACGTGAGCTGGATCGTCGAGTGCCGCAGCGTCTTCTTCACAGCGTGGATGTCGCCGCCGCCAGCGTGGACGAGCGTCCCAGCGACGTGCCGGCAGTCCCTCAAGCTCACCGGAGGCAACCCCGCCCGCTTGTAGAGCCGCCGGAACTCCTCAGAGACCTTCTCCGGGTGGAGCCAGGTGCCGTCGACGTCCACGAAGACCTTGCCGGTGTCTTCCCAGTCCCGGACGTCCTTGCCCTTGGCCCGCTCCGCGGCGGCGTACCGGTTCCAGGCGTCGCGCTCCTCAAGCTGCCGCACGCGGTGCTGCCGCAGGATGGCGATGTTCAGGGAGTCGAGAGCGATGGTGCTAGCCGATTCCTCAGTCTTCAGATCGTCCTCGAAGACTTCCCAGTTGTCGACGTTCAGCGCGCGACTCGGGGTGATGAGGCCGGCGTCGAGGTCGACGTGACGCCAGTCCTGTCCGACTCCTTCGCCGCGACGCAGGCCGCGGGTCATGATCAAGTGGTAGAACGCGTAGAACCTCGACTCCACGGCCTCGTCCAAGAAAACGCCGGCCTGCTCAGGCGTCCACACCATGACGGGGCTCGGCCTCTCGCCGGTGCGGCGCCAGTGCTCGACGTGCTGATCCGTCCACAGCTTCGCCTTCGGTCGCTTGCCCGACTCCAGCTCAACCCACTCTGCCGCATTGAAGGTGATGAGCTGCTGGCGGATTGCCGCGTTCAACGCGGCGCGGAGCGTAGCCCTGATCCGTTGCTTCGTCGCCGGACCGGTGATTCGCCGGTACGGCGGCATCGCGGCCAGCTTTTCACGCTCGGCTGCCAGACGTTCAGATTCGGCCCGGGACGGCCGGCCGTTCTTGCCCCACTTGCAGCGAGCCTCCTGCTCCCGGCGCGCGGCGTTCTCCGCCGCCACCACCTCATTGCGATCGTCGATCTCGTCGAAAAACGCTTGCACGTGACCGATGTTCAGCCGATCGAGCCTGTACCTTCCCAGGCCGGGCTTCAGGTGCACACGGATGTGGGACTCGTACCCACTCGAGGTACGTCGCTTCGTTTTCTTCTTCCTCGCAGCAGCCCAGGCGTCGAGCCAGGCCCCGACCGTTACGTCACTGTCGAGGGCCATGCCGCCGGTGAGACGTCGTTTCACCTCGGCCGCGTCCGGAATGGGCGCGCGCTCACTCTGGACCTTGGCGAGGAGGTCGCCGATCTGGATGGCGTGCTCCTCGTCGTCCTCATCGGCTACCTCGAGGACGGCGCGGATCTTGTTGAGGTCCTTCTCCGCGTCCTTGACCTGGGTGTAGCCGGTGCGACGGAAACGGCGACGCTCCCCGTCCTTGTCGACGGGGAGTTCTTGGTGGATCTCGTACTTGCCGTGGTTCTTTTTCTTCAGGTCCGGGCATGACGTGCCGAGCCGCTTCTTGTCCGGGCCTCGGCACTCACAGCGCTTGGTTATACCACCAGCACGCCGCACGGCTCCTCCTGTGACGTTTCTTATTCGTGAGACGAATCGAGATTTTCGGGCCAGGGAACGACCCACGACTCCACATCATTCCACGGCAAAACGTATGGCTCAATGTCTTTCGGCAAATAGGGCAGCGCCCACCCTTCCTCGGTAATGCGCCGCCTTACCGCCGCAATCTCTTTCCCTTGCCGCATGAGCGTGTGCTCGTGTCGTTCGATGAACTCCCGCTCGCGCACGAGGGCCCGCTCCAGCTCACGCTCGGACCGTTGCAGGCCGTCCAGGAAGACCTTTCCGAGCTCAACCCACGACGGATCGACAGTGGCGTCACCGGCCTCGACGCTGTGCAGCTTCTCCTCGACCGCCGCTTTCGACTTCTCCTTTTCCTTACCTTCGTCCGTGAGCGCGGCGATTCGCTCCCTCGTCTGCTCCAGCGCCGAGATGTGGAATCGAATTTCAGCAAGGAGGTCTCGATATTGACGCAGGACCCAAACGGGCTTTGCCCCAGTGGAGCGCGGCAGTCCGCGGGAAGGCGCATTTCCCGCGAACCAGTCGACGGCGTCGATTGGCTCGAGGGTGCGATTCGGTAGCGCCTCGCAAGTCTCTTCGTACCCGACGGGGAACACCAGTTGCGCCGGCGCGACGTCCAGCGCGGCGGCGAGGATGAGCACCTCGGCCACCGTGACGGTTGACCGCCGGCCGCTCTCCATGTTCGCGAGGACCGAGCGCTGGATCGGCATCCCCAGTTCGGCGCACCTTTCCGAGAGCTGCTGTGCACTCACCCCTAGCCGCTGCCGGTGTCGGCGCACCTCCTGGGCGACGGACAGGGCCAGCCGTTCGGACCACGGGGTCTCGGTCGCGCTCTGTGTCATGGCGGCACGGTCTCACGGTTTTTGTGTTCGTACAAGACAACACGGCTTGACATGGGGCGGGCGCAGGGCAGAAGCTTCGCCATGTCGTTGCGACACAGAATCCGCGAGGAGTGACACGAATAATGACAACGCTTGCGGCTCAGGGCCTCAGCAGGGCCGAACTCCTTGCCCTGCCCGCCACCACCGACGTCGAGACCGCCGGCCGCGCGTTCGGCCTCGGGCGGACGACCGCGTACGCCCTTGCCCGAGCCGGAGAGTTCCCGTGCGCGATCATCCGAGCGGGCAGGGGCTACCGCGTCGTCACTGCCGACCTTCTGCGCGTCCTTCGTCTCGCCCCGGAAAGCGGTGGCGCTGTAGCGGACGCCACCCCCCGGACTGCCGCCTGATGCGAACGGCTCCTGCCGAGCGCCGGCCGTAGCGGCGGCGACCGATGGGGGCCGCCACGCCCACTCGTAGCCAACCCCGATGCCATCAGTCCGGGGTTCGCGCTCTACCACGCGGATGGAGAGGACTCCTTGCCGACGAGCATCGCCGCCGAGGACGGCCGGCCGAAGCGCGGCCGTGCCGCCACCCGTCCGGCAGCCGAGCGCCACGCCGCGCGCGAGGCGTCCCGTACGCGTCTCGGGCTCACCGTCCACAACCGCGGGCAGACGAAGCTCCCTCTCGTCCTCGTGGACGCCGTCCGCTCCGGGAAGGCCACCGCCTCACACGCCGCCGTCTGGGCGGTCGTCGAGTTGGCATGCGCCCTGGGGCAGGGGCGGTGCACGGCAGCGCAGGCCACCCTCGCCGACGCCGTCGGGACCAGCACGCCGCGTCTCGCTCGTCTCCTGGCGGACAACTCGCCGCTGCTGGCCAACCTGGACGGACGCGGCCCGCTCGTGGCGCAGGAACGCCAGGAACGCGGCCTGCCCACGCATTTCTTCGCGCGCCGTAAGGGCGGTCAGCTGGGCGGCTGGGCTCCGACGTGGACTCTCACGCTCGTCTGTGACGGAACGTCTCACGAGCAGTTGGTGCCCATCCGATTGATCTCGCCCAGTGCCTGGCTCCTGTATGCCGTCCTGGTCTGGTGGGCGGGCGATGAGGGATCCTGCCGTCGCTACGCCCGGGATATCGCCGCCGAACTGGGCGTCTCGGAGCGCCTCGTGCGGGAGTGGACGCGGGAACTGCGGGCGGCCGGTCTGCTGCTGGTACGCGACCGCCGCGGTGACAGTCGGAAGCCCGGTGTCTCCACGGTGAGCGCCAGCACCTACATACCGGTGGTGGTCCGCCGGCCACGGCCGCAGGGCCGGGAGCGGGACGTCGTCGCAGTACTGCGACGACTGCCCGGCGACTTGCCGCTCTCCCAGGCGTGGACCCTCGACCGGCTCGACCCGTCGGCCGGCCTGACCTCCTCGCAACCGGGCCGGGTCGGCTTCGGCGGCTGGGCGGCGTGGCGCGTCCTGGCCGCCACCGGCCCCGTCACGTGTCTCCCGGTGACACTCGCCGACACCTACGGCGTGCCCGAGGAGACGGCATCACAGTGGGCCGAGGAGGCGTTCCAGGCGGGCCTGGTGGTCTTCGATGACGACCCGGTCCAGTGGCGGGCCGTCCTCGAGCAGCCGACGACCACCGAGCAGCCCAGGGCCGACAAGACCACCGACAGCAACCGGCACGGTTTGCTGGAGGGCGACCGGCACGGTTTGTCAGATCCCGAGAAGCCCGACCCGGCACCCGACTCAGGGCCCCTCTCCGCAGACCCGCATCAGGATCGCGGGCTGGTACCCGGTCCTCAAGCTGAGGTAGCGGGGGGCGCGGACGATGCGCGCGCCGCTCCGTCGCAGGAGCAGGCCGTCATCGCGCGTCGGCCGCTGCCGACGGCCGGAGCGGCCACGGCGAAGCCGTGCCGTGAGGACATCACCCGGGTCCTGGGCGTCCCGGAGGTGCGGATTCTGCTGCTGGACCGCATGACCGACTGGCAGCGGCGGGCGGCCGAGCAAGACGTGGCCGATGCCTTGACCCGCCTCAGCGCCGGTCAGCTTGCCTACCGGCTGACCGCCGCCCTGATCAGCAAGTCCCCCGCCGACATCCATAAACCCTACGGCTGGCTACGGCAGGTCATCGCTACGCGGTACGGCTGTGTCGAGAAGTGCACATGCACTGACCCGGCGTGTGAAGCCGGGGTGATCTGGTACGACGGCGCGGCCTGCCGCCACTGCGAGCGGGAGCGGGAGGACCGGTTCGCCGCCGTGACCACCGCGCAGCCGTCGGCGCGGCGGCCGGCACTGTCCGTCGTCCACGGCGCCGGCACGTCCGCCGCCCCCGCGCACAGGCGCGCGCCCGCGGACACCGTGGACGACACGACCGCCGCCGACACCTTGCCGCGCAACGAGGCCCAGGCCCGGATCCGTCGGGCGGTGCGGGCGGCCCGTCGGCAGCCCAAGCAGGCGGTCGGTTGGGCCGGCGAGGATGCGCCGACGCCCCCGGTGGTCGTCTGCTCGTAATCCGCTCACCGGGTGTTGTCGGCGAGCAGGTTGTAAAGGTCCATCGGGGTCACATACCCCTCCCACCGCCCATCGTCGAAGAGTTGGATGCCGGCGTCCAGGTACGCGCGGTCGACCAACTGGCTGCATATGAGGTGGTGGCTCGCTTGCACGTACGAGCGCAGGAAGGGCAGGGGCAGGTGGAGGCGGTGCGCGGCGAGCGCCGCATAGTCGGCGAAGGAGTACGGGACGCCCCGGTACTTGAGGGCGCAGTCGACGATCGCCTTGCGCTGCGCTGGCGTCAGCCCCGCCGGCGACACGTACAGGACGTCGCGGTCGTCATACTCCGACAGCGGGCGCACCGTCGCCCCGCCGGGCATGGCCTCAATGAGGAGGCCGCCCGGGAGGACGACGAACGCATGCTGGTAGCGGCCGAAGCCGTCGCCGTTGAGCCACTGCCCGATACGGATCAGCCGGCCGACCAGGCCGGTGATGGACGTCAGGCCGATGTCGCCGGGCTGCGGGGTCCGGTGGATCACTGGGGGCCTCCGATGAGCGGGGTGAGGTTGATGAGCGTGCGTTGCAGCCAGGTCGCGACGAGCATCTCGGCCATCGGCGGCGACCAGCCGCGGGCGACCAGGTCGACCCGCATGCCGTCGGCCGCGTCGAAGGCCGGTGCAATGTCCTCGTGCAGGGCCAGGAAGCCGTTGATCATCTGGGCACGGACCTCGGCGACCTCGTCAAGGTCGGGCGCCGGTGGGTCGTCGGCGGGCTTACGGGAGAACACGGCGCCTCCTAAGCGGCGGGGAGCGTGAACGGCAGGGTGATGAGGCCGGCCCGGGCGCCGACGATGTCCCACTCGTGGGGCCCGTACGCGCGCCGGCAGGTGTCGCAGCGGATGACCGACTTCCGCGGGTCGTAAGTGAGTTGTCCCCGGCACTTCGGCGCGGCTGGGTCGTCCTCGGCATGGCCGCGCGCCGGCATCGGACAGCGGGGTTCGAGGGCCTCGCGTCGGCGGCGGTCGCCGGACACCAGGCCGCGCATCTCGCCGAGAAGTCGGCGTAGCGCCTGGTCGAGGTCGTCGACGTCCGGGTACGCGCCGCAGGCCCAGTGCAAGTTCAGGCGCAGCCAGTGCACCGTGCCGCGGAGGGTGTTGTCCTGGCCGCCGCGGTGCGGGGTGAGCGGGTAGTGCCCGCTCTTGCGCAACTCCCGCCGCCATGCGTCCTCTTCGGCGAGGAGCGGTTCGGTCACGCCGCCGCCGAGGAGGGAGAGCACGGCGAGGTTCGTCGGCGGTTTCGATCCGGTCGGGCCGGCCGTGCGTTCGCCGGCGTCGTCGCCGCCGGCCGTGCCGGGGATGAGGAGTTCGGGGAGGCGTTCCCAGAGGTCGGCGACCTCGCCGAGCTCGGCGTCGATGCGCTGCTCGCAGGGCCGGCACACGAGGCGGCCGTGCTGCACCTCGGGGCCGAGGAGACGGCGCGGGCAGCACTGGCACACGGGGAACGCCGGCGCGGTGTCGGTAGTCATGCGATGAGCCGCCTCCCGGCCGGCGCGGCGGTCGCGTAGCGGATCCGCCAGTTGTCGAGGGTCATGACGATCGGGTTGCGTTCCCCGGCCGGCCAGGCGATCCAGATGCCTGCCTGGAGGACGAGGGCGCGGATGGTGACCAGGGCCGACGCGACGTCGGCGTGGTCGGCGCGGACGCGGCCCCAGCGGATCCGGGGCACGGTGAGCAGGGTCCACACGCCGTACTCGGTGCCGTTGTGCCAGCGGTCGCCGTACGCGGCTTCGGAGATGCCCGACATGGTGTCGAACAGCAGAGCGCCCACCCCATCGAGCTGGGGCGGGCGCGGGGGTGTTTGGTCCATCGGGGGTCCTCAAGTCATGCCGTGTCGGCCAGCGGTTCGGCGTCGTCGACGAGGAGTTCGTGCACGGTGGGGCCCGGTCTCCGGGGGCCGTCCGCAACCGGTCACGGTTCCCTGCCCTGCTGTTCCAGGCCCCGGAGGGCGTTATCGATGACGGCCGTGGCGGCCTGGACGACGAGGACGTCGGCGGGCCGGCCGCGGCGTAGCTGCGCGACCTCGGCACGGTGGCCGTCGGCGTCACGGGCGCGCCGGTCGTGCTCGACGGCCAGCGCGCGGTTCATGTGGCGTCGTGCCGCCCACCCGGCGGTGAGGCCGCCCAGGGAGGCGGCGCACGCGAAGATGAGGACGGCGGCGGTCATGCCGCGTCGCGGTCTACGGCGGCCCACCGGTACACGGCGATGCCGTGCCCCTTCGTCGGCCGCGACGTCGACGGCACCCGTCGGCCCGTGTTCACCAGCGGGCCGCGCTGGTGCGTGAGCGAGTTGAACGCGGGCCCGATCAGGGGGTGCAGGCGTTCCTCGAGCAACTCCCGGACATCGTTGGCGGACACCTCACCGCGCGCCTTGGCGACGGCCAGGACGACCGCCTTGACGCGGTCGATGTCCCAGGGCCACGCCGCGGCGAGGAGATCTTCGAGGGTCGCGTCACGCACGGCCGCGGCCTGGCGTTCGGCCTTGGTCAGCTTCGTCACGGCTTCCCCTTCCTCGTCCTGCTGCGCTTGAGCTGCCGGCGTTCGGTCTCGGACAGGCCGCCCCAAACGCCGTCCCTCTGACCGGTGTCGAGGGCGAAGGACAGGCATTCCGTCCGCACCGGGCAGCGGGCGCAGACGGCCTTGGCCTGCCCGGTCTGTATGAGGGCGTCCGCGCTCGTGCCGACGGGGAAGAAGAGGTCTGTCTCCTCCCCAGCGCAGGCGGCGTCGTATCGCCATTCCTCCTCTACCGGCTGAGCCGTCGCACAAAGCGAAGGGAGCCGGACAGGTTCCTGTCCGGCTCCCCACATCGACGGCCAGCGGGATTCATCCCGCGAGGTCACCCGGGTCTCTCCCTTCCTCGTGCTGGTTGGCGTACTGGTGGGCGGCGTCGGACGCCTGCCCGGTGCTGGCCCGCTGGGCCTGGGCCCGGCGGAGTGCTTCGATCTGTGTCCGCATGGCGCCCCCGAGGGACACGCCGCGCGGCTTGTTCGGGTCGGCCGGCGCCGACGCGGCCCCGATCTGCGTCGCCCGGTCCAGGAGACTCTGAAGGGCGTCCGGGTCGAGCCAGACCTCCCCGCACGCGGTGCGGATGTCCGCGGTGGTCTTCAGGTGCTCGTAGGGCGACGGCTTACCGGTCGGCGGGGCCGACGTGGGCGGCTGCTGTCCGGCCGGCGTCCTGGACTGACGCGTCGGGTCGGGGCGTTCGGAGGCGACCTGCGCGACGGCGGCGGCCCGCTCCTCCACGCGCCGGCGCTGCTCCTCCTCCTTCTCGAGCTTCATCTCGGCGTACCGCTGGGCGGCGTCTTCCAGGACGGCGAGCTGTGCGTCGATGACGTCACCGAGGGTCTTCCCGCCGCCGCGGGGCACGACGAAGTCGAGCTGGCCGGCCTCCTCGGCCTCCCGTCGGACACCGGCCAGCCACTCCGACGACGACCACACGCGCTGGTCCCGGAGGGCGTCCATGAACGGTTCGGCGGGGTGCGGGGGTTCGGCGTGCAGGTCGGTCTTGGCCCACAGGTCCAAGGCCATGCCGAAGCGCATAGCCGCATTCCTCAGGGCGTCGCCGATGATCTCCTTCGTGGCGGTGGTGCCAGCGCGCTTGCCGACGGCGTCGCCGTAGCCCTTACGGGTCATGCCGCACACGGTGAGTGTGATCCACATGCCGCCGTCGACGTCGAGGAGTGGCAGGCCGTTGGCGTCCTTGGCCATCGGCTCCCAGTTCCAGGTGGGGTCCACTTCCAGGAGCCGGTCGGTGGCCTCGGCGTGCCCGACGTAGTCGAGGTGCTTGTGGGCCGTGGTGATGTACTGGCCGCAGTCCCGGCACGCGCTCTTGCTGTGGCTGCTGCACACCTTGTCCTTGGCGTCCCGGCAGCCGCTGCACGAGATCGTGGGCCGCTTGGCAATCGCCTCCGGGGGGAAGGGTTCGCGGAGCTTGGCCAGGCCGGCCAGCTGTGCCGGCGTGAGGTCGAGGGTGTAGCCGGACGCGGCGGCGTCGAGGTGCTTCGGGGTGCGCTGAGTGGAGCCGCCGGCGGTGCCGGCGGCCTTGGTGCCTGCCATCTGCGGTTATCTCCCTTGGGGAACGTGAAGTGTCGGGGGCGCGCCCGGTGTCGGCGTCCAGGCCGACGCCCCCGCAGCGAGCGCTACGTGCGCTTGTGGGGGCCGAACCGGTGTTCCAGCCAGGCCGCGGCTACCTGCTGCGGCGATGGGGACCAGCCGAGTTCGTCGGCGTGCGCCTCGACGTAGTCGGCTACCTCCTGCCGGCGTTCGGCGGTGGCGCGGGCGCTGAAGTTGCTCTTGGCACCGCCGGCGCCGCGGGGGGCTGGCTTCGGCTTGAAGCGGCCGGCGAGGAAGGCGGTGAAACCCTCCTCGACGAGGTCGGGGATGGAGCCGGCCTTCTGCGCGGCCGTCCAGGTGTCCCGGTACGTGTAGAGGGGGAGGGTCGGGTTGCCCTCCCGAACCCGGGGCCGGGTGAGTTCCGGCAGCGTCTCGCGGACGGCCGCGGCCAGTACGGGCTCGCCGATGCTGTCGAGCTTGTCGGCGGCCTGCTGAACCAGGGCAGGGTCGGGGCGCTTCTTGGGGCGGGCCAACGTGGGTCCTCTCGGCGGGCGACCGCCCGGAGGACGTGCGGGCGGACGCGAGCGGTTCGTGTCCACGCCACGATCTCCTTACATCTATTGCGCGCGCAACCTACGGAGAGGCTCCAGCGGTTGACCGGCTCGGGCGATCCGGCACTGACCAAGCTAAGGGACTTCTATTGCGCGCGCAATAGACAGTGCCTAAGTGCCCCGGCTCCAGGGGTGCACCGAAAGGGAGGCAACTCCGGTGAGCAGGCACAAAAAAGGGGCCTCACCCCAGGAGGTGATGACCCACGCAGGGCGATTGTAGGCCGCTCTCGCGGCAAACGGAAGGGGAAGCCCTGGGAGAGGCGCACCAGCAGGTGGTCGGCCTGCCCGTCTGACCGTCTCCGTCGTCGGGGACCCGCAGGTAGCCCGTCCCCCTTGGGATGACGGCCGGGGCTGGCCCTGAGACGGCGAACGCCCCCTACAGCATGGGGCGTAGAGGGCGTTCGCCGTCTCAGGTACGCCGTGTACGGGTACCGTTCCCAGTGAGCGCTAGGAATGGAGCCAGTATGCCCCAATGGAGCGACTACAGCACTGGTGAGCGGATCAAGATCCTTAGGGGCCGCGAGATGCGGCAGGCCGACCTGGCAGAGATCACCGGCCTCACCACCGCCACCATTCAGAACGTGGAGCAAAACAAGCGGCAGTCTCTGCCGACCCTCCTGAAGATCGCCGACGCCTTCAACGTCGACCTCTCGGTCCTCCTCGGTCAGCAGGCGCCTCGTCGAGCGATGGCCCAGAACGACCGCAGGATGATTCGCGACCTCGCTCGGGCCGTCCATGACACGGCGGCCGGCATCGTGCCGGCGAACGTTGAGGCCGCGCCCTTGGACGAACTCCAGCAGACCACGGATCGCTGCTGGGAGCTGTACTGGCGCGGTCGGTACGTCGAGGCCGGTACCGTGATCGCGCCGTTCCTGACCTCGGCGGCCGTGCGACTGCGCGAGCAGCCCGCCGACGAGCAGGCAGCGGCCCTCGGGGTGATGTCCGACGCCTACCGGCTCGCTGCATACGTGGCGAATCTCATGGGTGCCCGCGACCTCGCCTACGCCGCAATCGGTCACGCGCACCTGGCCGCCGAACGAGCTGCGGACGACATGCGGGTGGCCCTAGTCGGCTCGGGCCGAGCGTGGGTCTACCTCCGGGACGCCCGCCTCCCAGAGGCGCTGACCCTGGCGGAGAAGGCGGCAGTCGACATCGAGCCGCGGTTCTCCAAGGCCACACCGGAACAGCTGACCGCGTACGGTTCCCACGTGAACTTCGCCGCCGTGGTGGCGAGTCGCATGGGGGACAAGGAGCGCGCCGCGGACTTCCTGTCCCAGTCGCACGCCACTGGTGCCCGGATGGGTCAAGAGGTGCGAGCGCACGGCACGCTGTTCGGACCGGTCACCGCGACAACGCAGGCCGTCGGCATCAAGGTCGCCCTTGGGCAAACCGGGCAGGCACTCGACCTCATCAAATCGATCCAGGACGTGTCAGCGCTGACCGAGGCAGCACGAAACCGCTACGCGATGGACAAGGCACTGGCACAGGCCGACGCCCGGCAGTGGGACGCGTCACTGGACACCCTCGAACAAGCGCTGCTGGAAGCTCCGGACTGGGCACGCCATCAGGCGCTGCCAGGCGTAATCGTGCAGCGGGTGGGCCGGGCGTCGACCGCGCGACTGCGGCGGGTGTCAGAACTGATCGGGGTGGCGCCGAGCACTTACGGCGGTCACGAGTTCCTGCCCGCGACTCGGAAGACGGCTCTGTGAAACAGGTAGTCGGCCGTAACGGCTGACTTTTCGGTTCAGCAGGGCCAACGATCGTACGAGGTGGCCGACTTCGGGTTCAGCGAATTCCCGGAGTCGGCCGCCTCGTGGCTGTACCAGCACGATCTGTAGCGGCACCGTTACAGACATGACGAGGACACCCGGCGAACTCTCCCGGCGCCGCTCGATCGCGGCAGCGGCGAGCGGCTTCACTTCCCGCGCTACCGTGGTGCTCTACGCGTGCATCCCGCCCGGCCAGGACCAGGACGAGACCGTGGTCCGCCTGCGGGAGTACGCCGCAGCCCGCGACTGGGACATCATCGGCGAGGTCATCGACCACACCGCGACCGCGACACCGCTGGGCGCCCGGCCGAACTGGCCGCTCGCAAAGACGTACATCGAGAACGGCCAGGCCCATGGCCTGGTAACCACCTCCCGCACCGCATGCGCCGACACCACAAAGTCCGCGCCGTTGACCGAGTGGCTGCGCGGCCGGCACGCGTTCCTTGCCGAGGCCATGCCGACGTCGACGTTGGCCACCGAGGCAGTACGGTGACGCGCGTCAACGTCGTGCAGGCGCTGACCAGTGCGGACTATGCGCGCCGCGTGGCGGCGGAGTCATGGCTCCTGCAAGCGGCCCCACATAAGGAGACAGCGGGCATCGAGTGGTCACAGCAGGCTGTGGCGCTACTGACCGCTGGCGTGACCTGGGACGCAGTGCGCGTGCCGTACGAGGTGCTCGACCCGGCATACAACTACGACACGGAGCCGTTGGTGTTGCGGCGACGGCTGGACGAACTGAGTGTGGACGGCGCAGTTTTCTGCGATCCCCACCGTCCGTGCTTGTACGTCATGGTCCCGCCGGGCACGGACCGGCTCTGGCCGCAGGACGCAGACGTCGTCAAGCTCGGCGTCGACTGTCTAGGCGGCACGCTGCCGTACATCCGCCTCGTTGGAGTACCGCGGTTGGACCGCACGGAGCCGCCTGGTTCGTACTGGCTGCTGCCGCCCGACAAGGCAGGCCGTCGTCACGCAAGCGCGAAGAACCTGTACAACGCACTGCATGCATGCGTGAGAACGGCTGTGCGGCAGGTGATCTCGTGATGGGCCGCGGTCACGAACCGGGACGAGCGGTAACTGCCGTCCTCGCGGTCGGTCACCTGGCTGCATACGTGCTCCTCGGAGTCACGATCGCCAATGCCACCACAGCGGATGACGTCTCCGATGCCGCCGTCACCGTGCCCGACACTGCGCCCGGCCAATCCGGCTCGGCCACGACGGAGAGCACCGTGTAGACCAGCGTCGACCTCGCGGCACCCCGTCCCGGGCGGCCGACGCCTTCCAAACCGCCAGCCACCCCGAGAAGAGAATGTCCGGCCCACTCATGCAAGGGCCGTGTCGTCCCCGTCGGGTCCTCACGAGACGCCCTCCGCCAGTTCTGTCCAGGGCTGGAACCCCACGCCGCTCATCTCGGCTCCACCCTCTGACGTCCGTCCCCCCCGGAGAAGGCCACCGGGGGCCGGACTCTCAGCCCCGTCCGGCTGCCGGGGCCCGTGCTCTCGGCAGCCGGACGGTTCCACCTGACCGACCACCCCCTGCAATTCCGAGAGGACATCGTGCCAGCGGTAAGAGCAAGAGCGGATGTTTCCCCTGCCCAGTCAACAGCGTCCTCCGCGCAGCGCGCCGTGGTCCTGCCCCAGCGCATCCTGCGCGGCGTCAGGCTGCTGGCCGAAGGTAACTCGCGGAAGGACACGGCTTCCGCTCTGCAGATCGCAAGGACGACGCTCGATCGTGACGTGCGGCGGGCGTGCGAGCAGTTAGGGATCCCGGTCCCGAAGTACGCTCCACTGATCAACGCTGTCGTCCGCGACCGGCTGATCACTCTGTGGCCTTGCGAATACGTCCGGCTGGACGAGCCCTTAGTGCACATTCTGGAGCTGGTGGCGGCGGGTCATACCAACCGGCAGATCGGACAGCGGCTCGGCCTGTCGGAGGACGGAGTGATTGACCGCCTCCGAGTGATCATGCGCCTTCTGGACGCGCGGACACGGTGGCAGGCCGTGGCCCGTGGCTGGCAGTGCGGGATCTTCCGGCGCCCCGGTTCGCCCCCGTCCGGTACCGCGCCGGTGCCCACGGAGCAGGTGAGGGCATGACGTATCTGTCCCCGGACGTTCCCGACAAGGTCCAGATCCTGGAGGCCGTCGAGACGGTGCTCGGTTGGCAGCTGGACGGTCCCGAACCGGCTTCGCCCGTCGGACGGCCGGTCATCTCGAGGACTGTCAGCGATGCCGAGATCTGCCGCACGTACGAGGCGGTACTGGGTGATCCGCGAACCGGGATCCCGCGGCTGCCGGACGACGTCGAGCGTATGGCCGACCTCATGCAGGGAGAGACGAGGGCGACCGCCGAGCACGTCATGAAGCGGGCCCGCGAGGCCCTGGGCATCAGCCTCTTCGAAGCGAGGCAGCCGGAGCATCTGATCGACCTGGCTCTGGTCGCACGTGCCCTGGTGTCCATGCGTGAACTCGGGAAGTCGTCGCCGGAACGGAAGTCGTCATGACCGAGACGCACGTCGACCCGCCCCCCGGCCCGGAAGGCGATCCAGGCGACGTCGCCACACGTCTACAGGATCTTGCCTTCCGTGTTCCCGGCACACACTTCGTGCAGCGCAATGCGACGGGCATGGGATGGATCCACGTGCTGTCCTACGACGGTCCCACGCTCATTGCCCGGGACATCGACGCCGCTGACGAGCGCGCTGCCGAGCGGGTCCGCGACGTCCTGGCCGCGGCTGGTATCCGGGCCGACGCCGCACCGCACGCCGGCCCGCACGGGCGAGGAGTGCTCGTCACCCTGTACACCGACCAGGACGCGAACCGGCTGCTGCATGCCGTAGTCGACAGACTGCCGCCGCCGGAGACCCTGGTCCTGGAGTTGACCCAGGTCATGCAGGCCCTCGACTTCTCCGCTCCCACCGCCACCGAACCCCACTACCTGGGCGGCTACGTGGTGGGCATTCAGCTCAGCCTCCCGGACGCACGGACGGTCTGGGCCGCACTCGGCGGGCCACCTGTCGAGCTGAGGGCGGCCGACGGCCGGGAGCTGTTCGTGGTCGCCGACGCCCTCGCTGAGTTCCTGGGAGACGAACTCGGCGGGGACGAGATCAAGGTCGACGCCTACCCTGCCCGCGCCGACTTCTGCGCCGACTGCACGGACCACCTCCTGGTGCTGCACCCCCTGTCGATCGAGCAGACCGAGAAGCTGACGAGCGCGCTCGCCCAGAGCCTGCTGCATGCCCATCCCTCTCCGAAAGGGGGCAGACATACATGACCACTCAGCCGCAACGGTGGTACAGCCTCGGCACCCTCTTCGGGGGCTTCACCCCGGAATACGAGGCGTACCCCCCGCCCGCGAAAGTCAGCCCGCCCACGTACCGGCCGCTGACGCAGGAAGAGATCCAGGCCCAACTCGTCGCCAGGGCGGACGCGGCGTTCCGGGCCGCCGGCTACAAACCGCAAGGCCCCTTCCCGGGCCGGTCGAAGCCCTGGCCCTCCATCTGCATGACCTGCGGAGCACCGCGCCAGCCCACTCTCCACGACATCGTCGCGCGACGCATGCGGTGCATGCACACCCGCCAGAGGTCCACCGCGATCAGGTACGGCCAGGCGGGTCCCGTTCGCCGGGACGACCGGGTGCACGACGAGAACGACAGGGCAACCAGCCCGACAGGAGCAACGGCATGACGGAGCAGACACAGCCGGGAGTCCGCGTCCTGACGGGGCCCAGCGTCGCCAGGGTCTACAACTACCTGGACGGCGGCGTGGACCACTACCAGGATGACCGGGTTCTGGCCCAGAAACTGCTGGAGGTGGCCCCGTGGTGGCCGCAGATGGTGCAGACCGACAGTGAGTACCGGGCGCTCGCCGTCGACTTCATCGCCCGGGACCTGGGCGTCACCCAGTTCGTAGACCTGGGCTGCGGACTGCCCCCCGCGTTGACCGGCAGGAGGCGCGGCCCCAGGCCGGAGCCCGTGTACGAGGTCGCGCGCCGTGTCCATGACGCTCCGCGGGTGGTGTACGTCGACAACGACTGGATGGTGCACGCGCACGCCAAGTTCATGCTGGATAAGTACCGGGGCACCGCGGCGATCGAGGCCGACATCCGGGAGATCGACCAGCTCCTCGCACATCCCGACATCGCGTGCCTGCGTGGGGCGCCGATCGCCTGGCTCCTGCACGACCTGCTGCCGTGGTGGGACGACGAGGCCGCCCACCGGGTGATAACCACACTGCGCGAGTGGTCGCCGCCCGGCAGCGCCATCGCCATCACGCACGTCACCGACGAGCGGATACCGGAGGCGATGCAGGAACTCGCCGACCGGTACGCGGCGGCCGGCATCCACTACCAGCCGCGCTCGCTGCGGGAGATCGCCGACCTGCTCGACCCGAAGGCTCCGTGGGAGCTGCTGGCGCCCGGCATCGTACCGACCAGCCAGTGGGGGGTCACCCGCAGGCCCGTGGTCGACGGGTCACGCGGCCAGTCCTACGCGGCCGTCATCAACAGGGCAGGAGGGGCAGCGTGAGCGAGAACCCCGCGTCCGACTACTCGATGCACTTCTCGCACCGGCCGTTCGTTCCGCGCATCTACGACGTCCTGCTCGGCGGCTCGGACAACTATGTGGCCGACCGGGAACTGGCCGTGGAGCTGGTCCGGGCAGCACCGTGGTTATGGCTGACGGTGTGGGCCAACCTCAGCCACCGTCCGAAGGTCGTCCGCGTCCTCGCCGGTGACCTGGGCATCACTCAGTTCCTCGACCTGGGATGTGGTCTGCCGATGTGGTGGAGCACCAAGAGGTACGGGCCCCGGCCGGAGCCCGTCTACGAGGCCGCGCTCAAGGTGAACGTCGACCCGCGGGTGGTGTACGTCGACGCCGATCCGATCGTGTGTGGGCACGCCCGTACCGTATGGGACGAGTACCTGGGACGGACCGCAGTGGCCCAGGGCGACATCCGGGAGATCGACAAGCTGCTCGACCACCCCACGATCGCGCACCTGGACCGCGGCCGGCCGATCGGGGTCCTCCTGCATGATCTGCTGCCGTGGGTGGATCACGTCGTGGCCGAGCGGGTGATGGTCCGGCTGCGGGAGTGGCTGCCGCCGGGCAGCGCCATCTCCGTCACCCACGACACCAGCGACGAGGTACCGAAGCTGGAGGACCTCGTCGGCATCTACGCCACGGCCGGCATCCAGTACGAGCCGCGGTCGGTACAGGAGATCACCGATCTGCTCCGCCCAGGAGGCAGCTGGGATCTGATGCCGCCGGGCATCGTTCCCACCCGCCTGCGGCGGCCCCGCCCGCCGCGCCGTGTCCGATATCGGACGCAGCACCTCATCGCATAGGAGATGCCTTGCTCACAGCCACCACCTTCCGCAGCGTCGAGGGTGCTTACGTCGCTCTGTTACGGCTCGCGACGAAGCAGCCGGAGCACCGGATCGACGCGCGCGGCAACAGCGCCCTGGAAGTGCTCGGTGTCAGCTTCCAGCTCCCCGACCCACGGCAGCGGCTGCCGTACCTGGCCGAGCGGAAGGTCAACGTGGTCTTCCAGTTCGCCGAGGCGCTGTGGTTTCTGGCCGGCCGCCGCGATCTGGAGATGATCGGCCACTACGCCCCGAAGATGCGCGCCAGCAGCGTGGACGGCGTTCACGTCGGCGGCTCCGCGTACGGGTACACGCTGTTCACCCCGGCCGACGGCGCCCAGCACTCGCCCTTCGACCAGGCCCTGGAGCTGCTGCGGCACGAGACCGACAGCAAGCGGGCCTACCTGCCGGTATTCTCGGCGCAGGAACTCGCCGACCGCTCCAACCCGGACGTTGCGTGCCTGGCCGGCCTCCACCTCCTGGCACGCGGCGGACACCTGCACATGGTGTGCAACATGCGGGCCAACGACCTGGACTGCGGGCTGCTGTCGGACGTGTTCTCCTTCACGGTGATCCAGGAGTACGCCGCCATCCAGCTCGGCCTGGCCCTGGGCACCTACACCCACACCATCGGCTCGGCTCACGTGAACGACCACAGCGCCAACCGGGTCCGCCGCGTGCTGAACGAGGTCGACAACCGCCCGGCTCCGACCACCTTTCTGTTCCCGGCGATGCCGCAGAACACCACGGCGGCGACCATCACGGAGGTCCTGACCCACGAGGAAGCGCTGCGGACCAACGAGATCCGCTACAGCCTCGACACCATCCAGCGGCTCCCCCTCGCACCGTACTGGCAGCAGGTCGTGATGCTGTTCGAGCTGTACCGGCAGATCAAGAGCGACGAGGTCACCCAGGTCGACCCGCACCTGATGGCCGCGCTCGACCCGGGCCTGCGCTGGCTCATGGAGCGCAGGTGGCCGGCCTGCGCCGCCGCTGCTGCCGGGGGCGCCCAGTGAGCACCAAGCCGAAGAGCGGCACGGTCGTGACCGGCGTCGACTTCACCCACTGGTCGGTGATCCTGTGCAAGCCGGACGCGGTGGCGCGCGGCCTGGTCGACGCGGTCCTGGACCGGTTCACGGCCGCCGGCGTCACCGTCACCCACCGTCTCCAGGTCACCGCCCAGCCCTGGCAGGCCCACGTGCACTACTGGGACCTGCTGGTCGACGCCGACCACTTCCCCGGCCGGGACATCCCCGCCTGCCTGGACGCGGTGTACGCGCACAAGCCGGTGACGGTCGCGCTCGCCTACGGGGAACCGGGCATCCACCAGCGGATGCGACGGCTCCTCGGCCACTACGACCCGACCCGGGCCGAGCCCGGCACGATCCGCGGCGACCTCGGCGACGACAGTCTGGAGGCCGCCCTCGCCGAGCAGCGGCTCGTACACAACCTCGTGCACACCTCCGACGACGCGGAGGCCGCACGGCGGGACTTCGGCACCTGGTTCGGCGCCCGCCGCCGCGCGCTGCTCACCCCGCCACCCGCTGTTCCCGTCCAGCCCACGCACCTGGACCGCTGACCATCCGGACCACAGGAGGCCCCCGTTGACCGCTACCTCTGACCTCGTCCCCGGCCCGTTACCGGGCGGGCGCCGACCGCTGCCGCTACTGACCCCGGAGCAGATCGGTGCCCTGAAGCCGGGACTCGCCGACGTCATCGAGTACCGCAAGTCCGGGCTGTCGCTGAACCACATCGTCGGCTGCCCGCTGGACTGCGGCTACTGCGTCCGGCACCTGTTCGACAACTTCGAGATGAAGACGCCCCGGCGGCTGATGAGCGACGAGGCCGCCGTCGAAGCCCTCATCCACCACCCGTACTTCCGGCCCGGCCGGACGCCGATCCAGCTCCTGAACCGGGCCACCGATCCGATGCTGCCGGTCGTCAAGCCGCACGTGTTCGAGGTGCTGCGCCAGCTCGACGGACGGGGCCTGACCAACCACGTCCTGGTCATCACCCGGTGGCGGGTGAGCACCGAGGACTGCGCCGTCCTCAACTCCTTCCGCAACCTGCGGCTGACCATCCTGGTCACCCACTCCGGCATCGATGACCCGCGGATCGAGCCGGTCAACTCCTCGATCGCCGCCGACAGCCTGCGCATGCTCTACGAGCACGCCGAGAACTACCGCACGGTCCTGTACTGGCGGCCGATCGTGCCCGGCCTCAACGACTCCCTTGGCCACATCGAGCGGGCCCGCGAGCTGTCCCTGCACGCGCACGCCACCGTCTTCACGGGCCTGTTCTTCCGCGACGAGATCAAGGCGTACTACGACAGCCACGGCCTGCCGACGCCGTACGAGGACACGGCCCGGCGCAAGATCCTGCCGGAGCAGGCGGAAGAGCGGATCCTGGACGCCTTCGAACTGGGAGCCGTCGGCGTACAGGACTGGGGCCGGCTGTTCCGCAAGACGAGCTGCGGCGTCGCCTACGCCTGGGGCGAGGCCGACTACAACGGCCACTACGGGGTGCGGGAGCTGTGCGACATCTGCCCGCCCGAGCAGATCGAGCTCTGCGCGAAGGCGTGGAAGAAACCGGACCTGGACGAGGTCACCCGCGAGGCGCGCGCCCTGGGGGCGGTCGGCGACGTTGAGGTCAATGACCGTGCCATCGTCGTGGAAGGACTGGACGAGCCGCCCCGCTACTACCTCCAGCACGGGTTCGGCTACCAGTGCCACGACCGGACCAAGCCCCACCTGTACCGCCAGCACGGCCGGGCCCCGATCGGCTGGACGGCGGAGAACGGAACCGACACACGATGAACTTCGCCACCTGGCCCGCGCTGCTCGTAGTCGACGTCGAAGGCAACGGCGCCAACCCGCCCGACCTGGTCGAAGTCGCCGCGCTGCCCGTCCGGGACGGACGCCCCGACACGAACACCGCGGGCTGGTGGCTGACCCGCCCGAACCGCCCCGTCACCCCCTTCGCGACCCGGGTGCACGGGCTGACCAACACCGCCCTGGCCTCCATGCCGGCCTGGACCGACGTCGCGGACCAGGTGCGCGCCGTCCTGGGCACGAAGTGGATGTGCGCACACAACGCGCACACCGACTACCGGGTGCTCAGCGCACACCTGCCCGGCTGGGAACCCGCCGGCGTCCTGGACACACTGCGGCTGGCCAAGGCCACCTTCCCCGGCCTCGGCACGTACAACCTGGACACGCTCATCGAACACGTCCGGCCCGACCTGCACCAGGCCCCCGGCCACCGGCACCGGGCCACCTTCGACGCCTTCGCCACGGCACAGCTCCTGCTGGCCATGGCCTCGCACTACGACACCTGGGACGACCTGGTCGCCGCGGCCGTGCCGCCCGGCCTGCCCGGCGCCCCCGAACCTGAAAGGGACCCCACCCTGTGGTGAACACCCCCTCCACACCGGTCCGCATCGGCATACTCGGCGCCCACTCCACGGGCAAGACACTGCTACTGCGGCGCATCGAGATGGAACTGCGCGGCCACGGCCTCACCGTGGCCCGTACCGGCCGGCTCGGCAAGCGCGCCGCCGCGACCGGCCTGCCGAAAATGGAACGGCACACCGCCGAGTCCACCGAGTGGATCCTCGCGCAAGGCATCGCCGATGAGATCGCCGCGCGCGCCTCGGGCGCCGACGTCGTCCTGGTCGACCGGGCCCCCCACGACGCGCTCGCCTACTGGCACGCCGCCCTGGAGTACCGGGACGAGCGGGCGCTCCGCCGGGAGTGTGACCGCCTCCTCACCCTCGCCTCCACACAACTACTGAAGTACGACCTGCTGTTCGCGACGGTGCTGGACGAGAACGTGCCCCTGGACACGGGCCACGCCTACGACCCCCGCTACCGGCGCCTCGTCGACCGGCACGTGCACCACCTCCTTCAGGACGAGAGCATCCCCCACCAGCGGGTGACCAGCGATCCCGACAGCCAGGACCACGCCGTCCACGTCGCGATGCAGCTCTGCCTGACGGAGGCGCCGGTATGACCACCACCCCGCCCGGCGGCACCATCACCATCGCCGGCAAGAGGGTCTCGCGGCTCGGGTTCGGCACCATGCGCCTGACCGGCGCCGGAACCTGGGGCGACCCGGAGAACCGCGACACCGCGCTCAGCATCCTGCGCCAGGCCGTGCACACCCACGGCATCAGCCACATCGACACGGCCGACGCCTACGGCCCCCACACCGTCGAACACCTGATCCGCGACGCGCTCCACCCGTATCCCGAGCACGTGCTGATTGCCACGAAGGTTGGCATGGTCCGCCCCGGCCCGGGAAACTGGTACCCCCTCGGCAACCCGTACTACCTGCGGGCCTGCGTCGAGGCGAGCCTCCGCCGCCTGACGGTCGACCGGCTGGAGCTGTGTTACCTGCACCGCGTCGACCCCAAGGTGGCGCTCGAAGACCAGATCGCCGTGCTCCAGGCCCTCCAGGGAGAGGGAAAGATCGGGCACATCGGTCTGTCGAAGGTCACGCCCGAGCACATCCGCCGCGTGATCGAGCACCAGCCCATCGCCGCGGTGCAGAACGTCCTCAACACCATCGACAGTCACGACCCGGCCGTGGACCTCTGTCAGGATCTGGGCATCCCCTACGTGGCCTATCGGCCGCTGGACGCCGGCGCTCTGGCCCGCGCCCACGGACCGCAGAAGCCGTTGCACTGGCTCCTCAGCCAGGGCCCCCACATCGCGCCCATCCCCAGCACCAGCCAGCCCCGCCATCTGGAAGAAATCGTGGCGGCCGTCGAACCCGGACTCACCTGATACCGGCCGTCACCGCAGCGGACCATCTTCCCCATCGCCACGCTGCCTACGAGGACGCGGTCGATATGCACGGGTGCCCCCGGAGGTACTTCTCCGGGGGCACCCGTATGTTCCACGACTACGAGTCGGCTGGCAGCTTGGCCTTCTGGTCTGGGCAGTCGACGAGCACCGCGGCGGCGACGAGAGCCGCGGCTTCCTTCGCGGAGAAGCCGGTCCTGGCGTACGAGACGGCGTCGTCATATCCGCCCTTCTTCAACTGGGCGCACAGCTCCTTGCCTTCGTCACCGAGGGTGCCCGCGAGGTCGTCGGTCTTCATCCCGCCGAAGTCGTCCGGGTCGGCCGCCGCGACGGCGTCGGCGTACTTCTTCTGAGTGTCGGACGGCCCGGACGACCCGCACCCGGCGAGCAGCGCTCCGACGGCGAGTATGCCGGCGGCAGTTGTGGTGATCCTGTGCTTCATGCCACACATGTTCATCTAGATTCGCGTTCGTCGCAGGCCAAACCCATAATGCGACCGAACGGAAGGCGTCCCTCCGCCTTGCCACAACGACGGAGGGGGCCGCACTTGGCAACCCAATGGCTGCTTCGGCAGAACTCGGAACTACGCCGTGAGGGCATCTGGAACTGGAGCCTGCCGGCGTGGGCCGGCCGACTCCCGGACGGCCGCACCTACAACACATGTCCGGAGGCGCAGGCGTGCGTCGCCCTGTGCTACGCCAGGACCGGCACCTATCGGTTCCGGGGCGTCCTGGCCGCACACGAGCGGAACCTGATGATGCTCCTCGACAACATGCCGGCCTGGGAGGCTCGGATGACCGAGGAACTCACGCGCCGCCGGTACGTCGGCGCCCACGTGCGCATCCACGACAGCGGAGACTTCTACAGCGACGACTACGTCGCCGCCTGGCTCCGCATCATCCGGGCGACGCCAACCGTCACGTTCTATGCGTACACCAAGAGCGTCGATCGGTTCCGTCGGCTCGTCGAACCCGACTGCCCGCCGAACTTCCTGTACGTCTACTCCCTGGGTGGCCGGGAAGATCACCTCGTCGACCGCCAGCGCGATCGTCACGCCGATGTGTTCACGTCTGACGAGGCGATGGAGGCGGCCGGCTACTCCAGCCAGGAGGAGTCGGACCTGCTCGCCGTGTATGGGCCGCCGAAGGTCGGTATCCCGGCGAACAACATCCGGCACCTGCGGAAGAGGCAGGGCAACGACACGTTCGGCTCGCTCCAGGAGCAGGCCGACGCGGCGGCGCGGGCCCGCCGTGCCGGCCGTACCCGTCGGCGGACCGGCCCGGGCAAGCAGTACAACGGGGGCCGCCCTTGACCCGTCGCCGGCGCCCTGTCAGCCGCAGGGACGTCCGCCGACGCTCCAGGCGAGGAACTCCACCACCACCCCTTGCATGTAGCTACACAACCGGGCAAGCTGAAGCACGCCCCCAAGAGACTTCCTGCCGGCGCCGCGGACCGCCGCGGCGCCGACCCGATCCGGAAGGACACCCCTTATGCCCATCGAGTACGTGCCCGAGTTCGACGAGGACGGTAACCATGTCGACGGGTACATCGAGTCGGTCCCCGAGTACGTCAAGGAGGAGCCCGACTGCTACGCCTGCAACGACGCCGGCTGCCCGTTGTGTGACGGGACCGACTCGGCACCCTCCGCGCCCGCGCAGGCCTCCGGGGAGGGGTACAGCGACGTCCCGCCCTTCGGGCCCGAGCAGATCGTCCCACGCGACGACGACGCGCTGGACAGGTTCCCGCCCTACTGATCCGAGAGAACACCGTGACGAAAACCAAGAAGGAGGCCGCCCGATGAGCGCCGACATCCTCGCCGACGCCGACGCGTTGGAGCTCCAGGCCCGCAAGTTCGGCGACGCCGCCTGCCTCGCCGCGACATGGGAGGACCGCATGCGCGCCGAGGACCGGGCGGAGGAGCTACGCGAGGAAGCGCGCAACATCCGAACCCGGATCGCGTCCAGCCGAGAGCACATCCGGAACTACTACGGCCTCAACCTCGACGTCGGCCTGAACGTGCAGCACGAGGGCCGGCCGGGCGTGATCGTCGGCTTCGCCGGCCAGTACCTCGAGGTCCAGCTCGATGGCGACGACCACACGACGACGTGCCACGCCACGGCCGGCATGGAGTACCCGCCCGGTATCCGTGTCGGGCCCGGGCCCGACGAGCGCTTCGCGCACCTCGTCCAGACCACCGACTGACCGGGAAGGCCCCACCATGCCGCACCAGCTCAAGTTCAACCCGACCAGCCCCGAGGGCGAGGAGATCGTCGCCCTGTACAACAGGATCAGGACGGAGATCTAGGACGAGGAAGGCGGCTGGGACGGCGCCGACACCGTCGACGCCCTCTGCGGCTGGTTCACCCGCCTCGGCGTCGACGTCTCCACGGACGGCGGCGTCATCCCCGCCGCCTGACCCACCGCGTACGACGAAGCCCCGCCGGTCTCGACCTCCGACGGGGCTTTCGCGTGCGGCAGCACAGTCGGTGCCTCCGCACTCGTATTCTCTCTCATCCTCGTGGGCCCGCTCTACATCTCGGTCCTCATTCCTTGGACGACCCATCGGACGCAGGGGCGGGCCCCGCCATCCCCCGCGGTTGGGGGGTTCGTGCCGATACCACATTCGGCTCGTCCGACAGGCGTTCGTTCCGAATCATGCCCCGGCCCGGACCGGGTGACTACGGTGCTGCCTATGCCACCAGAGCTGACCCCGGACCAGGTGCTGCGGGTGATCGCCGCACTCGAAGCGGCATGGGCCGATAACGACGATGCGCTGGCCACGTTGATGCGTGGTGGGCCGAGCGAGACGCCTCTGGCGGCGCTGGTCGCCCAGTACGGCGCTAGCAGGGTCCAGACGACAATCCTGGTCATCACGGGCATCACCAAGCTGAACGGGGCAGCTCTGGATGAGGCGATGGCCCAGTTTCGGCAGGGCCTCGTCGCGCACATGACGTCGGTGGCACTGAGCGGGATGTCAGGTTGGGCTGCCACCGCGGCCGAGGACGTCCGGGCGACCGGCGACCTCGCCCGGCACGTCCTGCGGACGCTTCTGTCTCTCGTCGCGGACGGCGACGATCCAGAATCGGTGCGGGCCCTGTTCGCCCACCTGCGGGCAGACGCCGTAGCTCGGCTGTAGCAGGGGCGAGGGGCACTCCCGCCGGCCTGGCGCGAGGCGGGCGGGAACGCTGGCCAGCCGCTACGCGACGACCTTGAACCCATACTTCCTGCCGAGCGCCTTGAGGGACTCGATGCCCGGGATGCCGTCGGCTGCCTTGCCGCTGAAGTGCAGCTTGCGCTGCCACTTCGCGTACGCCGCGACCGTGACCGACCCGAAGGAGCCGTCACCGGCGTACTTCTGGGCCAGCAGGCCCTCGGCGCGCAGCGCGGCCTCGACGATGCGGACGCCGGCCGCGTACGTCTGGTGTCCCTGCTTGGCCTTCGGGTCGGTCTTCGCCGCCTTGATCAGCTTGGACAGGGACACAGTCGACGTGGGCTTGCCCGGCTTCGGCTTCGTGGGGACCGACGCCGGCCCGGGCCAGCTGTACGACGCCACGGCGGCGCCGCCGCGCGGGTCCCGGGGGTCTGCGGTCGGCGGGCAGATGCCGTCGGGGTAGCGGGGGGCGAAGTACCCGACGACGGCCGTGTCCCGGCGCTCGTGCCGGTGGGACCAGACACCGTTCCCCTGTCCCGCGTCACGGGCCCCGGCCTGAACGGAGTTGCCACCCTTGGTGTAGACGAACCTGTCATCGAATCCGACGCAGATCTCGGTGTGCGCGCCGTCGTTGAAGTTCACCCAGGATCCCACCGACGGGTACAGCGACCACTGGCCGCGGGCCTTCGCCCAGGAGGTGAACGAGTTGACGTTGTCGGTCTTCGGTACGGCCGAGTCGAGCCCGACGTCGTGGTACATATCCCAGTTGAAGATTACGCACCAGGCGACGCCGTCCTCGCCGAACTCGACCCCGAACTTGGTCCGGTTGTCCCAGCCGTTGCTGGACCACGACTCGTAGACCCGCTCGGGGATGGACTGGACATGATCCAGGAGGGTCCGCCACCGCGGGACGGTGGAGGAGTTCACCGGGACGCCCGTGGCCCACCTCTTCAGGTCTGCCGTGCTGGCGAAATTCGCCACGTCCTTGTCCACGCCGTCCTGGCTGTACTGGTGGAACAGCCACGGGTGCTCGATGGCGGGCTGCCCGGCCGGGTGACTGTAGTCGGCGATCCACAAACCGTCCTCGCAGTACGAGGTGGTGTCGACGTCGAGCCAGTAGGTGCGGTTGCAGTAGAGGATGACCTTGTGGGTCGGGCGGAGCTTCTTGACCGCCTTGAGCAGGGCGTCCTTGTCGGCGCAGGAGACACCGGGGTCCTCCCAGTCGATGGCGAGGATGTCTCCGTCGACCGAGTTGCACTGGTCAACGAAGAACTGCGCCTGCGCCTGCACGTCGCCAGGGCGGGCGAAGTGGTAGAAGCCGACGATCGCGCCGGCCGCACGCGCGTATGCAGCCTGCGCGGACTGCTTCGGGTTGATGTAGGAGACGCCCTCGGTGGCCTTGACGAAGACGAAGGAGAGTCCCCCAACATCGGGGGTGGAGGACTGGTAGGAGCTGACGTCGATGCCGGTGAGCATCAGATGACCTCCATGGGTCGGGGCAGGGCGGCGCGGCGGCGCCGGCCGGGCGTGGGGTGTGCGGGGTCTACGCGTCGTCGTCGTGGTGGCTGACGATGCGTGGCGGCGGCGCGGGCAGCTCGATGCCGAGTTTCGCCGCGAGGGCCTGGTTGACGAGCTGCTGGTACGTTGCGTCGCGGTTGTAGGCGTCCCGGAAGGAGGAGCCGGAGTTCGGGACGAGTTCGGCGGCGAGCGCCCGGACGGCTTCCTGGCTCTCCCGGACATCGGCGACCTCCTGCCGGAGCGCGGAGACGTGCTCCAGGACGCCGGGCCGGGGCGGTGTCGAGTCGGGGTCGCCGAGGAGCTGGTCGAGGCGGTCCCAGCGGTGTACGCGCCGGCGCAGGGTGGGCCGGATGCGGCGGGCGAGGGCGGCGACGGTAAGGACGGTGCCGAGGGCTCCCCCGGCGACGGAGATGGTCTCGAGGGCGTCGGTGCCCGAGGACGCGAGGTACACGTGGTGCCGCCTATAGGGAGCGGGCCCCGTGCCGGATGGGTGCGCGGGGCGGTCGGTGGGGGGATGGCGGGCCGCCGGCGTGCGGCGGCCGGCCGGTGGTCAGCCGGTGATCCAGGCGACGGAGAGCGAACTGCACACGTCGCCGCCAGGGTTCGTGTTCAGGGCGGCGCCGCTGGCCTGGTTGCCCTGCACCTCGAGGTAGTCGCCGACGTCGCAGTACACGTGCGTCGCGGTGACGAGGCCGTGGGAGTGACCGGCTGGCGACGCCGGCGTCTTCACGAACGTGCCGTTGATGGCTCCGCCGTTCTGGGTGAGGCGGACCGCGCGGGCGCCGGTCGCATTGGCGACGAGGCCGACGGAGCCGATGACGAGGTATGTGCCGGCGACCTGGACGGTGTAGCGGCTGCTGTTTGTCGTCGTGCTGTGGCCGTTGTCCGAGTCGTAGTCCTCGGTGTCGAGGGTGAGGGACGTCCAGGTGTTGTCGGCCAGGGACTGGGCGGTGCTCTGGTGGGCGCGGAACCTGGGCGCGCCGTTGCCGGCCGACCCCATGAGCCAGTCGCCCATCGCCTTGACGCTGGCGTTCCACAGGGCGCCGGTCAGGTAGGTGCCGGGCGCCTCGGCGGCGATGACGGGGACGGTGCGGGCCACGGGTGTCTCCTAGTAGGCGAAGGCGATCGAGTCGAACGCGGCGGTGGCGTCCCACGCGGTGGGGTCGTTCTTGCCGGCGGGCAGCGGTTCGCAGACGACGTCACCGGCGGCGTGCGTCTTCGTCGTCGCCGTGGTGGTCGTGACGGTGGCCGTCGTCCATCCGGGGCTGGTCGCGCTGACCGCGGCCACGGTGACGGTCTCGGCGTTCGCGGTGCCCTGGCCGAGGGTGAGTTGCTGGCCGGGCGTGAGCTGCGATGCGAGCGGCGCTCCGCCGTTCTCCGGGACGGTGTGGATGGTGAAGGTGTCGAGGTACTGGACGCCGTCGGTGCAGTTGTAGAGCAGGTACACCAGGGGGCGGACGGCGACGATCTCCGGGCGTACCCGCTGGGGGTTGCTCGGGTCGGTGTTGGGGCCGGCGCCGCCCGGGGTGGCCGTGCCCGAGACGTATCCGGTGTACGTGGTGTAGGTGGACCCGGGCTGGGTGCCGCGGGCCGCGCAGTAGATCTGCGCCGAGAGGGTGTTCTGCCCGCTGATGTTGACGCGGTTCCCGTCGGCGTCGATGCCGGTGAGGCCGACGTACACGTTCGGCGAGCCCGTGGTGGGCGCGGTGGCGGTACGGATCGTCGCCGACACCCGGTACGTCGTCGTCGGGTCGTACGGGATGGCCGTCTGGTCTTCCATGATCGTGTACGTCGTGGCCTTGGCGGCCGATGTCTGGGTGCCGTCCGTGGCCGTCGTAATCGGGCCCTGGGGGGCGTTGCCGCCGACGACCTGCCAGGTGCCGGGAGTCGTGAAGCCCCAGTTGTAGACCTGGGTGACCTGCGGGGCGTTGATGCTGAGTGTCGTCCGGCCGACCGTCGGGGCCGCGGCGAGGGTGGTGTGCCAGGCGGCGAAGACGCCGTAGGGGGTGAGGTCGGCCGGCGAGCACTGGAGGGTCAGCCACGCCTCGCCGTCGTCGGTGAACTCCCACACCAGGTTCTCGACGTAACAGTCGATCTGGACCGCCGGCGCGCCCGGGGGTCGGCGCATCACTCGTATCCGGGTGCCGAGTTCCAGGCCGAGGCATACCGGCCAGAGGGCGGGTACGGCGCTAGGGTGCAGCTTCAGGGAGCTGACGCGGGTGGCTGGCTGCCGGTACCGGGACAGGAGGTAGTTGGCCGCGTCCTGGCACTCGTTGGGGTCCTGCGCGTTGATCGTGCGGGACATGGTGCGGGGGAAGTAGGAGGTGACCGAGGCGTCGTCGACGGCGTAGAAGTTCTGGCTGGTGCCCTCTTGGGTGACCGTGACCTGGTTCGACAGGTGTGTTGAGTCGAAGTCGAGTTGGCAGTCCTCGTAGGGCAGCTCGCCGAGGTCGACGCGCTCCCCGAACGTGTGGACCGGGGCGGACGCGTTGTAGCGGGCGCTGCGGCCCCTGAAGGTGATGTTGCCCGTGGCGTCGAAGTAGTGGGCGCCGTTCTCGGTGTCAACGACCGCTTGCAGAGCGGTCATGGCGTCCTGACCGTCGATGTTCGCCGGGCCCATGGCCGTGGTCAGGCCGGGCTGGATGTTTTTGCCGCCGGTGTACCCGGCGTAGCGGAGGATCCGGGAGTACCGGGCGTCGGAGGACTCGCCGGCGCAGTTGTTCCGCCACGCGGCGTAAATCTGGTACATCGCCGCCGTCGACAGGGCGGTCGGGAACTCGGCGAGGAAGCTCATGTCGCCCTTGAAATTGAACGTCGTGCCGTTGCCGACGGTGGGGTCGACCCAGCAGCCGACGTTGTCGGAGACGAGGCCGGACGGCTCGAGGTCGCCACCGATGTTGGTGTACTGCCAGTACCACTCGTCGACGCGGATGTTGATCTTCTGCCCGTTCCGGTTGTAGCTGACGAGGGCGAGGTGCCAGTTGCCGTCGTTGACCACGGGGTTCTGGGCCTTGAAGTAGAACCAGCCGCCGGACGTCGGCCCGCCCAGGCTGACCCGGAAGTAGCCGTCGCTGTCGATCCAGAACCACATCTGGGAGCCGCCGGGCATGCCGTTGGTCCGGGTCCGGGAGAATGCGGACCACAGCACCACGCGGGAGGCGATGGTCGTCGGGCCGGTGTAGCGGAAGGCGATCATGCGCGTCCACTGGCTGAGGTCGGCGGGGCCGAGGATGCCGGCCGAGCCCAGGTTGATGAAGGAGGCGCCGCCCGTGACCAGGTTGGTGCCGGGGTTGCTGTTGTTGACGGTGGCGACGGTGCCCGTGCTACCGGTGTACGCGCGGTCGGGGTCGTTCGCGGTGACCGCGTTCCCGAGGGTGATGCTGCCGGCGCCGTACTTGCCGATGCCGATCTGCACGCCGGGGTTGTTGCCGGTCCAGTCGGCCAGGAGCGTGCTGCCGGCGGGTTCGTCGAGCCTGTAGACGAACCGCGGCGTGTAGGTGTTCAGCTCCATCGTCAGGGCGTCGTTGAGCTGCCGCTGGCTCAGCAGGGAGAACGCATCGACGGCGGTCGGCTCGACGACCCCGTACAGGCCCTGCATGTCCCACTGCGACGGCCACCGCTCGGTGAACCCGGCGTACAGCGGGTACCAGGCGCCCGGGCACGTCCACGTCGACGCGACCGCGCCCTCCTCGACCTGGACGCCGTCGATCTGGACGGAGGCGGCGGCAGCCGCGGACGTGGCCAGGGTGACGCCGACGTTGATACCGGCGGCGTTCGCCGGCGCGGTGGCGGTGAGGACGAGGGTCGTCCACCCGGCCGACGCCGCCCCGGTGAGGGTGCTGGTCGTGCCGTAGGCGTAGGAGTTTGGGGTCGTGGTGGTGCCGGCGGCGTACCAACCGAAGTGCGGTCGGACGGTGAGGCTGGTCGACGCGGTGACGTTCCGGACCTGCATCTGAACCGTGTACGTGCGGCCCGGGACGACGGCCAGGCGCGGCCAGTGCATGATGCGGGCGGGCGCGGTCGCGCCGGCCGGCACGGCGAACTGGAGGACGGTGTTGCCGAGCCATGCGTCCGTCGCCGTGACGAACGATCCGCCGGTGTCGGTGTCGCTGAAGATCTCGGTGGCGGGGCTGATCGCGCCGGTGGCCTGGCCGGCGTCGCCGCCGGTTGCGAGGGCCGGGTCGGCAAGGTTCCTCGACCGCGGCCACTGGGCGCGCTTGCGGTACGGCTGGTAGGGGGCGATGTGACCGGCCCACGGGCCGGCGTCGTTGGCGGGGTCCAGGGCCGCGTCGGTGTTGGCGAGGGTCATCGACGCCTCGCCGGATCGGATCTGGTCGAGTTCGTACTGCCGGCCCCGCTGTATCGACACGGTGCCCCGTGTGCGGTCCGTGACGTCGACGAGGCGGTCCTGAGGTGAGGTTCCGGCGTTGGCGTTCCAGAACGGACCCCAGGCGGCCTCCACGCGCGGCCAGTTGGGATTGAACGGGCCGCCGACGCGCGTGTTGACGTGGGAGAAGACGGCGGCGTTCCCGGGGAGTTCCGTTGCGGTCGCCGACGTCTCGAGGCGGAGGGTGACGTTCGTGGCGTCGAAGCCGTAGGGCAGGGATCCCCACTCGGTCCACGTGAGGCCGTCGGGGGACGTGCCGGCGTAGAAGGCCCCGCCGGCCTCGCGCAGCCGCCACCAGCGGTGTGCGTGCGGGTCGTATGCCGGCAGGGTCAGCGTCGTCATGCCGCCGGTCTGCGCCGCGAACTGGAAGACGCCGCTCTCGAGGCGCATCGTGATGGCGTTCGAGTCGTCGTAGCGGATCCGCATCACCGTGCGGACGTGTCCGGCACCGTTCGCTGCCGGCCGGACCTGCACGTACACGTACGAGCCGGTCGCGTCGTAGAGGACGCCGGCGGTCGTCGCCAGCCTGTTGATGGCGCCCGACGCGGTCGGCACGGCCACGGACACCTCGGCGTTGACCGTGTCGAGCGTGGTCGCGCCGGGCGTTGTGGCGCCCCACAGGGCCGTGTTGAGGGTCGGCGCGGTGAACGCGTCGACGAGCGTCTCCAACTTCGGGTTGGCCACCGGTCACCACCAATCTGGCGCCGGTGGCGCCCCTCGAGCTGTCTGGTTGTCAGCGCTTGTACGCGGTGTACGTCGTCGGGTTGCGCATGCCGAGGCGCAGCATCTGCTTCTCGACGACGTCGCGGAGCTTCTTCTCGGTGAGGACGTGGCCCTCGACCGCGACGTGCACGGTGTTGTGGACGACCGTGCCGCGGCCGTTCGGGCCGGTGATGCCGCCGACGGCGAAGTTGGCCCCGCTGGTGCCGGCAGCCGCGACGGACCCGGCGAGCCGGTGAACGGCCCGGGTCGCGTGGTGCGCGCCGCCGTTGACACCGTTTGCGAGGCCGCGCGGGATCCACTGGCCGATCGCGGCGAACACCCTGCTGGGGCTCTTGATGCCGAGGGCCTTCTTGATCGCCGCCTGCATGGACTTGGCAATCTTGAGCATCTGCTTTTCGATGGCCTTCTCCTGGGACTGGAGTCCCTTGATGAGGCCCTTCGCGGCGTTGATGCCGTTGCCGTACATAGCGTCGGCGACCGCCTTGCCGGCGGTGTCGGCGGCGCTGTTCGTCTGCTTGTTCAGCTTGTTGATCTGGTCGATCTGGCCCTTGGTGGCCGACTGGAGTGCGGCGGCTGTCGCTCCGCCCTGGTCGACACCGGCCGCGGCTATCTGGGCGATGAGGTCGGCGGACAGGCCCTTCCTCTTGAGGGCTTGCAGTTGCGCGGCGAACGCCATCGCCTTCTGCATCTGGTCCTGCATCTTGTTGACGACGTCTTGCGAGGTGAGCGCGATGCCGTCCTGCGGGGCCTCGGTGACGATGGAGAACCCCTGCTTTATGCCGTCCGAGACGGACTTGACCTCGTCCGACCACTTCTTCTGGAGGTCGGACAGCTTCTTCTGCGCGTCCTTGATCTTCTGGGCGACCGAGTCACGCTTGGAGGCCAGCGCCCGGAGGGTCTTGTCCTCCCTCTTCGCGTACGCCTCGAGTTTCTTGATCGTCGCCTCGTGGGCGGTCACCCACTTGTTGCTGACGCCGCGGCTGCCGCGCAGGTCGGCCACCTTGTTGTACGTCCGCATGAGCAGGGACTCGATGCGGTTCGTGGCCGTCTTGACCTTGGCCGTGGAGCCGGTGAGGCCGTCGACGAGGCCAGTGTTCAGGTAGATGCCGATCTCGCGAAAAACCCGGGAGGGAGAGTGGATGCCGAGGACGGACTTCATCCCGCTGACCATCCCGGAGCCGATCGACTTGACCTTGTCGATGGCTGCGCGCCCCATGGACGTGACGCCCTGGATCATGCCGGCGATCAGGTCTTTGCCGGCGCTCAGCAGCAGCCGCCCCATGGCGCCGAGGCCGGCCTTGATCCGCGCGGGCAGGCCGTGAACCCAGGCGATCAGGTCGACGGCCTTCTGTACCGTCGCCGTCTTGAAGCTCGACCAGGCGGACGTCGCGACCGAGACGATGCGGCTGCCCAGGGCGGCGAGGGCCGCCTTCGCCCGCCCCGGGAGGCCAGCGATCCAGCTGATCAGCGACTTTCCGACGGCAACCGTGCCGTGGTACGCCGAAACGAAGCCGGCCCTGATCTTGTCCCAGTACTTCACGATCAGAGCGACCGCGATCCCGATAGGCCCCGTCAGGATCACGAGCAGCAGCGGCCAGTGCGACTTCGCGAACGAGACGACCCAGCCGATAGCCGCGCCGATAGCCTGAAACGCGGCGTTGACGAGGTTCCGGAACCAGGCGATCTTGTTGTACGCCAGGACCAGGCCGGCGACGAGGGCGACCAGGCCGCCGATGATGAGCGTGATGGGGTTGGCGCTCATCGCCAGGTTCAGCGCCCATTGAGCGACCGCGGCAGCCCTCTCCGCGATGGCGGACGCGACCAGGGCGACCTTCTGCGCCGTCCAGGCCGCAACCGCCCTCAGAGCGGCCAGCGCGGACGCGGCCATGCTGCGCGTGTACGCCAGGGCCTGGACGCTGGCGGCCCTCATGGCCGTGCCGACGCCCCGCACGCCGGACACGAGGCCCGTCCATGCGGCCTTCCCCGCGGTCGCGGACACCCGGCCGATGCTCAGGGCGAAGTTTTTGACGGCTCCGCCGGCGGTCTTGGCGCCGCTCGCCGCGGCGTCGAAGCCCTTGCGGAGTGCGCCGCCGAAGGTGCCCGCCTTCCCGGATGCCTCCCCGGCGGCGACCTCGGCGGACCGAAAGCCGCGCACGACGTTCGCGCCGGCCTTGACCGCGCTGACGCCCATCTTCCCGAAGGAGACGACGGTCTTCGCCGCGGACATGGTCAGCTTCGCGGCATACGCGACGACGGACAGGACGAGGACACCGCCGATGACGGCCGCGAGGGCGACGGCGACGTCCTTGTGCTGCCCGAACCAGGCGACCACGGAGGTGACGACCGGGATCAGCTTGGTGCCGATCTCGATGGCCAGCACCGAGATGGTCTGCTTGGCCTTGTCGAGCTGGACGTTGAACAGCTTCTGGGTGGCGTCCCAGCCCTCGACGTCCTTGGAGGCGTTGTTGAAGCTCTCGCCGACCTTCTTGACGCGTTCGTGGAATCCCTCAGTGCTCTCCCCCGTCAGCTGGAGGGTGGTGTTCAGGCCGATGGCCCCGCCGGTCATACGCCTGATGGCGTCGGTGTAGGTCGTCGCGGCCGGCCCGCCGCGCTTCAAGGCGTCGTTGAACCCGTGGCTCTTGTTCTGGAGGGTTGCGTACTGCTGCAACAAGTTCGCCTGGGACGGTGTGAGCCCCTTCAGCGCCTTGCGCCAGTCCCCGAGGGAGATGCTGCCGTCGGAGTACGACCTGGCCAGACCCTGGATGCTCTTGGGCATCTCCCGGATCATGATGGTGGCGTCTTCGGCGGCCTGCTTCGAGTCGTTGAAGGTGGAGAGGAGGATCTTGCCGGACGGGCCCATCTTGGACAGCACCGTCGTGGTCAGCAGGTCCAGGGTGCCGGTCAGGCCGCGTTCGCCGATCTTGGTCGAGACGTCGGTAGCGGACAGGCCGAACCGCGCCATCGTCTGTGCCGCGACGTTGTTCGGGGAGGCCAGGGACCGGATGGTGGAGGCCAGTTCCTGGGTACCCTCGCGCGCGCTGGTGCCGTGCTGGGTGAGTGTCGCGAGGGCGCCGGCGACCTCTTCGAACTTGATGTGATTCGCGGACGCAATGGGAAGGACCGTCGCCAAAGAGCCGGAGAACTGCTCCATGGTCATCTTGCCCTCGCCGGCCGCAGTCTTCAGACCGTTCATGACCCGGATGGAGTCGGACGCCTTGAGGTGGTACGACGCCATCACCGACGTCATCGCGTTGGTGACGGTGTCGAGGCGGGCGTTCTCCTCGCGGGCGCCCTGGGCGGCGGCCTTGAGCACCTTGAGGCCCTCGGCGCCGCGGTACCCAGCCTTCTCGACCTGGTACATGCCGTCGGTGAGGTTGCGCCAGTCGGTGCCGGTGCCCGAGGCAATGTCGAGGATGCCCTGCCGGACGGTCTTGAGGTTCTTGAGAGTCTCGCCGGCCGCGGTGTGCAGGACCATCGTCTCGGCCTCGAAGTCGCCGGCCATCTTGACCGAGGCGACGCCGACGCCGGCTCCGATGAGGGAGACGGAGCGGCCCATCTGGGCGAGGCCGGCATAGGCGGTGGCGCCGGCCCGCTTGAAGCCGGCCGCGGTGCCGTCGACCTGCGTACGGGCCTCCGCGAGTGTGCCGCGGAGCTGGGTCATGTCGCCCAGGAGGCGGACGACAACGGGCGGCAGCAGCGAGCCCTCGGACACGGCGCCCCCTTCTCTGGGCAGGGCGCCGTCCGGGCGCGATGGTGCGGTGGGTCAGTGGCGGTTCATGGCCGCGTGCCAGGCGGAGGAGTAGAGGCGGGTGAGGACGCCAGTCCGGACCAGCCGCTCGTAGGCCGGCCGGACGTACGGGCGGGGCGGTAGCTCGGTGGCTCCGCCGCGGCCGGTGACGCCGCCGAGTTCCTGGATCCGGCCGTATACGGCGGTCGGTCCGATCGATGCCGCCCAGCGGCCGGTGCCGAGTGGGGCGGGGCCCTTGACGGTGATGGATCGGCGCAGGGTGCCCGTCACGAGGGAGGGGGGCTCTCCCGGGCTGGACGGTGTCGGTGTGCCGCGCGGGTGGCTGGTGCGGGCCAGCTCGACCTTGATCTCCCGCTCGACGAGGTGGGCGGCCTGCGCCGTCGCCGTGCGGGTCGCCGCGTTGAGTGAGGCGATCATGCCGGTGAGGGCTTGCCCCAGTGCGGCGGCCCCCGCGACCTCGATTCCACCGTGGCCTCCGTGGCCCATGCGGTCACCCCCGTTCGGCTTCCCGCATCGCCTGCTCGTGCGCGGCCTCCTTGGCCGCATCGACTTCGAGCGCCATCAGCGGCAGCCAGACGTCGACCCACGCCGGCAGTTCGTCGACCTGGGCCGGTGTCCACCCGTACCGCTCGGCGTACCAGAGGTAGTCGTACGCCTGATCGACGGCGGTGATCGGGTGGCCGGCGGGGACGGCGTGCCCCTCCAGCCGTGCCCTTAGGCGGCGGAGGGCTCGGTAGGGGACGCCGGGTCCTTGGCGTCCTTCGGGTCGGGCTTGCCCGGGAACAGGAGCTGACGGGCGGGCTCGACCGCCTCCGACAGGGCGTCGTCGTCCTCGAGCGGCACCAGGTCCAGGGACGCCGGCATCTCGCTCGGGATGGGGAACGGGTACGACCAGTCGATGATGAGGACGGCCAGGAGACCGTTGATGAGGTCGAGGGCAGCGCCGACGTCGCCGCCCTCCGTGTCGTGTACGGCGCGGAGCGCCTTCTGCTTGTCGCCGCGGCGCAGGGTGTGCGGGTCGCGGAGCTGGACCCAGGCGCCGGAGGGGAGGGTGACGCGGTTGGTCGTAGACATGGGGCTCCGTTCGAGGGGGTGAGGGTGGAGGGGGAAGCGTGGCCTAGTAGGTGCCGGGCGGGACGTTGTTGGTCGCCGAGACCTTGATGGGCGAGTAGCCGCCCGATCCGCCGGCGTTCGCCGTGTTGAACAGGGCGGAGAAGCTGTTGCCGTACTCGACGGCCGCCTTCCCGCCGTCGGCCTCGGACTCGGTGAACGCGGCGATGCCGCAGTCGACCTGGAAGACGACCTTCTGCGCGCCGGTCAAGCCGTTGTCGATGTACAGCTGGAGGCTGGGCTGCGTGTTGTTCAGCATCCAGAGGAGAGGACTCTCGTCGGCGGCGACGAAGTTGAGCTTGCCGTCAACGCTGAGGCCGCCGCGCTGGATGATGTACGGGGTCTGCGTGCCCGTGACGGTGAAGTACGGGCTGAGTTCCCGCTTGATCGTCAGCTCGCCGTCGGTGACGGTGGCCACCTGCGTCACCCCGGACGCCGGCCCGCCGATACCGACGGTCATGCGCCAGGAGGCGACCGGGAGCACGGTCGACGGGGCCGCAACCGGGGCCGTGGCCAGGGGCACGGACGGGAACGACGTCCCCTTACCCGACCAGGTGAGCAGTTCCGACTCGGCGTTCCACTTCAGACCGAGTTCGCTGACGCAGAACCCCGGGTACTGGCGCGCCCCGGACGTCCCGGTGGGGCCGAGGAAGTGCGTGACGGTGTGGCTGATCGGCTGGCCCGACCCGCTGTTGAGGAGGCTGTGGACCTGCGTGAACGGGGCCGTGACCGGCTGCACGGCCTCGTTCGAGGCGTGCTGGTAGGCGAGGCCGCCGGCCGGCGTCGACAGGGGGATGGTGTAGGGACCGGATCCGGTCGGGGCGCCGGTGATGAAGCACTCCGCGGTGGCACCGGTGCCGATCTGCACGGTGGTGCCGGCCGGGATGGTCGCCACGGCGGTGATCGAGGTGGCGCCGGCCGTCACGGACTGGGACAGCGTGGTGCCGCCCGAGCCGGTCGGGGTGCCGACGTACGCGAGGTCACCGAGCACGTTGCGGAGGAAGTAGCCGATGCCGTCGCCGTAGGCGGGGCCGCCGAGTTCAAGCTCCGCCGTCTTCGTGCCGGCGATCTTCGCGAACGAGTCGCTGCCCATCGACCCGCGCCAGCTCTTGTCGTCCAGAAAGTTCTGGTTGTCCTTGGGTTTGACCTCGTCGACGAGGACCGTGGCCGTCATCGCTACGGGTGACCCCTGCGTGACCTCATTGGCGATGCCTACAAACTGCTTGGCAGGTGCGAAAGTTCTGGGCGTCGCCACCGTCACTCCTGGAAGGGCAGGGCCGGCGCGTTGTCGGCGGCCTGGTTCGGGCTCTTGCTGGTCGGGCTCCAGCGGCCGTCTGCGGGCGGGCCGAAGGGCCAGGCGTAGACGGTCGCGGGGCGGTCGGCGGTCGCGGCCCGGGCGGTGAGCGGGACGTGCGGGTACACGCAGTCGGTGAAGTGCGTGTACTCGTAGACGCCCGGGCGCGAGCCGGTCTGCTCGGCGGGGGCCGGTGACGGCGTGGAGGTACGGACGGCCGACGCGGTCACGGCCGGCTTGTCCGGGACCGACGCGGTGTCGTCCTTGGCGGGCTTGGTGGAAGGCATGCGGGCTCCGCGGGCGAGAAGGTAGTCAGAGGGGTGCGGCCGGCCGGCGGGTCAGGCGTTGACGAACTCGATCGCGACGAACGCGATCTCGAGGAAGCTCTTGGTGAGTTCGGCCTTCGTCTCGGGCTGGCCGTACCGGACGTCGATGCCGTCCATGCCGCCGTCGACGTGCTCGCCGGCCTGGAAGACGGCGCCACCGAGGGTGCGGTCCGCGCGCATGTGCTCGACGATCGCGTCGCGTAGGGCGTGCACGTCGTCCTGGGCGTCCTCGGCGTAGGCGCAGTTCGAGCGGATGAAGACGTTGAGGGTGACCTCGTAGGTGACCTGCTTCATGCCGCCGTGTTCGCCGCCGAGGGCAATCCGGCGCTCACTGTGCCGGGGGATGAAGACGACGATCTGGGCACCGGTACGGGATCCGGGCGGCTGGCCCCAGACGTAGTCGGCGTGGTCGTCGCGTTTGGCCCAGGCCCTGCGGACGACACCGACGCCGTACTTCGACAGCGGCGAGGACCGGTAGGTGCGGGTGGGTTCGTCGTAGGCGCCGCCGAGGTACCGGCAGATGCCGTCGAGGACCGATTGAACGCTCACATGCGCCTCGCGTACGAGTTGAGGATGCGCTCGGCCTCGGCGACCAGGCCCGAGCCGTCCTTGCGGCTGTCCTGCTGCCGGGTGCCCGGCGAGAGCGACGTGTCCGGGTAGGAGTCCTCGGCCGCGGTGTCCGGCCGCATCAGTTGGGCGATGGTGTAGTTGATGACCGCCAGGCGCATGTCTGCCGGCATGCCGGACAGGCCGGCGCCGCTGGTGTGCGCGTGCACGATCGGGGCCGCCAGCGGGACCGTCACGGCCGTCAGGGCCGCCGTGACGGCCGGCGGGGTCCAGGCCGGGGACACGGTGACGGTCTCCTCCGCGCCGGGCGACCACAGCCGGTATCGGGCGCCGGGCAGGATGCCAGTGGCGTCGCCGACGGTCAGGAACGTGTCGCCCGGGCCGGCGGTGTCGGTGAGGACCGTGGACACCCAGCCGGCGGTGTACGTGATGTCGGCCCAGACCCGGCCGCGGACCGCGGTACGGCCGACGGGTATGTAGATCGTCTGGTTCGTGTCGACCCGGGCCGCCGGCGCGGCCTGGTACGTCATGCGGGACAGGGTCGAGCCGTAGGAGACCGCGGCGACGGACAGCACCGGCCGGTCCGACGGGAACAGCACGAGGTGGCCGTCGTAGTCGATGCGGCCCTGGGTACTCAGGTCGACGCGGTGCGCGCCGAGCGGCTGGTTGCAGACGGTGTCAGCCCAGGCGGACGCCATCAGGAGGACGTTCGTCAGCTCCGCCGTCTGCGCGTCGGGGTCCATGATCCCAGACCGCAGCGTGTCGAGGTCGAGGTACGTCGGGTGGGCCCGGAACTCCTCGGCGGTCACGTACGGGGTGGCGGCCATCGGGTCACCTCCTCCGGTGCCGGCTGGTTACTGGGCGGTCTTCGCCGCGGCGCGCTTGGCGGGGACCTTCTTCGCCGGCGCGGGCGCGGGCTCGGCCGGGGCGGCCGGCTGGGTGAGGGCCGCGGTCGCGGAAGCCGCCTTGACGAGCTGCTCGACGGCGGACAGCAGCGTCGAGGGGTCCTTGCGGCGCTCCAGCTCCTCGTTGATGAGGCGGTTCTGCCGCTCGATGTCCGTCTCCCACATCGGCCGGCCGCGGTAGTGGAAGCCGTGGAGGCGGTCGCTGACCCCGTCGGGGAAGTCGAACGCGCCGGTCTCGTCAGCCTGGAAGTTTCCGTATTCGGGATCGTCGAGGGCGGTCACGCCCATGCGCGAGTACAGGCGCATTGTCTGCTCCAATCGGTGAGGTGGAGGAGTGAGGGGCACCAGCCGGGGCCCGGTAGCGCGCGCTACGGGGCCCCGGCGGCGGCACGTCAGCCGACGTTGGACAGGACGCCCATCGCGACGGGGGCGCGGTTCACGAACGCGCCGACGCTCCTGATCTCGAACTCCCGGCGCGGGCCGCCGCCGGCCTGGCCCGGGACGCGGCTGATGCCGTAGTCGAACTGCGCGCAGTCACGCAGGTTCCGGTACTCGAGGACGTTCGAGATGTTGGCCTGCGGGAAGGGGACGCGGTCGGTGCGGGCGATGATCGTGCCCGGGGGCAGCGAGGTGTGGACCTCGATCGGGACGGTGATACCGCCGGCCGGCGCGTTGACCAGCTCACCGACACGGCCGCCGGCGGTGACGTTCAGCCGCCCGCTGGTGTCGGTGTTCAGGAAGGTCGTCGCGGAGGACGAGCCCAGGACGAGGTTCGCGATCTGCTGCGCCTGGGCGGCGTTCATCATGAGCGCGGTCGGGGACGCCTTGATGGCATTCCACAGGGGCAGGAAGATGTAGTCCTCGATCTCGGCGATGTTGCCGCCGTCCAGGGTCAGCGCGCCGCCGTCCAGGGACTTGAAGGTGGACGGGTTCGCGGTGCCGGTGCCGGCCTGCACCCACTGGCCGTTCCCGTTGTAGTCGCCGCTGAGCGTCGCGAGGAAGCCGTCGTAGTCGTTCGCGTTCGCCGAACCGTTGTCGGCCGCCGCGTTGAACGTCGGCTTGGCGTTGACGACGCCCTTCCAGTTGCTGGTCAGGTCCGGCACCGCGGTACCGGACGGGAGCGGCTGGTCGGCGGTGATGACCTTGGTGAAGGTCACGGTGTTGACCGTGGTGGTGGTGTAGTACCGCCAGGTGTTGCCGTCGGCGGACTGGAACCAGTCGTACGCGACGGCGCCGCGGACGGCCGACACGGTCGCCACGACGGAGTTCGACGAGCCCGACGCGAACGTGGTGCTCGCGCTGTTGCCCTGGCTGTTGCCGGACCCGTAGTAATAGCCCGAGCCGGTACGGGCGGCGACGCCGACGTACACGGTGGCCGCGCCGATGGTGCCGCCGGTCGGCTGCTGCGCCAGGGTCGGCGCAGCAGGCCGGGGCAGCGCAAAGGACTGGCCGCCGAGCAGCTTGCGGTCGTCGCCGATGAGGACCTGGTTCAGGGTCTGGAACGTCGCGACCTGGAACGGATCGGCATAGCCGGTGGCGAGGTCGAAGGCGTCCTGGGTCGCCATGCCGGCGAGGCCGGTGGGCTTGTACTTCGCCTGGAAGTCCTGCTCGGAGAAGATGACCTCGTTGGCCGCGTAGTCCCAGCCCATCGACGGGTCGGGCTGCGCCGCGGTGGTGTCCATAATCGCACGCCACACGGCGTAGGGGTTACCGTCCGGGCTCTTGACGCGAGCGACGATGTCGCGGAACGGGGTCACGACCGGGATCAGGGAGACGAGCCCGGACAGGTCGTAGCTGTAGAAGCCGGTGTTCTCGAGGATGCCGGTCGTCTGCGCCTTGGCGATGCCCGCCAGGGTCTCCTCGGTGACGTTTTCGAGCGAACCGCTCAAGGGTGCCTCCTGGGCATGCAAGAACCCCCGGCGCGTCACGCGTCCGGGGGTTCGGGGTTCGGGAAGGGGGAGGGCGCTTAGGCGCGCCGCTGGTGAATCGCCTGGAGAGCGGCGATGGCGCCCTTCTGCATCGCGACCGCGGCCTCGTTCTGCTCGGCGGCGGTACCGGAGTAGAGGGTCCGCTTGAGTTCGCGGGCCTTGGCCAGGTCGACCTGGGGCGCTCCGGTGTCCTGGCCGCGCAGCATGCCGGGCGGCGGGACGGCTCCCTTGGCGAACACCTTCGGCTCGGCGGGCTGCTCCTCCAGCGTCTCGAGGCGGCCCTTCAGGGTCTCGACGATGCTCGCCAGTTCCACGACGGCCTCACCGGTCTTGGTGAGCTGTGCCGTCTGGTCGGCGCTGTGTTCGTCGAGCAGCCCCTTGACCAGCTCGCGGATGTCGCTGCTCTTGAGAATGTCGTCCGAGTCGGTGTCGGTGGTCTTGGTGACGTCGTCGCCGTCGGCCGGCGCGGCGTCGTCGGTGGTGGTGTCGGTGGTCTTGGCGACGTCCTCGGCGGGGACACCGACCTCGGCGGCCGGCGCCGGCTCGAGGTCACCGGCGGGCGGCGCCTCGGCGGGGGCCTCGGGGGCCGCCGGCTCATCGGCGGCGTCGGCGCCGGAAATCGGGGTGATCTCGGTCGGGTCGACGATCCCGACCAACTTGCCCTTGGCGTCGTAGACGGCGACCATCGGCGCCTTGCCCTCGTCGCCTTCGGCCTTGCCGATGGTGTCGACGGCCGCGGCCGGGGTCTCGACGATCTCGGGGGCGTTGCCGGTGTCCGGCTGCATGTCGGTCTCCTTCTTGGCGACCGGACGGCCGCTCTCGGTGTCGGGGGCGTCCGGCGCTGGCAGGGACGCGAGAACCTTCTGCAGAGACTCGACCGCCGAGCGGATCGCGGCCTCGTTCCTCGCGGACAGCGACCGGCCGGCCTTGGCCACCCGGGACAGGGACTCTATGACGTCCAGGTGACCCGCGTCGAAGGTGCCGAGGGCCTTGCCGACGACGTCCAGTTCAGCGGTGCCGCGTACGACCTCGGCTTCCTCGTCCACGGCGAACGGGGCCAAGACGCTGATGGCGTAGTCGATGGCGCAGGCCGCGTCTTCCAGGTCCATCGCGGAGTCGAAGTCGTCGCTGTCACCGGCCGCGGCTTCGAGGAGTTCGCGGTCGGCCATGACGCCGAGCGCGGACTTCGCGCGGGACAAGATCGAGGTCCACTTGCGGGCGGTGGCCGCGTCCACGGCCTCCCACGCCGGAGAGCCCGGGGTGCTGACGTCGCCGGGGGCGCTGTCCTCGGGCTCGGCGAGTACAACCGTCGGGTCGAGGTCGGCGTCGGCCATGTCCGCGTCCTTCGTGATGGGGGCGTCGGGCACGAGGCGGCCACCGGCCTTCTGGATGAGCTGGGCGAGGGCGCCGGGGGTGCCGGTCATCGTGACCGTCTCCCCCACCTGGTCGGCGGGTTCGGCGCCCTTGCCGATGAGATCGCGGACCAGGTCCGGCGCCATCAGGCCGGCCGGGCCGCCGTCGGCGGCCGACTTGGCCATGAGGAAGGGGAGTCCGTTCGCCGCCTTGTCGACCAGGTCGACGCGATCGATGTCGGCGTCCACCAGTTCGGTGAACTCGTCGGGGGTGTGGGGCATCAGCTACTCCGTGGGGTGATACGGCGCGCCGAGCCCTGCGGCGACCAACCGGTGACGCGCCCGGACTTGTAGAGCTGCCAGGCGTGTTCGTCGAGGATTGCGCCGACGAGCCAGTCACCGGCCTTGACGACGACGTCACCGAGGTCCCAGTCAGGGCCGCGGTAGATGTACGACTCGACGACCGTCGCGGCGCCCTCGGTGCCGTCGGCGTGGAACAGGCCGGACTCGGGGCCGTTCTGGAGGAACCGCCATGCGGCCTTCTCCAACTCCTCCGGGGAGAAATAATCACGACCGCCATCCGCCCCGCGCTTGATCATGGGGTCGGGGCCGGCCTGATAGGCGACGCCGAGGACGTAGCGCTGCTCGTCGGGCATCAGGAGCCTCCTGTCACGGGTACGAGGGCGCAGCGGCACCAGGGGTGGCCGGGCGGGGATGTCTGGCCGGACGGGAACTGGGATCCCGGCCTGCGGGCGCCACCGTCGGCGTTCTTCTGGCAGATGGGGCAGACCCGGCCGTCTCCGGCGGACGCCCACTCGATGCGCTCAATGCCGTTCGCCTGGTAGGTGCGGAGGCTGGCCTGCGATATCGCGCGGCACAGCTCCGTCGTGGCGATCATCTCGGCGCGGGTCGCGTCGGTCAGCAAGTCCTCGATCGCCTGCGCGATCGTGGTGGGACTGTCGCCCCGCTCGGCGCCTTCCGCGAGGAGCCGGCCGAGGGCCGTGACCCGGGTAGCGGCTATCGAGCGGATGGTGACGCCGGTGTCGCGGAGCAGGGCCGCGAGGCCGGCGCCGTCGCCGGCGGGCCCGAGGAGTAGTTCAGCGGCCTTGGCGTCGCCGGGCTCCCAGCCGTCCCAGTTGATGCTGGCAGCGATGCCGGCCTCTACGCCTGCGGCGTCCGCGGCGGCGACGAGGCCGATGAGGTAGCCGTCGGTGTAGATGCCGCCGATCGTCGCCTCCAGTGCGGCGGCCAGGTCGGGGGCGTTCTTCTCGAGCCAGCGTTCGGCCTGCTCGTTGAGGTCCCGGACCCGGTCGGCCTTCCGGCCGGCCGACGACCGCGGGTTCAGAGCCAGCCAGGCGTCGACGAGTCGGCGGGGGTTGACGGCGCCACGGAAGGCGGCGGCGATCCGGGGAGCCCAGTAGCGGATGGCCTTGATGTCCATCCGCCAGCCGAGCCACCGGCCGTCACCTTCGTCAGCGCCCGCGCCTTTTGGGTCGCGGGCCGCCTTGAGTAGGGGGGTCATCTTGTCGGACACGGACTCGCCGTCGTCGTGGCCGGTGCTGCCGTCGGTGTGCTGCCACCCGTCGACGTCGTCGTACGCGGCCGGCCGTCCGCACGGGCAGACGGCGTCGCCGCTGTCGAGCGCGCGCAGGACGAGGTGCAGGGAGGCGAGCAGTTCAGGCCTGACGGCCGGGTTGTCGCGGAGCTGCTCGGGGTCCCACCAGGCGACGGACTCGACGTTATCGCCGTCGGGATCGTCGGGGTTCGTCACCTGGTCACGGCGGCCGAGGTCGAGCATCGACTCGCAGGGGACGGTGTAGACGAAGCCGGCGTAACACCCGGACACCCAAGCTGGCTCGGCGACGACCAGCGCGGCCATGCCGTCGGGGTCGAACGGCAGGATGAAGTGCGTCTCCTCGCACCACTCTCGTACTGCGGTCCCGACCGGGCGTTCATCGCCCTCGCCGTGACCACCGGGGAACTCCCACATGCCGGCCGCCGGGTCGTCCGGGTCCAGCGCGCGCTGGATCATGAGGACGCGGCCGGTGTCGGCGGCGCGGACTACGAGGCCGGCGCACGCTATCTCGCCGGCGTCCTTCCGCACCGCGGCGCGGCCGTGCTGGTTGAGGCGACGGGCGGTGTGCGCGGGTACGTGGTGGAACTCGAAGTCGCGCCAAGCGCCGGACCGTCGGCGGGCCTTAGGGAACGAGCGGAACGCGGACATCTCGCGTTTGACGAGTTCGCGGTCCGGTAGGTCCGTGTCCTCGTCGTCAAGGTCGTAGCTGTGCAGGCCGGTACCGGCGGTGATACCGGCGTCGCCGCCGGCCGGTGCCCCGGCGTCCTTGGCGATGGCGCCGGCCGCCTCACGTACGGACGCCTGGTAGGCATCCTCGGCGATGTCGACGGCCACCGCGTCGGTCGTACCGGGCGCGGGGACGACGCCGGGCGGCGTGACGGCCGGCTGGGCCGGTATCGGCTGCTCCTCGGCCGGCGCGAACGTCTCGGGATCGACGACACCGCCCAGGCCCTGGATTGCCAGCAGCGGGACGGGCCCGGAGCTGGTGTTGTTGTAGAACCTCGGCGTGGGCCGGCGCGGGTCGGCGGGCAGGCCGAGGAGTTCCTCGCGGCCCTCGTCCGGGGACGCCATGCCCTTGTCGATGTAGATACCCCACGCCTGGGCGAGCTGGAGCCGGTCTTCCTTCTCCTGGCCCGTGTCGAACGCCATCTTCAGCGGGAGGCCCAGGTCGTGCTGGAGGAAGTGCGTCAGGACGTCCTCGATGTGCGCGATGAGCGGCAGGTCGCCGACGCGGTGCTGCACGTCGGCCTGCGTCTCCCCCGACGACTTGTTCACAGTCTCGGTGAAGCCCAGGTCGGAGGGGACGATGTGGTACGCCGCGCACGTCTTCCGCATGAGGAAAAGGCTGAACGAGTCCGAGAAGTCCTTTTCGTTCGACCATTCGATTCTGCCGCCGCCGGGCATCCATCGGATCTGGTGCTTCGCGGCCTGATCGCCGTACATCGCGGCGTCCCAGTAGCCCTGGAACTCTTCGATCTGCTGCGGAGTCCAGGTTTCCGGAGCGCTGGCGAAGGCCTCCGGGATGTTGCCCTCGGTGAACCGCTGGAGGAAGTACGCCTGGAAGCGGAGGTCGGTGTTGCTGTTGAGGAGGATACTCTCGAGCGGGGCATACCCATACGGGGAGTTCGACCGGGGCCGGAACGGCACGTACACGAGGTCGTTGCGGGTGAGCCAGTTCCAGGGCAGACCGTTTACGTACTGCACGTACGCCTCGGCCGGCGGCTCCGGCGAGTTGCCCCAGTAGTCGAGGAGGGGGGCGATGGTCGTGCCGTCGACGACGCGGAGACCGATCGCACGGCCGCCGCGGTTCCGGAGCCGGTAGAGGGCGCCGGCGTCGAACGCCAAGATGTCGTACAGCCAGGTCGCCAGCCACGACGACCACGGCGTCTGCCGGTCCGGCTTGGCCATGACGGCCATGCCGATGTCGATGAGTTCGTCGGCGTCACCGCGGAAGCCGCGCGCGGGGACGAGGGACCAGTCCAGGGCGCGGATGGAGTCGATGCGGTGCCAGATGCACATCTGTGCGACGTCGTATGCCTCGACCAGGCCGCGGAGCGTGTCGAAGCTGACGCGCTCGTTCGCCTTCGGCCGGGCCGAGATGTTGTACCCGGTGACGTAGTCATGGCTCCGGGGGGTGCGGCTGTACCCGTCGTACGGGGAAATCGGCGCGCCCGGGGAGAAGGGGCGCGTCGGGGTCATGCCGGCGGCTTCCTCACCGGCCTGCATGTCGGTCGGCGTCCGGGCGCCGAACGCCTTGGCGAGACGGTCGCGGAGGCTCATCGAGCGGTGCCTCCTATCTACGCGTGGGCATCAGTCGCCGCTGCCGGGGAACCAGTGGTCGGGCAGTTGCAGGGCCGGGGCGGGGTCGTCCAGCGGGGCAGGCTCCGGGGTTTCCGGTGTGCAGTTGCAGCCGGGCAGGTTCGCCGGGTTCGGGGCCGTGCACGTGCTGTCGTGGATGAGGGCGGCACCAGCAAGGCTGATGGCGTGGGCCGCGCACGCGTAGACGGTGCGGGTCATGCCGCGCGCGGTCGGTAGCGGCCCGAACTCGGGGGCGGGGAGTTGGATGTCGGCCAGGAGGAGGAGGTGCTCACGGCGGTCCTGCTCGACGGCGACGGCCGCGGCGACCTCGTCGGCGGTTGGGCGTCGTTGCCAGTGGACGACCGCGGTCTCACCGCATGCTGTGCAGGTGGGCCCGCTGGGCGGGGTCGGGGTGGCCACTGCCGGTCTCCTCGTCAGGTCACGAAGAGCTGCCCGATGTTGATGACGGGCTGCTCGGGGTCGTCGGTGATGCGCAGCCACACGGCGTACCGGCCGGGGGCGAGGGTGGGCCCGGTGCTGCCGGGCCCGATGAGGACGTGCGCCCGGTAGGCGTTGCTGCCGGGGATGGCGGCGGTGCCGTCCCAGCCGCCCGGGTACCAGGTCGTCGGCCGGGCCCCGATCGGGGCGAACGCGAAGTCGACCGGGTCCGTGGTCGGGTTGTAGGGCTGGCCGGCGACGGTGACGTCCACGTGGGCCTGGACGTACTGCCGGCTGTCGCGGTCGATGCTCTGCACGCCGGCGCCTCTCTATTCGTCGGTGTTCCAGCGCCCGCCGGTGAGCCACGCCCGCCAGGTCGCGCCGGGTTCGTGGACGGTCCAGCGAGCGACGAGGCCGACGGCGGCGAGGGTCAGGTCGCGGAGGGCCCGCGTGATGGTCAGGCCCGTCGTGACGGCGCAGGCCGCACCGGCGGCGAGGAGGAGGGTGAAGATCCGGGCGGTGCTCGCCGACGCCGTGACGGCCGTTGTGCCGGCCGTGGTGTGGCGGACGCCCCGGCGGACCAGGGCGGCGGCGAGTGTGTCTGCCCGGATCGTCAGGGCCGCCGCGCGAGCGAGGTGCCGGGTGCTGGTAGCGGTCGTCGTGTGCTCGAGGGCCGCGGCGCGCAGCAGGGTGACGGCCGGGAGGGCCGCGGCGGCGAGGGCGCGGTCGATACCGGCGCGTACTGCGGTGCCGGCGGTCGCCGTCGTGGTGAACGGCCGTGCCAGGGCCCGGGTGGTGCCCGGGGTGCCGGCGACGGCCGCGGTGATGGTCCAGCTGAGGGCCCGGGCGTAGGTGAGGACCTGGGTCACGGTCGCGACGGCCGCGGTGGTGACGCCGGTGGCGCGGGTGAGTGTGCCGACGGCGGTCGATGACGTCCGCTGGGTGGTGGCGGCGTCCCGTTCGAGGGTGCTGGCCGCCCGAACGGTCGTCGTGAAGGTGAGCAGCGCGGCCCGGACCCGGGTAAGCGTTGCGGACACGGCCGCTGTGACGGCCAGGACGGCCGCGTAGGCGAACCGGAAGGCCAGGCTGGTCGTTCCGGTCGCCGCGGTGGTGATCGTCCGTCCTACGCGGGCGTGGGTGGCGCCGTCGCCGGTCGTTGCGGTGGTGTGGTCGGTGCTGATCGTGCGGGTGAGGTGGGCGGGCCCGTTGATCGCCGCGATGTCGGTGCGGGTGAGGGCTCGGCGGATGCTCTTGTCGGCCGTCACGCTGGCGGCGAGGACGGCGAACATGTCCCGGCCAGCGGCGAGGACGGTCCGGACCGCGGCGGCCGTTGCCAGGACGACCGTGTACGCGACTGGGGCGACCAGGCCGACGGCTACGGTGCCGGTCGCCCTGAGGCGCCGGCCGATCGTGCGGGCCGTCGTCCCGGTGGCGGTCGCCGCCGCGGTGTGGGTGCGTGCGAACGTCGTCCAGACGGTGCCGGCACCCATGCCGGCGGACGCCGCGGTGTACGCGGCGCCGGTGGCCCGCCGGATCGTGCTGGCCGCGCGGGCCGGGGCGGCGACGATCGTGCCGACTGCCCGTCGCACGGCGCCGGTGACGCCGGCGGTTGCGGCCACGGGCCGGTCGATGCCCCGGCTGGTGCGCCCGGTCCCGGCGCCGGCGCCGGTGAGGGCGACGGCGGGGCCGCGGGTGACGGCGGCCGTGCCGAGTGTGGGTGTCCTGGTCTTGATGCCGAGGCCGCGTGTGAGTGCTGCGCCGGCGGTGCGCGCGGTGGGGAGCGCTGTCGCCAGGGCGCGGCGCACGGCCGGGCTGATGATCCCGGATGTGGCGACCGTTTGGGTGGCGGCGCGGCGGGTGCTGCCGGCGCTGTGCGCGGTGCCGGTGAACGGTCGGACGACGGCCCGGGCGATGCCGGTGCCGCCGGCGACGAACCCGACGAGGAGCAGCGCGCGCAGGGTGGTTGCGGCGATGGTCCGGGCGGCCGTCGCGGTCGCGGTGAATCGTCGGGCGGCGGCGCGGGTGTATGCCGCGGTGTTCGTAGCGGTCGTGGCCCGGGCAGTCGCGGCGGCGCGCCGCACGCTGCTGGCGCCGGTGCCGGTCGCGGCCCGGACGATGCCGGCGCGGCGGCCGAGGTTGGTCGCCGCGGTGGCGGTGCGGGTGAGGTCGACGGCCGCCGATGCGCGCACGAGGACGGCGGCCGTGGCGTACTTGCCGGCCGGGCTCTGCGTGCATGTCGGTGCGGTCGCCGTGGTCAGGGCGGGGTTCCACACCACGCCGTTGCCGGCGGCCGTGGTGGTGTACGTGAATCCTTCGGTGGTGCCAGCGCCGGCGGTGTTGGTCAGGTAGACATACCCCATGTAGCACTCGGCGCCGGTCGGGGTGAGTGCCGGGTAGGTGATCGTGGCGGTCGCTGTTCCGGAGGTCGTGGTGTCGCTGCTGTCGCCGGTCCAGACGGTGTTCGTGAGACTGCTCGTGAACTGGACGGCGACGAGTTCCGTGGAGACGCCGGCGATGTCGCTGTTGTAGGTGACGGTGATCGTCGTCGACGCCGTTGAGGCGATCACGCCGAGCCAGATTTCGATGGTGCCGTTCACGGTGGCCTGTGACGCCGATGCGATGCGGGTCCAGGTGTCGGGGCCGCCGCCGGTCACGGACGCGGTGCCGATGTCCGCGTCGGCGATACGGACGACGAGGACCCAGGCGTTGCCGATGACGGCGCCGGACACGGGGAGGTTGCCGACGCCGTTGCCGCGGTTCTGCTGGAGGCTCCCGACGGTCGAGATCGTCACGGGTTACCTCCTCCGGCGGGGTCGGTCAGGAGAAGGACAGCTTCGTCGTGGCGGTCAGGGAGTCGCCGGCGTTCAGCGCGAGACCGGTGAACGAGGCGTGGACGAACAGCGAGCCGTTCGTCACGGACCCCGATCCGGGGGCGTTGCCGGCGGTCACCGTGGCGCCGCTGGAGTGCGTCGTGGCGGCCGAGCCGTTGACGCCGCGGGTCACGGTCCACGTGGTGGTGCCCTGGCCCGCGGTGACGGTCATGACCTCGCTGTCCACTTGGAGGTGGAAGTTGCCCGAGCCGGGGAAGCCGGCCGCGGATGCCACGGTGATGGAGGTGGCGCTGGCGGATGACACGGCCGCGGACAGCGTCGTCGAGGCAGGCTTCGACGACGAGTCGCTCAGGAACGTCTCGGTGATCGTCTGCGAACTGGCGCTCGTCAGGGTCCCGGTGACCTGGTAGGTGTCGTTCGTGCTCGTCGTGGTCACCTGGCTGGACGTGCCGACGACGCGGGCCTCGGTGGCCTCGGTGAACGGGGCGACGTCGGACGACGCGGCGGTACCGGCGCCGGTCCCCCAGCCGATGTTCTTCGGCTCGGCCTGCGACGGCGTGGAGCCGATCAGGCGAGACGCGACGATCTCACGGCCCTTGGCGGTGAATGCGACCGTGGTGGCCATTCCTACAACTCCTTACCGGCGGCCCGTGCCGCGGATCGGTTGGCCGCTCGTGCGCGGCGGGTGAAGCGGGGCTGGCCCCACAGGCGCCACCAGAGGCGGCGGAGGGGGTTGCGGTGCCAGTAGACGCCGCGGCCGAGGTCGATGACCGTGCCGTCGGCGCGGGTGATCACGAAGTGCGTCTCGGCGGCGCGGTGCGACGCCTTAGCGGCCGGGTCGCTCATACCGCCGCCCGACGGGCCGCGGTGTGAACCGTGGCAACGTGCTCACGCCAGGCGGTGAGATCGATCTCCACGACCAGGTCGCCGGGACCAGCGCCCGCGGCTTCTTTGACGGGGACGGCGACGTGGTCCGGGCAGATCGGGCAGTCGATGGGCACGTGGGTGCCGAGTAGGGACGCCATCGCGTGCGCTCCTTGAGGGGTCAGGGCTGGCCGCGGAAGCGGGCGTCACGCATGCGTTTGCGGATGACGGCCGGGTCTTCCGACATGGCGGCGTACGGGTCGAGGTCGGGTGAGGCGTCGTCGGCCGGCGGCTCCTCGTTGGCCTGCGGTTCCGGCTCGGTGGTGGTGCCCTCGGCCTTCGCCCGGTAGTGGGCGATCCAGGCGTGCGCGCCGGTCTGGTCCAACAGGAGGTAGGCCAGGGCCTGGCTGGTCGCGTCGACCATGTCGTCGTGGGCGGCGTTCGGGAACGCGGCGGCCTCGTCGATGAGTTCCTCGGGATCGAACAGTTCGACGGCCTTCTCGGGCAGGAAGACGTTGCCGGCCTCAAGGACGGGGCTCACGGCGGTCGCCCGGGCGTACTTCGACTCCGTCGGCGTGACGGCGATGATGCCCGGAACTTTCGACTTGAGGGTCGAGATCACCGCGGTGCCGTTCGCCTTGTCCTCGACGAGTTTCGCGGTCGCCCCGGGCCAGCGCTTCACCATCGCCTCGAACGCGGCGAGGGTGTCGGTGAACGACAGGCGCTTGCGGATCTGGTCAAGGAGGTAGACGTCCGCGCCCTTGCGGGCCCAGACCTGGCCAACGACGTAGTCGCTCGACCGCGTGTCTTTGAAGGCCATGTCCCAGCTCATGATCACCTGATCGCACTCCTCGACGCGGTAGGCGTCGGGCCGGTCAGCGTCCTGCGACCACAGCGGGGTGCCGTAGCGACGCCACCACTGCCGTCGCCAGACGTCACCGGTGGTCGGCGACGGCCGGCCCTGGTACAGCGACGTCCACGTACGCGAGCCGACGTCCTGCCGGGTCTCTTCCCAGTCTTTCGCGGTACGGCCGCGGGCCGAGATCAGGTATTCACCGGGGGCGCGGCCGAGCGGGTCGGTCTGCCCCTGGTTCGGGTCGTGGTCAGCCTGTGCCGGCACGTTGATGTGCCGCCACTCGCCGCGCACGTCCTGGGCAAGGAGCCGGCCAGCAAGGTCGTCCTCGTGCCATCGAGTGAGTACGACGATGACGACGGTGTCCGGCCCGAATCGTGTGCGCGCGGTGTCCGTCCAGAAGTCCCACACCCGCTCGCGGAACACCAGGCTCTCGGCCTGGGCGCGGTCCTTGATCGGGTCGTCAATAATGAGCACGTCAACGGGTCGGCCGGTGAGGGCGCCCTGGACTCCGACGGAGTAGACGCCGCCGGCGTGGTCCTGGATCTGCCACTCGGCCGCCGACGCCGTATCCCGGCGGATCCGCAGCCCGAACTTGTCCGGGTTGGCGGCGATGTCGTTACGGATCGCGCGGCCCCACCGGCGGGCGGTGCCGAGTTCGTACGACGCAATCGCAATACGCTTGTCAGGATCACGGGCGAGCAACCAGGCGGGGAAAGTCCGGGATACGCGCTGGCTCTTGCCCTCCTGCGGGGGCATGGTCCAGATGAGGCGCCGGCAGCGGCCTTCCGCGGCGTCGATGAGGTTCTGATCGAGGAGGGACAGCGCCGGCGTCAGGACGACACGCGGGTCGAGTTCCCGGGCCAGGTCGTGCGGGGTCGGGTAGCGGTCGACGGCGTCGCTACGGCCCTCGAGTCGGTCGGCGGCGAGTGCGAGCGCGTCCATGTCGCTGGACACCTCGGGCGCCTCCTCCCGGGGGTTACTCGGCCGTGAGGGCGGTGTGGAGGGTATCGAGGACGCCGATCACGTCGGGGATTCGCATGCAGTCGATGTACATGTCGACGAGGTCGCCGTCGACGACCTTGATCTCCCACTCGCCGCCGAAGTCCTCGTCGGCCCAGTAGTAGGTGCCGGCGTCGGCGGCCTCGATGCCGTCGGGGGCGTCGTCGAACCAGCCCTTCCCCATGAGCTTGTCGATAGCGGCGCCGACGGGCGCCTGCGGCATGCCGCGGAACTCGACGGTGCCGCGGGCCTGATCGTCAACGCACACGGTGCCTTCACCGAGTCCGTCGTGCTGCCAGTTCATGCGCAGGTCGCAGCACCCGGTCGGGTAGGGCATACGGCCGAGGAGGGGGAACGCGGTGGTGGCCGCGGTGACGGCCGCCTCCTGCTGCGTCTTGAAGGCGCGTTCCCACTCGTCAAGGGCGAGTTCGGCGTCGTGTTGCAAGGTGGTGCTCCGGGGGTGCGGTGGTTCTAGACGGCACGCAGGTGCCGGGCGGCGGCCTTACGGGCGTCGTCCGCGGCCTGCCCGGTGACGCCGGCGGCGGCGAGTGCCGCCTCGAGGGCGGAGACGAGGGCATCGGCTTGCCTCTCCGTCACCCTGGCCATGCGGTCCTCGATGTTCAGCCTGGCGATCAGGCCGAGGACGTGCCCGGTACGGTCCATCGCGCGCTCGTAGAGGCTGATCTCGGCGCGTAGTTGCTCGGCGCCGGAGGCACCCTCGTACCGGATGCGGTCGCCGAGGTCGTTGACGATGGCGCTGATGGCTTCCTGCCAGGCGAGTACTTGGCCGGCGAGCTTGGACAGCGCGGCGAATGGATCGGCGACCGGAACGACGTCGAGCGCGGCGAGTACCTGCCGGGCCTCAGCGTCAGCCATCTCCGCCCGCGCGGCGGTGCGCTGGGTGCGGGTGTTCCCGCCGTGCAGCCGGCAGTGGCCGAAGCCGACGTGGTCGGTGCCCCAGCCAGCGGTGAACGTGCACGTCTCGCCGGGGGCACCCTGCCGCTTCTGCGCGCCACACCTCGGGACATCACCCCCGGCATGTTCGGGTCGCATGCTGGTCACTCTCGGCTCCGCTGGTTGAGGCGCAGCATGCGCACCCGGCGGTCACCGATGTTCAGGGCCGTCGACACGGCGTTGAGGTCGCCCTTCATCGCGGCGCCCCAGACGGCGGCCTGGAGCCGGTTGAGGCGTAGAACTTCGAGGACCCGGAGCGGGTCCATGGGGAGGCCGTCGTACTGGGTGTCGGCGACCGCGGTAGCGGCTTCGAGGGCGTCGGCGGGGTCGTCGTAGCCGAGTCGGTCGGCGATGGTGGCCCAGTCGACGCCGGCGAGGCAGAGGGTGAGGGCCTGGACGGCGCGCTCGTCGGACACAGCGGGCCTCCTGGGAGAGGGAAACGCTCACGGCCCGCTCCCCCGGTGTCGGGCGAGCGGGCCGTGTGGGCAGGATGTTCGGTTGTCAGTAGGTGCCGATGCGGGGGCCGTAGTCCTCGCCGGTCAGCTGCCGGTACCGGGCGCACGCCTCGAGGTAGATCACGCCCTCCTTGAAGCGCATACGGGCCGGGCTGGCACCGACGCGGTCCAGGATCGTGCGGAATCTGACGACGTCCGGCGCCGCTGCCTTCGTCATGCGGGCGAGGGCGGCGTAGTCGGGGTTCGCGGCGATGCCGTTACGGCGCGGTCGGCGACCCATCGTCAGTTCGCGTGCGCGTCCCATAGCGATTCTCCCTGGTCAAGCGACTGTTTCGTGTAGCTACAGAATCAGGGAGAGTCGGGAGGCTTCTCAAGCCGCTTCGGCGAGTTCGTCGGATTCGTCGACATCGGCGAAGGCGTCCTCGACACCGTCGGGCAGGTGTACGTCGACGTCGCCGCACGCCTTCGCGGCCTCGGACCGGTTGCCCTTGCAGAAGACGAGGACGTCCTGATGGGTGCGGGCGAGTCCGCGGGTGCCGGTGAAGGTGCGGCCGGCCATGATGGCGCTCGTACCGACCGCGGTGACGAGGACGGCGCCGGACGCGTAGACCAGGCCGGCCTTCACGGCCGCGCGGATCGTCGACCCGCGAAGGTCGTGCAGCGCACCACGGTTGTCGCGGGCGTCGCCGGTGACGAACACGGCGAACCTGTTGGGCTTGAGGGCCTTGGCGACGCCGGCGATGATCCGCTCGTACACCTCGTCGAACGCATCGTACGACATCGCCGACAGGTCCTTCGGGTCGTCGCTGTACTCCTCGAGGTCGTAGTACGGCGGGCAGGTGAACACCATGTCAGCGCTGTTCGGTTCGAGGGTCTTGACCCAGTCAGCGCTGTCGCCGATGGACCAGGACGGATCGGCGGCGAGCATTCGCCGGCCGGCGAACTCGTCGCGCTGCTCACGGTTCGACTCGACCTGCTCGGGGCGGAGGTCGTTGCCGTGGTACGGCCGGCCGAGGATGCCGGCGACGATGCCGCGGACGGATCCGCCGGCGAACGGGTCGAGGATCTTCCCGCCGGGCGGGCAGAACCAGCGGTACGCCAGTTCACAGACGACCGGGTCGAACACGGACGTACCCGAGGCGACGGCATCGTCCGGCCGTATGTAGTGATCCGCTTCGAACTCGGCCGCGGTCAGCGGCCGACCGAGGGCCTGTTCGACGACCCGCTTCTTGTCGTAGTACTTCGGGTCGGCCTTCGCCATGCCCTCGAAGACCAGATTGTCGCCGCGGCCGACCTCGGACCGCATGCCCAGGCTCAACCACTGCTTCTTGCGGGTACGCCACCAGCCCTGGCGGGCGTCGAGAACATCGAACGGTGGGATCAGGAACCGGTCCGCGAGGCTCGGCTTCTCCGCCGGCTCCGGGTCCGGGCCGGCGTCGTTGCTGCCGTCGAGGTCGTCGAGGTCGGGCGGGGTGATCAGCGCCATGACGTCGGAGTCGGTGTAGCCGGTGCCCTCGTAATCGCCGTCGAGGTAGCTGAGGAGTTCGGCGAGGGCGTCGTTGTCGTACCCGCCCAATTCAGCCAACCGGTTGTCGGCAAGGTTGATCCGGCGGGCCTCGTCGTCGTCGCAGAGGATGATCTCGCAGCGCGCGGTGGTGCCGTCCCAGGACCCGTCGGCGCACATCGCGCACGGGTTCTTCTCGTGGTCCGCGTACTGGCACCGGCCGGCACCGTGCGCCTGGAGGGCCTGCATCGTGTGGTTGCCGGCGAGGACGACGAGCGGGCCGCCAGGTATCTGCCGGACGACGAGACCGCGGTACTGGCCGTTCCTGCGAAGGCTGACCAGGATCTCGGCGGGGTCGCCACGCTTCGCGTTGCCGGGGAAGGGGGTCAATTCATCAAAAGGAACGTCGCGGGTCTCAACGTAGATGGCGCCGGGCATACGTGGGTCTCCCGTGAGGGGTCGGGGGTGAAGGGGGCGGGGCCCCGGCCGAGGAGTCGGCGGCCGGAGCCCCGCGCGGGGTCAGCCCTGGGCGGGAGCCGGGGCGGGCTCGACCTGCTCCGAGGCTGCGGGGGCCGCGTCATCGGCCGGGGCGGCCGGCGCGGCGGGCAGGGTGCCGTCGACGACGGCCTTGATCTCTCCGGTGGCCTTGCGCAGCTCGGCGAAAACCGCGGCGACGATCTCGTCCTTGACCTTGTCCAGCTCGGGGACGAGCGTGGCGACCAGGCCGCGAACGAAGGCGTCGAGTTCGTCCTTGCCGCCGCCGAGCAGGTGCGCGAACTCGCTCTTGATGTGGTCGACGAGGTCGCGGAACCGGCCGGCGAGGGAGTGCCCCTCGTCTTCGAGGTCTTCGACCAGGCCGTGCAGGTCCTCGAGTGGCGCGGACATGGTGCCTCCATGCAGGGAGTGTTGGTGGGGGGTGCCGGCCGCCACGCACCCCTCAATGCGTGGCGGCCGGCAGCAGAAAGGCCCCGCCGGAAACGTTCGTCCGCGCGGGGCCGGTCTAGGGGGTCGGCGGGTTATACGCCGACGGGGAGAGCGGTGCGCTTCGGCGGCACCTTCACGGCGCCGGTGGCGACGTCGCGCAGCTCGAGCCAGTCGTACAGGCCGCCGTACGAGGTGATGCGGCCCTCGCTGGCCCACCGGGTGACGGTGCCCTTGGGCTTGCCGATGAGGTGGGCGATGTCCGACGGGGAGAGGAGGACGGGCCGGTACGTCATCGAGGGTGTGCCTCCCGGAAACGCCGAAGGGCCGCCCGGCGTGGGCGGCCCTTTCGACAGAACTCTCAAGACTGCCAGGACTATGACTCACTCTGGCCAGCCAAGTCAAGTCAGTGTCGCTACACGGTATAGGTGAAGTCGCCCGTCAGAGCGGGCATGCCCACCATGGTCTTCGCCCTCGGCCGCTGCGTGCCCTTGTCGGCCGGCGCCTTGCGGTGTCGCCCGGCCGGGCGCTCCCCGGTGTCGGGCTTCCAACTACTCCACTCTTCCGTCACGACCGGCTTGCGATGCCGGCCGGTCCCCGGGATGGATGCACCGAGGGTGTAGGTGTGCAACTTGACCGGCTCAACGGTCGGTGTCCAGTGCCCGGGGGCCGTGCGGTACTCCGGCATGATCGCGGTGAGAGATTCCGTACCGGTCGGCGCCGCCGACTCAGCCCCGGCTCCGGCGGGGGCGTGGGAGAGGACGGCTTGGGCCTCACCGATGGACAGGCCCAGCGTGGACACGAGGGCACCGAGGCCCATGAGGGCGCGCAGGGTGACGCTGCCGGTTGCCGGAACCGGCCGGGGCGCGGCGTGTCTGCCCGTCGTCGACGTGTCCGGCTGCTCGTCGGCAGGGACTCGGAGCGACAGGGTCGGTGCGTCGTCGGTGACGAGCTTGAGGTGGGATCCGCTGCGGGTGCTTCGGGGTCTCGGGGTCGCTACGTCGGTAGACATCGGTGGGTGGTCCTCGCGGGCCAGGCGCGTATGCGCAGTGGAGATGTGAGGGTGGTCAGGTCCAGGCGCCGTAGATACCGGCGACGGTGAAGCCGGGGCCGAAGGCGGTGAGCAGGCCGGGGCCGGGTGCGGGCGGGTCTTCGTAGGTGCGTCGCAGGACGTCCAGGATGGCGACACCACCCAGGTTGCCGTTCTGCCGCAGGGAGTCGTGCGAGTGCTGGCCGGCCTTGTCCGCGTCAAGGCCGACTCCGGTGATGACGTCGTCGATGATGCGGGGGCCGCCGGGGTGCACCGCCGCCCACTCGACCGGGCGCTCGCCTAGCCAGTCCGTGAGGTACGGCAGGGCATCGGCGGCTGCGGTGGCCGCAGCCTTCGTCGACTCGAAGTGCAGACCCTGTTCGTCGATGGTGCCCCAGTACCGGTCGCGACTGTTCGGCATGACCAATTCGTACGGGTCGGACGCGATGAGGCCCGTCGGGGGGTGGTTGCGGTCGTCGATGCCGGTCACGATGCAGGCGCCCGCGCTGTCGCCGAACAGGCTCCTGTAGATCATCGACTGCGGGGTGTCCTCGGTCGTGTGGTAGATCGTTGAGAGGGTCTCGGCGGCGACGACCAGCACGCGCGTGCCGGGCCGGGCGTCGGTGTGGAACAGGGCTTGCGCGAGCGCGTGGGCGCCGCCGCAGCAGGCCAATGTGGTCAGCGGCGTCCGCGCCACGGTGGGCTTCAGGCCGAGGCGCTCGATGAGGTGGATATCGAGTCCGGGGACGGTCCAACTGGTGGTGTGGCTGGTGACGATGGCGTCGATGCCGCCGGGGTCGAGGCCGGCGGCATCGAGGGCCTGACGGGCTGAGGTCTCGGCGAGGTCGAGGGCGTCGTTGAACGCCACCTCGGCACGGTAGCCGACGCCGCTGGGGCGGGCGGCTTCGAACAGCGGGCGGGACCAGTACCGCTGGTCGACCCCGGCGTTGCGGATGAGTCGCTGCCACACGTTCATACGGGGGTGTGTGCGGGTGGGGTCGTCCGGGTGCCGGTAGGTGCTGGCTATGTGGTCGATCAGGGCGTCAGTCGTGATGCGGTGTGGGGCGAGGGCGATGAAGGGTCTACCGACGTGCGCGGGCACGGCGTCCTCCAGGAACGTTGACGTGAAACGGATGAAGGGGGTAGCGGTGGGGGGCTGGGCGGCCGGTGTCGGGGAGTGCTGGCCGCCCGGCCGGTCTGTGACTACGCGCCGAGGTACCGGGCGCGTAGGGGCGGGAGCGGCTGCGGGGGCTGCTCGCCAGGGTCAAAGATCATGGTCATGGTCGAGAAGGTGCTCGACGTCTTCGGGGACGAGGTGTGCAGGCTCATCCACCCGGGCCCGTGGTCGGGGTGGTTGTAGGGCCGGCAGGCGCCGTCGGGGTGTACCCAGATGGGACCGAAGTCGCGGTATATGGGTCCGGCGTCGGGGTCGGCGAGGATCCGCTGCTCCAGGTCGGCCAGGTATGCGTCGGTGGGGTGCGCGGCTCGGGCCGCCCAGACGTGTGGAGCGACCAGCGGCGCCCACGACGTCTTCCAGTCACCCAGGACGGTTCGAGCGTCCCGGTCGAGGAGCATCCACTCCATGGTGTTTTTCGGTATTCGCTGCCCAGGAAAGATCCGGGTGAACTGCCGGTTATAGGCGACCAGTTCCCACCGATGATTTGTGATGTAGGCGGCGTGCGGGATGCTGTTGAGGACGCGGAGCCAGGAGCCGGGAATCTCTTCCTCGGTGTCCGGGTGCAGCGGGTACGGCGGGTCGCGGCGCCAGGTCATACGCCACAGCCACACCCATTCATGGGGGTTCAGCTTGAACAGTTCCCCGACGCCTTTCAGGACGTGTTCGGGGGCGTTGTTCAGGCGTCCGTTCTCCAGGCGCTCATAGGTACCGCGGCCGAAGCCCAGGACCTGGTCTACCTGCGGCTGCGTCAGGCCGCCTCCGGCCGCGCGGCGCCCCTGGGGTGCGTGTCGGGTGAAGCCGTAGTCACTCGGGGACAGTTCGGACCTACGCCGCTGAAGCAGAATCCGCAGTGCCTCTTTCAGGGCGCCCTGGTCCACGTCGTCCTCTCCCCATGATCGTTGATCGATCCACATCATTACCGACTTGGTGGCGCCCATTTGCCTGCGAAATTTGCAGGCAAATGATCGAAGCGCTGGAGCTTGCCTGCACTCCGCCCTCGAAGTCCACAGGCAACCCCTCCAGAACTAACCGCATCATGCCTCTCACCTGGGGGTATAGCAGTGCGTGACGATAGTTACCATGCGTCATGAAGGTACAATGAGGGCAATAGGCGCATTCCGGCTTGACCTCCAGTAAGAGGCTTACCAGCCGGTTTTTTAGTTTCGCTTTGCCATTCGTTGCGGCGTATACGCCACACGCACTCACGCTGGACCGGGACAACAAGACGACCTGATCCGCCACTAACCCCAGCTCCTGGGGCCCGGACGCGACCACCGCACCCGCCCACCCCTGATCGAGGTCAGCTCAATGACAAACAGGACGACCGGCACGGTATGGCCCCCATCGGTACGCCGGGCAGTGGCCGTCATAACGCGGCAGGTCCCGCCGCCTGGGAGGGACGGCGGGACCCGGCATGGGGGCGGGCGGCGCGGAGTGGTCAACTATCCGGCGCTGGGGGGAGATGCCTCGGTAGATCAGCGGGAGACGGTGGGTAGATGAGCCGGTAGACACGCAGGTCAGGCCGCGGTAGATGCTTCGGTAGACGTCTCCTGGGCGGTGGTCGGGGAGGGGTCGTCGAGGTCCCTCCGGCGGACACCCCACGTCGGCACGCCGCCAACCTTCACGCTGCGGTCAACCGTGACCTTGAGAGCCGTCAATCGGACGCGCAGATCGGTCACCGTCCAGTCGGCCGTCAGGGCGGCCGTCGGAGGGTGCCGCTTGAGGTAGGCGAGGACGGTGCGGAGGTGCACCCCGGAGCCGCTACCCATGAGGGTCAGCAGGAGGGTGCGGACGGCTTCCCGGTCGAGCACCGGAGCGGCCTCCGCGGCGCCCTCCTCGTCGGCTCCGACGGCCGCCTGGGCGGTGGTCTTCCCCGCGCGCCAGGCGGCGACGGTCCAACTGCCGGCGAACAGCCACATCAGAGCGGGTAGAGCCCGGACGATGCGCCACAGCAGGTACAGGCCGATGGCCAAGAGCACGATCCGGAGCCAGCAGCCGAGGACGGCCCGCCAGCCGGTGAGGTCGGCGCGGCGACCGCGTGCGACCCAGGCGGCGGCGCGCCGGCCGAGGCTGCGGGCGACGGTGACGGAGCCGGTGGCGAGCCGGGCAGCGGGGCGAGCAAGGCGAGTCACAGCAGCCCCGAACTCTGCACGGCGGCGACCACGGCGTCACCTATGCCGTTAAGGGCGCTGGGCAGCCAGAAGAGGGCGCCGGTGACCCCGGCCGTGAGGGTCAGGACGCTGCCGACGAAGACCCCGCCGATGATCCGGCGCCGGTCCTTCGTCCCGGCCTCCTTGTAGGCGACGACGGTGAGGAACGCGACGACGATGACCACGCCGGCGCCGGTGGCGCCGAGGCCGACGAGCTGGCCAGTGGTCAGTCCGCTCGCGGATGAGGTGCCGGTCGCCGCGTCGCTGGCGCGCGCTCCCGCGCGGTTGGCGACGGGTGCTGCGTGGGTGTGGGTCCAGCCGAGGATGCCGCCGGGGCACGCGGCGGCGCAGGCCGCGGCGCCGAAGCCCCGGCCGAAGGGAACCAGGAGCTTCATCTCCCGATTGCCCTTCCACCAGGGCCGCAGGTTGGCAATCAGAACGAGGACGGCGGCGAGGAGACCGCTGACGGTGAGGGTGGTGGTGCCGGTCATCGGTGCACTCCGGTGAACAGGGTGAGGCCGTCGTACCAGTCGAGGACGCCGGGGGCGCCGAGCAGGGCGACGACGAGGAAGAAACGGGGCAGGGCGCGGCTGGGCTGGCCGGGCGGGCTGCTGTGGTGGTCGATGGCCCAGGCGGCGGTGATGGCGACGCCTGCGATGACGTAGGCGGCGAGGATGCCGGCCTCGGCCCTGGCCTGGTGCACGGTGTGAGCCCAGATCCCGACCGGGCTCCGGCCGACGGCCCACGGCACGAGAGCAGCAAGGAGCGCGGCGACCATCCGCCAGGTGAGCAGCGCGTCCCATAGCCGCTCCCACAGGCGCGGCGGACGTTCCTCCTCCACCGGGCCCTGGACGATTTCGTGCACGTGGTGGTGGTGGACGACGACCTCGGCGGGCGGTGGAGGTGGCGGTGCGGGAGGGGGCGGGCTGGTGACGACGGGCGGGGGCGGCGGGGTGCGCCACGGTGGCTCTTCGCCGGGCTCGGGCGGTCTCGGCGGCAGCGGCGCGCCGGCCGGAAGAACACGGGTGGGGGTGATGGGACGGGGACGGGGCTGGTCGGGTGTGGGCATGGTGGGGTCCTCGTGGCCGAAGGGGCGGACGCCGAGACGGCGAAGGTGGTAACGAGTGCGCAGCTCTTGTCCGTCGGGGCCCGGCTGCGCATCCGTCACTCGTCGGGCCCGTCTTCGGGTTTCGTGCGGTTGCGGTTGCGCTGGATGCGCTGGCTGGACCACTCGTCGGAGTCGAGGATGTCGTCGACGGGGGCCGCCGGGTCTCCGCTGTCGAGGAGGTTGTCGAGCCAGTCCTCCTTCTCGTCCCTGGCGTCCTCGTCGTCGGGTGTGGTGGCCACGTCAGGCCTCCTTCGCGTTGGTCATGTCGGTCGCCGCCTCCGCGATGGCGTCGGCGAGGTTGTCGGCGAGCAGGGGCTGGATGCGTTGCGCCCTCGGCTGGCCGATGCGCAACTCGCGCTGCAACAGGCGGAGGGGGGCCTTGCGGTTGTGCTCGCGGAGGGAGCGGATGTTCAGCTCCCTCGCATCCCGCATCAGCCGCTCGTCGGGGAGCGGCAGGTGCACCATGCGGCGGGTGTCGGACGACTGCTCGGCAACGGTGCGCCGGGGTGTGGACGGTTGCGCACTTGCCGCAGGTGCGCACACTTCGGGATGCGGTGCCCCCATGGGGGCCAGGTCCAGGATCAGCGCATTCGGGTGCGCATCCCTCCCGGGCGGCTGCGCACTAGGGGACGGCTGCGCAACTGCGATGGCGGATGCGGCTGCCGTCTCGAAGTCGTCCTGTGCGCCTCGCGGTTCGGCAGCGTCCAACGGATGCGCACTCGAGTGCGATGCGGTGGTGAGCATAGGGTGCAGCGGCGGTTGCGCAGCCCGGGGCCGGCGGGCGATGTTCACCAACGTCGGGGTGACTGGCACGCCGTGCTGGGTGACGAGGGATGCGAGGTCCGCATCCGTCGCATCCGGGTGCGCGGCGTGCACTCGCCGGATCGCGTCGAGAGGCTCCATAGCGCGCAGTTCGGCGCCGGCTACGCCGAGCGGGGTGGTCGGGTGGGGGGCCACTGCGGGGGTGCTGGTCCACGGGGAGACGACGTCAATCGTGCGGAGCTGATCGGCGCTGCGGCGCGCAGCCAGGAGCTGGAGGAGCTGGTGTCGCTGCTCTCCGCTCGTGCCGACGGCTGCGCGGGCGACGGATGCCTTGAGCGCAGCCCTCCCCCAGGGGCCCAGCCAGCGACGAGATGCGAGTCGTACCGCGCGGGCGGTCGCCCGGTCGCGGGTGACCTGCGCGGCGGTCCGGCCCCGGACGGCGAGCCCGAGGTAGGACAGCAGGCGCTCCCGCAGTTCGTGGCCGATCTGGGCGGGCAGGCCCGTGGAGAGGGCGTCGGGTCTGCGGACGCGGATCTCAAGGCCCATCGCGAGGTGCCACAGCAGGGCGGCCATGATGGGGCCGAAGAAGGCCCGGACGATGCCTGCCCACCAACCGCTTTCGGTGAAGGCTGGCACGATCTGGACGCTGGCGATGACCCAGACGAGGACGCCGGGTACGCCGGGGGTGCCGGCGGCGCCTTCGGCGGCGGTTGCCCGCTTGTTCGTGCGTGCCATGACGCCGCACACGACGAGCGCGATCTCGCCGGCGGCGAACATGAACAGGCGCTCGCCGCGGCTGGCCATGCCGAGGTGGTCGCGGGCGAATCCCCAACTGGTGTCTCCGCTGTAGGCGGTGCAGACGATCGCGCCGATGGCTGCGGCGAAGACGGAGGCGCCGGTGCGGCGGGCGATGAGGTAGCTGGCGGCGAGCACGGCGAGCAGCAGCAGGCCGATGGCGAGGACGGCCAGCGACGGCTCGGTGGTGGCCCACCGGGTCAGCTGGTCAGCGATCACGATGCTCCTCCGGGAGCGGGTCAGCGGCGACGGACGCGCCACGGGTAGGTGGTGAGGGGGGTGCGCTGGTCTGTAGCTGCGGTGACCAGGGCGCAGCGGCGTGGATTCCCGGCCGGCGAGCGGCTGCTGGAAGTGGTGGGGAAGGAGTCCGTTGCCGCGTGGGAGCCGGCCGCCCCGGCTCGGTTGGCTGCCGGGGCGGCCGGGGATGGTTCAGCGACTGGAGCGGTAGCGGTACCAGGGGCCGGTCTGCTGCCGGTCCCCGGTCTCCCAGTTCTCCGCCTTCTTGGCGGTGCGGCGGGCCCCGGACGTCTTGGCCCGGCGGAAGCGGTCGGCCGGGCCGGTGACGGTGACGCCGGCGGCGGGGTAGCTGCGGCTGGTCTGCGCGCCCTTGAACGGGTTCTTCATCTTCTTCATCGGCGGGCCGCCGCTCGGGTCATCGCGAGCTGGTTGCGGGCCGCCCCGGCGGCGGCCTGCCGCCCGTTCGGCGCGGTCGGATCGTTGGGGCGCAGGTCTGCGGCGCACGCGCGGAGCGTGGCAGGCTCGGCCATGAGCCGACTGGGGCGGGGCGCGCGGCGCCCCCTGGGGTCGGTACCGTTGGACACGGTCACTCCTCCTGGTACTGGCAGGCGGTGTGATCAGGTCGCCCAACGCTCCATCGCCGGGCGACCCGCCCCGGTCGGTGCTCCAACACCGGCCGGGGTCGGCCCTGACTGGTGCTCCAACACCGGGCAGGGCCACTTTTCACGAGGAAGTTTGATCCCGTGATGGGGTCAAACTTAGGGCGAAATCAACTACGGGTCAAGGTCGTTGAGTTCGTCAGACGTCAGGTGTGCGCCGGCCGCGACCGGGGCGGTGCGCCAGCCATGCATCGATGGTGGAGGAGCGCCAGACGGGCGAGCGCTGCGCCTGATCATCCGGCAGAGGGAAGTCGGCGGGGCGCACGGGGAGCCCGTCGGCGACACGCTTGCGAGTGCGCTTCAGGTACAGACGAATGGTGCCCGGCTGGACGCCGGCCCTGTCTCCCACCTGGGCGGTGTCGAGATACGGGTCGCTGTCGTGGGGCACGTCGTTAACTCCTCGTCCTCGCGGTAGCGAGAACAACGGTAACGGTTGAGCGATGAGCACGACTCCTGTCACCCCCTATCCGACCAGCACTCTCGTTGAGTTTGACCCCATCAGGGGGGCATACTACAGGGGTCCTACTGGGCCGTAAACGCCAAGACGGCCGCCGGAGGTGAGAGTCCGGCAGCCGTCCACGTAGGCGCGCGGCGGGTCGGGAGCCCGCCGAGCAATGTCCCCATATCGCAAGGACCCTCCGATGGTACTTACTCCGACGCCCGGTGCGCACCCCATGAGGGTGACCCGGTGAGTCTCGATCCGATCCTGTGGGCGCTAAAGGACGCGCCCGTCGCCGACACCCTGGAACGGATCGTCCTCGTCACGCTCGCCGAGCGCTGCGCCCGGGCCGACGGCTGCACGGCTTTCCCGTCGCGCGACACGATCGCGCAGACCGCCCTGGCCGACCCGAAGACCGTGCAGCGCGTGCTGCGCAGACTCGAGACCCGTGGCCTCATCGCCAGGGGCGACCAGTCCGCGGCCCGCTACCTCCGCGCCGACCGCCGACCGATCGTCTGGGACCTCCTCATCCCCTACAGCTGGTTCCCGAACCCTGAGCGGATGAACACCGAACGGATCCAGGCGGGCCTCCCCCCGCTGACACCGGCGGACCGCCCCGACATCCCGCCGGCACCGGAACGGAAGAAGCGCGCCGACGCCGGTAAGACCAGGTCGCAGGGGCGGGGGGACTCGCAGTCCCCCCGCGAAGAGAACGACGGGGGGACTGACAGTCCCGAACGGGGGGACTACGAGTCCCGCACGGGGGGACTTGAAGCCCCCCGAACATCCCCTAAGAACCACCCCTCTGATGCCCCCCTCCTGGACGCCGCGCCGACATCGGCTGCGCCGGCCGCCGTGGGGATACCGGGCGAGGGAGGGGGAGACGATCATTCGGTGACGGACGACCCCGCCACCACCTTCGTCGATGGCCTCCCCTACGGCCGTCAGGTGCCGAACCGCTCCACTAGGGAGCGCCTCGTCGCCGGGGTCCGGAACGCGTACGCCGCCGGCTGGACCCCGCGCGCCTTGCAGCGCCACCTCACCGACGACACCCGCAGCGCCAAGTCCCTCGTCGCCGTATACCTGCACCGCCTGGCCGAACTCCCCGACCCGACCGCCGTCGCCGCGTCCATGGCCGCCGACGCGACATACACGCCGCCGACGTACACCGCGCCGACCGTCCCGGACGCCGTCCCGCCGAACGAGGCCCTGGCCGCCGCCCGGGCCGCAATCCGGGCGCGGCGCGGTGAGCACATCCGCGGACGGGACCACCGCCCGTACGTGCCGGGCACCTGACGACGCGTCGGCGGGACTCGACTTGCGCGCGGTCGGGCCCAGCCATCTGTCGGACCCCCTGCCTAGCCTGAAGAGGTGACCATGCTCGATCTTTCTGACGCCGAGCGGCGGCTCCTCGCGTATGCCCTGGATCTGGCCGCCGAGCAGATGGCATCGCACGGCGACGAGTTCACCGGCGATGACGATGCCGCACTGGTCCGGCTGCGCCGGCTGGCCGCCGAGGCGAGGCCGGATGAAAGCGGCACCGAAGCACAGCCGCCACGGTACCGCTGGACCGTCGAGACCCATGACGATGTCGCCGACGAGTGGGCGCCCGGCACCTGGCATCTGGTCCGGTGCCTCGCCGTCGAGCGGTACGAAGCGCTCAACCAGAGCCATCCGGTACGGCGGGACGGCACGCCCGCGGAACGGCGCCTGGTCCGGGAGACGACCACGTACACCATCGAGGAGCCGACGGCATCGACCGGCGTATGACGACGGGCCCCAACCAGGTGCGGCTGGGGCCCGTAAGGGTGTGAAAGTGCTGGCTAGTTGTCGGCCTCCGAAGTGGTACTTGCGGCGGTCACGTCGTTGAGCATTCGGGGTGGTCGTCGCTACGCCTTCCTCCGTGCAGCGGACCGGGCCTTGGCGTTCTCCTCGGCCTCCTTCTTGATCTGGCGGGCGCGCCGCTTGATCTTCGGGACTAGGTCGGCCGGCGGCCGGGTCGGCATGGCGGCGCCCTCCTTGTGGAGGAACCAGTCGAGGTATGCGCGCAGGTTCTCGGCGCGAGCGCTGCCGCCGCCGACGGGGGTCTCACCCATCAGCTCAAGCGCGGCCTGGAACTCATACCACTGGTCACCGATACGAATCTGGCGGGGCGGGGTGTGGGTGTCGGGCAGGTATCCGGGTGCCATGCCGGCCACCGTACAGGTCATGTAGCTACATGTGCAAGCAGACACACGCACCGTCGTGTAGATACACGGCCCCCGCGCGCACACCTTGACGCGTAGCTACACATCCCCCTTACTGTGTAGCTACGCGGGCCGCCGAGAGCGGCCCCACATCAGGAAGGACCGACCATGACCAAGCGCACCCGCGAAGTCGCCCTCGCCGACGGCCGCATCGTACACCTCACCGCCGGCGAGATCCGCGCCCTCAGGCGGTACGTGAGGATGAACGGCGAGCACGGCAGCGGCCCGGAGGGCTACCAGTACGACCCGGGGAACGTCTCGCCCGCGACCGTCCGGAATCTGATCGAAAAGGGAATCTTCGAGATGACCCCCGCCGGCGTGCCGCGGTTCGCCAGGGGGGTGCTGTCGAAGTGACGACCACCCTCGAGCAGCCGACCGGCAACGTCGACACCCCCGAGGTCGAAACGCCGGCCGAGCCCCCGCGCTACATGCGCCGCGGGAAGTGCGACACCGGTCGGCCGCTGTGCGGGAAGCCCGCGCGCTGGTACCCGGCCGGCTGGCGGTGCGACGAGCACCGACCCAGCTCCCGCTGAACACCCCGCCGCGCCCCGGTCCCTCGACCTGACCGGGGCGCCGACAGATTCCCCCAACAAACCCCCTTGCATGTAGCTACACGCCGCCTGTACCGTGTAGCTACACCGGGCCGGAACGGACGGCCCCGAACCCACGGAGCACCGACCATGCACACCGCACACACCGCCGACGCCCTCATTCGGAGGTACAACCTCAGCGGCAACATGCTCGCCGCGATCCGCAGCGGCGCGAACGGCCGGATCCTCAGCTGCGCCGTCGTCACAGAGAAGGCCCTCGTCAACCGGGGCATCATGCACCCCACCGAGTCCACCCTGACGGCCCTCGGCCGGCAGATCCTGGACGCGCTCAACGCCGCCCGCGGCGCCGTCGAGCCGGCCACGCCGGCCGCGGGCGAGACGCCGGCCCCGGAGGTCGTCGAGGGTGTCGTCGTCCCCCACGCCGGCGTCACCAAGGGCTGCCTTCCGGTGCACGCCGACGGCTCCGACACCCGTGCCGCGATCGAGGCCCTGGGCAACCTGAAGCTCGCCGTGCTGACCGACGACTTCGAGCCCGGCGAGGGCCACGATGTCCGCGGCTTCATGGTCGACCCGCGCGGTAACGGCCGGGTGGCCGTGTACTGGGTGTTCGGTGGCGACATCCGCGAGCGCGACGGCGAACCCTTCAAGGTGGAGCTCCAGATCGCCGCCGACAAGTTCCGGGAAGCAGGTTGGACGGTCGAACGTCGCTCGGTGTTCTGCGTGTTCGCGCACCGCCCGGCACCCGTCATCCCGGTCCCCGAGTCGGAGTGGACGCAGTTCCCGGTGCAGGTAAAGGCCGGCGACCTCATCGAAGCGAAGACCGCCACCCGGAATTCGGAGCCGTCGACCATCCGCCGCCGCGTCAACCGCGAACCGTGGCTGATCGGCCGTAACTCCGCCGCGATCAGCGACGGCAAGGGCCTGGACTCGGTCTTCACCGACACCATCCGCGTCATCGACGAGACGCCGGCAGCGCCGGCCCTGATGTCCGAGGCGATGCAGCGGAACGTCGACGCAGCCAACGACGTGCTCGCCGGCGCAGAGGCCCAGCCGCCGGCCCCGGAGCGCCTGCGCGACCAGATCTCGTACGGCATCCAGTGGCGCAAGGACGGCGGGGAGTGGTTCGGGAACGTCGTCACCTCCGCCCTGGATAACCGGGACGAGGTCGACAGGTACGTCGCCGACGTGCAGGCCCTCGCCCAGCCCGGCGTCGAAGTTCGGGCGGTCGAGATCCGGCTGACGCACACCGCGCTTCCCATGCCCGGTGAGGGGAAGCAGTCCGATGTCGACCACGGGCCGGTCGAGGCCCGCACCCTGCGCTCTGGATGCCTCGTCGACTGGTACGGCGCCGAGCGCCTGGTCTGGAAGGTCGAGTACCGCCACGCCGGTAACTACCTGCGGATCCACACCGTCCCGCCGGCCGGCGAGCACCCCAGTTACTCCACCTTCACCCCGAGCCCCGAGACACGCGTTGAGCTGATCTCCCGCGGCCCGGCGGTCGACGCCACCGGCCGGCCCGTCGACGAGGAGCGCTGACCCCGGCACGGGCCGCTCGACCCGGCCCGTGCCCCTCACCCCCGGCCGGCCGCACACCGCGGCCGGCCCTCACCGAAGGGATCACGAGATGTCCGCTGCCCCCCAGCGGCCCCCGGCCTTCGAACCGGTCATCATGCCCACCGACCAGGAGGAGTACCGGCGGATGCGCCAGGAGAACCCCCGCCCGGGCCCCTGCTGCGACTCCGCCGGCCCCGTCCAGCACTGGCCGCTGTTCCAGCACTGCGGCGGCGGAAACGGCCCCGGCCTCCCTGTTCGCCCGCACTGCACCTGCGACGCCTGTTTCTGACCCCACCCATCCGGTCGGCCGCCCACACCGGCGGCCGACCCCGTGCCCAGGAAGGGACACACCTATGACGACGCAGATACCGGCCGAGGTTCCCACCGCCGAGTTCGAGCTGATCCGCCTTCTCAAGTCGACGCCGGCCAGTGACCGGTGGTCGATATGCGAGCGCCTCGAGAAGCAGCTCGGCGACCGGGCCAAAGCCCACCGGCTGTTCGAGCGTGCCGGGGCCGAGGTGATGCACGGCGAGGCGTGCGAGCGGCTCCGCCGGAACCTGCGGACGGCCCTCGAGGCCGCGACGGCCGAACTCCGTAAGGCCGAGGGCCTGGTCGTCGAGCTGTGCGGGCCGTCCGTGTACGACGTCGAGTACGCCGAGGGTGTCGCCGGCGACGACCTCCTGCACCTGATCTCCACCGCGCACCGCTCGGCCCGGATCGCGTCGACGCTGCAGAAGGCCATCGGATGAGGTGCCGGCTGTTCACCCACTGGTCCGTCGGGCTGGACTCGTGGGTGGACGCCACCGGCTACGAGCCTGCCCGAGCCCCGTGGGAGTTCACCGCGTACCTGTCGTGCGTGTGGGAGTCCATCCCGGGCGTCGAGGAGTGCGGGGTCTGGTTCTACACGGTGCCCACCGGGCCGGCGCGAGTCATCGCCGGCCGGATCGTGGCCCGGATGCACTGGAGCGTGGACGTGCCCACCGAGGCGTGGCGGGCGTGGCGCGCCGAGTACGACCGGGGGGCGCCCGTCCTCCCCGGCGTACGGCGGGACGCCCTGCGGTACCTCGCCGGCGAGCTGTTCGTGTCCGGTTCGATCGCCCCGACGGACGCCGTCCTGACCGTGACCCGGGCCCGCGAGGGTCGCCGGCCGGCGTGGCAGTCGGTTCCGGACCCCATCCGGGTGTACCGGCCCGAGGATCGCGTCCCCGCCGGTCGGCGGTAAGTGCCCGACGCCCCGGCATCCCGCCGGGGCGTTTCTCACCTCCCCCGCTTGCATGTAGCTACACACCCCCTTAGAGTGTAGCTACACATAGAGGGCGGACCGCCCCACACCAAGGAGGATCCAGTGGACACCACCGAGACGTTCGAGCCCGTCGACTCCGCCAACGTGCACAAGGGCGACCGCGTCCGGTTCGTTACCGCCAACAACGGCTTCGGTGGCGGCGACAACGTCTGGCGCACCGGCACGGTCACCAAGGTCACCGAGAAGACGGTCCGCGTGGAGTGCGACAGCAACGCCTTCGGCTCCACAGCCGTCCTGCGGCGAAACCTGGCCGCCTGGAAGGCGCGCTGTGTCACCAAGGCCGCCACCGGACAGCCCGCCGACAAGCCGGACAACACCGACGAGGAACTGCCCGCCACGGTCGTCGAGGCCGCCACCGGCATCATCGTCATCACCAAGGACGGGGACCGCCCCCAGTACGACGTGTGGCTCGACCAGAAGCACATCGGCACCATCTTCGACGAGACCGGCGCCAACCTGGCCCGTGGCGGCTTCGCCGCGTGGTCCCCGAAGGCCCAGCGCAAGGACGGCATCGTCGGCTTCTACGCCACCAAGGAGGAGGCCGGCGACGCAATCGGTCGCCTGCACCGTCCGGTCGGCCCGCGCGGCATGACCGAGCCCCGCAACCGTAGCGACAGCCTCAGCTTCCACGCCCTGCCCGCCGACCGGCAGGCCGCGGTCACCGCCCACGCTGCCCGCCTGCACGCCGAGGGTGGCCGCACCGCCGCCCGCTGCTGGAGGGACGCCCTGGACGCCGACTGGCGCGAGCACCTCGAGATCCCCGACGAGGACACGCTGCGCATGTGTGTCGCCGTCATGGGCGGCGAGATCCACACCGTGGCGCCCGGGAGCGACGACACCCACGTCTATCCGCTGTGCCGGACGGGCGGCCAGAACAACCGCCTAACGAAGTACCGCTTCGTCGACGGCGCCGACCTCACCTGCCAGCACTGCGTCGGCTACCGCGAGGGGCGCGCCGCCGCGCGGGCCCGGAAGGCCGCCCGCACCTGACCGGCCCCCGACCGCCCCGGCTCCTCGACCTGGCCGGGGCGGTCGCATTTTTTCTCGCGAACGGACTTGTATGTAGCTACACAACTAGGGCAATTTGTAGCTACACGACGGGGCGCCGAGCCCCCGACCGAAGGAGAACCCCCATGTCCCGCGCCGCCGCCCTCGCCGCCCTGGTCGCCTACAACGACCGCAACGAGCCCACCGAGAACATCGACGGCCGCATCGCCGAACTGATCGCCGAACTCGCCGACCTGGCCGGCGACCCGGAGGCCGCCATCGACGCCGCCCGCGAGAAGGCCGCCGGCCGGCGCCGCTACTACCGCAACCCGGCCGGCGAGCGTCAGAACACCGCCTCGGACCTGATGAAGCACTACGTCGCCGAGAACCACCGGGCCAGCGAGGCCGCGAACTACGCCGCCGGCGCCATCTCCCGCGCCATCAAGGCCGGCAACGAGGCAGCCCGGGTGCGGGGCGAGGAGAAGTGGCACGCGCTCACCGAGGAACGCAGCACCATCACCCGCCGCCTGATCGCTGCGTGCGGCGCGTTCGACACGGCCCGGGCCGACTGGTTTGCCGCACATGGCGTCGACGCCGACACGACCGACTGACCGCCCCACATCCCGAGAGGAACCCCATGCACGCGTGCAAGGACCGCACACACCGCCCGCAGTGGGTCGTCGTGCAGCGGAACTTCAACCGCTCCGCGTTCAACGGCTACCGGGTGACGCCGTCGGCGTACTCCCTGATCCGGTGCACGACCGTCGACTGCCGCAAGGTCTGGCGCACGAAGGCCGCCTTCGTCAACGCGCTGCCTGACGCCTGCGCCGGCTGCGGCCGGCCGGCGGACACCCGGTGCCGTATCTGCCGACAGTCACACTGCCGGCCGTGCCTGACCGACCACCACCACGAGGGCTACGGCACGCCGACCGACTGAGTTTTCCCAGATCAGGAGGTCTACCAGCCTTGCGTGTAGCTACATGTACGGGCAAGCTGAAAGCACAACGGGGCGCACCGGGCGCCCCACCAACACCCCCCAGGAGGGGTCGCCATGCAGAACACCACCACCGAGGCTCGCTGCTCGCACTGCCTGATGCCGACGGAGGTCGCGACCGACGGCGTCGCGGACGCCCACGACTTCCCGTATGCCGTGGACAACTACGGCCAGTGCAAGGGTTCCGGCAAGGCGACCCTGGCCGGCCCCGCAACCCCGCCGGCCGTCTGGGGCGCCAACTTCACAACCCTGATGGAAATCGGCGTCCTGCCCTCGCCGCTGCCGCAGGCCAAGCGCGAAGGGTGGACGGTCACCATCACCGGGGTCCGCTTCACCCACTCCGCCCACTGCTGGAAGTGCCGTCAGTGCGTGTACGTCGCCACCGAGGGCGGTGTCATCCAGATCGGGTTCGACCACAAGGGCAAGGGCTTCGAGAAGGAGCGCGCGGGCGCCCGGCCGGCTTACGACGGCCCCTGCCCGAACGGGTGTGGCAATCGGGTCGTCTTCGGCGGGCAGTCCTGGCACCGACCGAGCGCGAGGCCCGTGGCCGACGCCCGCACCGTGCAGTGGCGCGAGTGGGAGCAGCTGCGCCGCGACCTGGGCGTACACACCCCGGACATGACTCCGTCCGACCTGGCGCGCCTGCGCAGCGCGCACTGACGGTAACCCTGGGGGCGCCGGCGACTCGACCGCGCCGGCGCCCTTTTTTCTGCCCCGAACCTCCTTGCATGTAGCTACACACCCCCCTTAGTCTGTAGCTACACGCCAGGGCGAAAGCCCCTGATCAGATAGGAACACGCCGGATGAGCACCGCCACCGCAAACACCCCCCGCACCCGGATCACCGACCCGAAGGTCCAGCCGAAGGACCGGGCCATGAAGAAGGTCTGGCTGCTCGAGAACCTGATCTTCCACGCGCGCACCGGGGCCGGGGAGAAGGCGGCGGCCGAGCGCATGCTTGACCGCGCCATCGAGGCCGCACGCAAGGAAGGCGAGATCACCGGCGACAAGGACAGCGCCGGCGCCTGGTACGGCTACCGGCTGCCCGAGGTCTGGTACGGCGAGAGGTACGAGGAGGTGAAGACCCTCTCCCTGACCGAGATAGCGGCCCGGATCCGTGCGGACATCAAGCTCGCCCGGAAGGTCGAGGCGAAGCTCGGCGCCGCGACCGGCACGGAGGTCGCCGTGGTCGACGGACTCGGCGCCCTGGCCGCCATGCCGAAGACCATCAAGGTGTCCGTCACCCGTGACTACTTCGCCGGGGGCGGCTCCATCGACGTCCGTATCTACAACCTCCCCGAAAAGGGCTGGGGCTACGTCCGGGAGACGGACAACTGGGGGCAGCCGCGCTGGGTCCCGAACGCGGAGCTGCGCGGGATCATCAAGGCCCTCGAGAAGATCCACGGCTGGTACAACTTCGACGGCTCCGACGCGACGGTCGACTACTTCCACGTCAACTACTACGGCGGCGTAGAGGTCGACTGGCGCGAGCGCCCCTGACCGGCCCCGCCGCCCGCCGCTCCCCGGCCCTCGACCTGCCGGGGCGCGGCCCCCATACCCCCCATGCACCACCGACCCCGATCACCTGGGGCCGGCATCCCACCGACCCGTGAAGGGGCCCCACATGGCCGAGCAGAACACCGAGAACGCCCCCCGTAGGCTCGAGGTCACCCTCACCCCCGAGGTCTGGCGCCGCGAGCGCGGTCACGCCTTCTACCCGGCGGCAAAGGCGCTGCACGCGATACCGTCGCTGTACGGGACCGACGGCACGCCGGGCGAGCACAAGACCGTCCACGCCCACTACTTCGCCGCCTGGGGTGACTGGTACATCGTCGAGTTCGACCATGCCAGCGGGAAGGCGTTCGGCTGGGCCCGCCTCGGCGCCGACGACTCCCAGGGCGAGTGGGGGTACATCGACCTCCCCGCACTGGAGTCGTTCCGGTCGGCGCGCGGCCTGCCGAACTTCGTCGAGCGCGACTTGAGCTTCACGCCGGCGCCGGCACACGAGGTACTGCCGGCGGGCCGCCGGCGGATGCGTTGCCGGGACGAGGCATGCACAACGTGCCGGCCGGCCGACTGACCGCAGCCCGCGTCCCGACCGTCCGCCAGTCGGGGCGCACCCACTCTCTGACGAGGCAACGACGCCTTGCGTGTAGCTACATGCAGCCCTTAGGTTGTAGCTACACGGAGCGGAACGGCCGCCCCGATACCCAAGGAGGGCCTCATGTTCGGAGAGCACGAGAAGGACCTGCACCTCACCCACTTGCAGCGGACACTGCCCGTCGCGGTCGCGGTGGACGGCCGGGAGCGCCCGGTCGACCGCATGGCCCTGATGGCCGTCATACGCGAGGAGCTGCTGCCGTTCATCACCTACGGCCCCAGCTACGAGCAGGCGGTCGCCGAGGGCCTGCGCCGCGCGCTGTACCACTACAGCCTGCACCGCGGGCAGCAGTTCGCCTACTGGCTCGGCAAGACCCTGCGCGCCGGTATCAAGGCCCGCCGCGTCGAGCCCTACGACCGGGACTTCGTGCACGTCACGGCGACCGCGTGGGGTATCTCCCACGCGACCGGGACGGACATCGAGGGCGCGCAGCTGAACGTCCACGGGTTCGATGAGTCCGTGCCGAACGACAGGGGCGGCGTCGGCGTCACGTTCCGCCACCCCGTGTACGACGGCCTGCGCTTCCGGACCGTGGAGGACTCGTCAGAGTTCGCGTACCGCGCGGGGCTGCTCAAGCGGCACGGCCGCCGCTGGGCCGACACCCGCGCCTAACCCCGCCCCGCCGCCGCGCCCCGGGTCCTCGACCTGCCCGGGGCGCGGCACCCCGCCCGACAACACCTCGAAGGACACCACACGTGAGCGTTACCACCCCGCCCCTGGCCGGCCAGATCAAGGCCGCGCTCCGGGACGCCGACCTCCTAACCGCCTACACCGTCGAGGTCCGCGTCAGCACCCGCAGACGGACGCTTGGCGCCACCATCGAGCCGGGCGGCCAGGCCGTCACCCTCGCCGTCCCTGCCGGCACACAGCCGGCCGACGTCGTCGCCGACGTCCGACGCATGCAGGATCGGATCGCAGGCGCCGCCCTGAAGGCCCGCGCGGTCGCCCCCGACCACCCGACCGTGAACCTCGTCAGCGGAGAGGGCTTCCGGTGGCTCGGCCGCCCGGAGCGGCTCCGGGTCCTCGACGGGCGCGGCCCGGTGGACCGGGTGCACACCAGCGTCTACGGCTGGCGGCTGCACGCCTACCGCGACGACCTCGCCAAGCACGGCGCCCGGCCGATCATCGACTGGTACCGCCGCGAGGGCACCGCGTGGCTCCAGCGGGAGGCGCCGGCCCTCTGGTCGCGGATGACGTACCGGCAGCCCCTCCCGGCGCTACGCGTGGCGGACATCGGCAGGAGGCGCTGGGGTGTCTACCAGCACGCGCCCCACAGGGTGACCCTCGCCTGGCAGACACTCCAGCTCCCCCTCGGCATGGCGCGGTACGTGCTCCTCCACGAGCTGGCCCACGCCACCCGGCCGCCCGGCAGACCGCACGGCCCGGAGTTCTGGACGGTCGTACGGCGCGTCATGCCGGATTACGAGCGGGTCCGCCGGGACCGGGATGAGTACGGCCGCACGTTGTGGATGGGCGACGTCACCGGCCGCTGACATCACTCCTTGCGTGTAGCTACACTAACCCTCTAAAGTGTAGCTACACAGGGCGGGCGCACCGCCCCATCACCGCGTAGGAGAGCCGGTGTTCACCGAAACCATCACTGGCAAGCACGGCAACACCGAGACGGGCACTGCGACCGAGCCGCACGCCATCACCCTGCTGCGCCGCGCCGTGAAGCGCCGGGGCTGCACGGTCGAGGCCACCCGCACGGGCGGCGTCATCATCGAGTGGGACATCTGGGACGGCGGCATCACGCCGAAGAGGTGCACGATCACCCTCGAGCCGACGGCGCCGGTCGGGAACATCACGAAGACCGTGCGCGCCGACCTGGCGGCCATTGACGCCCGGTCGGGTTCCTACCTGGTCATGGAGGCCGAGCCCGAGTTCCGGATCAACGTGGGCCGCATCCGCGCCGGTCTGCACGGTGTTCCGCCGGCCGCGACGAAGAGGCTCATCGACCGGGGCCTGGTCGGCGTCGGCGCGCCGTACTCGGCGACATCGAACGGGTTCCTCGTCGAGACGCGCGTGCCGGTGCGGGTGCCCCTCGCGGCCCGGTTGGCGATGCTCGCCGCCGACCATCGGACGCGGGCCTCGGCGCCGGCCGGGTACGTGCGGCCGGCGGACATCGGCATGACGGGCACGGTCGGACTGAACAAACCCGGCCGTCGCGCCGGCATGGTGTACGACCGCAGCAGTGCGGCGAGCTGCACGTGCCGGCGCTGGACGGGCACGTACGACGGCGCTGACGAGGCGCGCCGGGCGGCCCGCAGGCATCGACAGGACGCCACCGCGGCGTTCGTCCGGGCCCTCCCGTAATCCGGGCTTGCGTGTAGCTACACACACCCTTAGATTGTAGCTACACGGGCGGACGGACCGCCCCCGACGGAAGGGTCATCCAGTGACCTGCATCGAGTTCCTGCCGGTGATCGTGACCAACCTCCCCGACACCGAGGAGCAGCCCCCGCTCCTTGTCGACCCCGTCCACGCCCGCATCGCCCGGGCCGACCAGGTCGCCGCCGGCGACACCGTCCTCGCCACCCTCCCCAACTACGGGCAGCACGGCCTGCTGACTACCGAGTACTTCAATGAGAGCTACGAGGCGCACCCGATGCCCTACGACCCGACCTGCGGCTGCGGCTCCTGCGCGAACCTCGCCGACCACGACGGCCCGGTCGTCAACCTCGGCGACACAAACCCCTGGGACGTGTGCGACCCCTGGCCGGCCGACGACCTCGCCCTGATCGTCCCCGCCCCCACCCGCCAGCTCACCGCCTGACGACCCCACACGCCGCCGTCCGGGCACCTCGACCGCGCCCGGGCGGCGGCCGCCCCACACACCCCGACGAACGCCCCGGAGGGCACCTATGCACTACAGCGCCAAGAGCACGGTCCTGCCGACGAACGCCCCCGACCTGCTCAACTGGGCCGCCGCCCACATTCAGGTCCGCGGCTTCCACGACGGCCGCGACGGCAAGCGGTTCGGGTACGACGGCTCGACGACCACGACCGCACTCCTACGCCCGGGCATGCTCGGCGCCCTCGACGTTGCCGGTGGCGACGGCCGGCAGTCGTCGGCCCGCCGCTACGACTACGACGCTCTGTACGCCGCGCGGCGCCTCGCCCTCGACGCCCTCGCCGACCTCGCGGCCGGCGGCGCTGTACTGCACGACAGGCTCCGGGTCGACGAGTACAAGCACCGCCGCTTCATCGTGCACGAGTGGGGCATGAAGGGCGGGCGTACGGGCGCCGAAGCCGCCGCGCTGTTCCGGGAGGCCGCCCTCTATGCCGAACACGCCGCTGTGGCCGCCACACGGCCGGGTCGACCCCCGCGTCGGATCCGGCCGGCGTCCGTGGCTGCGGTGCTGGAGTGGGCGGCCAGGCATCTCGAGGACGTCGGGCACAGTGCCGACCACTTCACGCATGGCCCTGGGTACGTCGAGAGCGCCCCGTGCACGATGCTGCACGCCCTGGACCGCGCGCTGGTCGCGGCGAAGCCATACCCGTCCGACGGACCCGAGGCGTGGGACGCCTACCGGGAAGCCGCCCCGACCGCGCTGCGCCTGGTCGCCGAACACGTCGCCGGCCGGCCCGTCAACGCCCGCAACGACTACGACACGAAGGCGCTCCAGCGTGCGGTCGTACTCGCCTGGGGGAACAAGTCGGGGGTCACGACGGCAAGGGTCGTCGCGGCGTTCCGTGCGGCCGTGCCGGCCGTCGAGGACGCCGGCGCCATTGAGGACGAGGTGCCGGCGGAGCCGGGGCAGGTGGCTTTCTTCTGAACCGGACTTGCATGTAGCTACACGCCCACTTAGTCTGTAGGTACACACCAAGGGGACCCCCAGCCCAGACGGAAGGACCCCGATGCCCGCGACCGACATCCCGTTCATCTCCCCGGCACTCATTGCCGCCGCCCGCAAGGCCACCGCCCTCGACCAGCGCATGCCGGCCAGCATCAAGCCCGCGGCCGAGCGCCGCTACGCCGCCAGTCAGGAGCGGCGCCGGCTCGTCGCGGAACTCCCCTTCCCCGGCATGGGCCTGGAGATCCCCCTCCACGCGTACGCCGGCTGACCCCCGCCCCGACCACCCACCCGCCCCTGCCACTCGACCGGGCAGGGGCGGGCCCGACACGAAGGCAGCACCGCATGGACACCACCGACACCACCCCCCGGATCGTCCGCAAGACCGATCCGGAGGCGTCCGAGACCTGGCTCCTGATGTACGCCGGCGACCTACTGATCGGGTACGCGGACGTCATCGAGCGCGGCGACGAGATTTGGCTCGCCGAGATCGGCGTGCACCCGAAACACCGGGGCCGCGGCCTGGCGACCGTGCTCCTTCAGGCCGTCGTCGCCGAGTACGCCGGCGCCCAGATCGCACTGTCGGCCGAGCCGTACACCCCGGTCCTTGAGAACTGGCCGCGGGAGGAGGGCTTGACGGCCGACACGCTCGCCGCCTGGTACAGCCGGCACGGCTTCCGGGCCGCCCCAGATGAGGGCTCCCCCCGTCGCATGGTCCGCGTTCCGTGACCCACCGCCAGGCTTGTGTGTAGCTACATGCACCCTTAGTCTGTAGCTACACGGGGCGGGCGGGCCGCCCCGCCTGAACAAAGGGAACCCCGGATGGCCAGCGCAGAACCCTCTCTCATCCGCACCCCCCGCGCCCAGCTCATCGCCGACCTGATCACCCCCATGAACCGCCACGGCGGCCGGGTCGTCGAGGTCGACGCCCACACGGTCATCCCCGACCTGATCGACCTGCTTGACGCCGCAAACGCCCGCGTCCGCGGCATGCGCGCGGTCGTCGTCGAACTCGACACCCCCGACGGGCCGGTACCAGCCGCGGCCCTGCGATCGGCTGTCGGCCTCGCCGAGCGCAGCGACTTCGTCAAGCTCTGGGGCCTGGCCCTGGAAGCGGTCCACGGCAAGCCGACCACCATTGACGAGGTGATTGCCTGGTCGAAGGTGCCGCTGGAAGACCGGTTCGACCAGGCATACCCGGGCGTGCAGCTCCACTCGAACAAGGGCTACGAGTCCGAGTCGACGCTCTACGCCCGCGGCTGGTCCGCCGTCGTTCAGCTCGCCCGCCTACTGCGCGCCGCAATCACCGCTTGGCCCGAGCCGAACTGGCCCACGCAGGTCCGCCGCGAGACGTTCCTGCGGAACGCGGTCGCCGCCTGGAGCGAGGGCCGCGTGGACGACCTGAGGGCACTGATCGCCGAGTACGACCAGGACGCCGGCGCCTGACCCGCCGTCGGGCCCCCCCCCCNNGGGGGGCCCGACGCCTGCACACCATCCACACCCCGAGAAAGGCCACCACATGACCGCTACGGCCACCACCGGCCCGACCTGCACCCAGCACGGCCCCATGTCGCCGCGGACCGCTCGCACCCCGGAGCAGCGCTTCACCGGCACCTGGTGGGCGTGCATCGCCCCTCGCTGCTTGAACGCCTACCTCCAGCCGTCCGCCCAGCTGCTCACCCAGCTGCGACACCAGGACGCCTGACCCACCACCGCCCGAGAAAGGCCACTACCGTGAAGCGCTCCACCCTGCTCATGTTCCACTACGCCAACCACAGCCGGGACATCGACAACCGCACGTCGATGGCCGATGCCCGCACCGCGCTGTGCATCGAGTCGGGCGTGGCCCTCGAGGACATCGACCCGGCGACCGGACACGACTGGTCGCGCCGGGCATACGACAACGTCCGGGCGTCGTGGGTCTCGACCGTGAAGTACCACGGCCTGACCGACGGGTACCTTCAGGCGGGTCTGCGCGAGGCGTTCGGCCGCTGGGCGGAGCGTCGGCCGGAGTTCACCGAGGGCGACGACTGGGAGACGGCGGCCGAGGTCGCGCACCGCACGTACTGGGATGACGAGGTGGGCCACCTGTGCAACGCCAGCGGGTGCGTCGCGTGCTACCCGCTGGCGGCGGAAGATTTGGCGATCCCCGCGGAGATAGCGGCGCTGGACGCGGCCGGCGCGTAACGCCCGCTCCCGGCCGGCAGCCTCGACGCGATCCGGCGTCGGGGCCGCCGGCGTATGCCGGCACGGTCGGCCGGCGGGGCGGGCGTCGGCACGCTGGATTCCCGTCCGAACCGGACTTGCGTGTAGCTACACGATTCCCTTAGGGTGTAGCTACACGGAGCGGATGAGCCGCCCCGCAACCCCGGAAGGGAACCGAAATGAACGAGCCCCAGAGCCTGGCCGAGAAGATCACCACCCGCGCCGAGGTCGCCCTCGCCCGCGAGGCCGACGTCCGCGCCGACTTCACGGCGTCCATCACCGCCGGTGCCGCGCTGACCCCGTACATCCTCAAGCCGGTCATGGTCGCCGAGGCCGAGGCCCAGCCGTGGCGCCAGGTCGCCCGCGCGATCAAGCGGGGCACCGACCCGGTCGCCGCACTGCGCGAGGCCCGCGAGGACGCCACGGAGACCCTGCTCGAGACCGCGCCGACGCGCAGCACCGACGGCCTCACGAACGAGGCCGACCACATCCAGCGCGAGGCCCTGCGCAAGTTCCTCCGCGACACGCGGCGCGCTATCGCCTGACCGTCGACCACCGGCCCCGCCACTCGACCGGGCGGGGCCGGCCACCCCCGGACCGTTCGCCACGCCCCCCAGCCCCGCCAGGCCGGGGGGCGTCGCCATCCGCCCGGGAACGGCCCCAGACCCACCCGCGACACACGGCGGCACTGATCGTCGGCGTCCGATTGGCCGCCCACCCCCTTGTGTGTAGCTACACAGGCCCTTAGAGTGTAGCTACACGGACGGGGACGGCCCGTCCGACCGGCCCAGGAGGCGCACATGATCAAGCACAGCCGCATCGCCCGCCGCGTCATTCGCGAGCGTTCAGCCGCCACCCGCCTCGTCAACGCCCTCCGCCGGGGCCGCGCGCGCTCGATCGCCACCCACGCCATCGCCGCGGGTGTCCCGGCCGAGACCGCGAAGGGCGTGGCCAGCGCCCTGCGCACCGTCGCCAAGCGCCTCGACGTCAAGCCGGTCCGCACGGTCAACAACCGCCGCAACGGCCGCCACCCGGGCAAGGTGCGCCACCACTACACCCCGGCACAGGTCGCCGTGCTCCGCGCGCACTACAAGCCGCGCAAGGCCGAGTACGTCGACGCGGTCGCCCGCATGGCGCTCGCCGCCTGACTCGAACACTCCGCGCGGCCCGGTCCCTCGACCTGACCGGGCCGCGCCCCGACACGCACCCAAGGAGTCGTGACTACGGACCAGCACACCACCCCCGCCGCCGAGCAGGCCGGGGAGCAGGGCTTCTACGTGAGCGCCCGCTACCAGGACCGAGCGAAGCTGCTGCTCGGCCCGTACGCGACGCACCAGGAGGCCCTGGACAACGTCGACCGGGCGCGCCGGTACGTCGTCGAGCACGACGTGCGTGGCTGGCTGTACGCCTTCGGGACGGTGCGCGGCGAGATGAAGCCCGGACGAGCGCTGCCCACCGGCCACCTCAACGACCGGCTCGGCCTGACCGAGTAGGTGCCCACCCCGCGCGCCCCGGTCACTCAACCTGGCCGGGGCGTGCCTACCGCTCGCTGCGCCCCACCGGCGGGGCCCTGACGGCCGTGTGCGGCCCGGAGATTCCGGCTGCGCCACAGGGGGTCGCGCGCGCCGTCCTGGCCGCGAGTCGGCTATGTGCCGGCCTTGCGAGGGTCATAGCGCCGGCTCCGGCGAGGCGTGCGCCGCTCTCGGTACGTGCGGCCGGGGCAGATTCTCGCTTGCGTGTAGCTACATAACCCCTTAGTCTGTAGCTACACGCCAGGGGGGAACGCCCCCGGGCCAGCGAAAGGGAACACAATGCCCGAGACGACCGCCGCCCGCGCCGCCCTTAACACCTACACCGCCACCGTCCCCGGCGAGCGCGGCGAGACCCGCCGGACACAGGCCACCGACCTGATCGTTGACCTCCTGCTGTGCTTCGAGGAGGACACCGCCCACGCGATCCTCATCGACGTCGAGCGCCGCCTCGAGGAGGAGCGCCCGGCCATCACGCCGCGATTCGTCGGCGTCTGATTCCCCGGGGGCCCCGGTCACTCGACCAGACCGGGGCCCCGGCCGCCCCAACGCCCACCGCACCCCGAGAAAGGGCACCGCATGAGCACCAACACCGACGCCACGACGGTCACCTTCCCGTCCGGCTCGACCGTCGACCTCCCCGCCGGCATGATCCCCTGCCGTCGACCGGAAGCCGTCACGTACGACGGGAGCCGGTACATCCTCGTCGGCACCACCCCGGCCGGGCGCGAGATCCGGTCCTCCTACAGCTGCGCCGCGTATAGCCGGGCCGTAGACGTGCACTCGATGCGCGCGGCCGTCGCGAAGGTGCGCGCCCGGGCCAAGCAGTACGAGGAGCGTGATCTGACGCTCAAGGCCCAGAAGGCGCGCCGGAATGCCGACTGGATGGAGGCGCGGCATGCCGTCGCAATAGCGGACTGGGCCGCCGACCCGGCACCGTGCTCCTGCCCGGAGGACTGACCGCCCATCGCTGCGCCCCCGCCACTCGACCAGGCGGGGGCGCTTGTGTGTAGCTACACATCCCCTTAGTCTGTAGCTACACGGGGCGGAGCGGCCGCCTCGGGCGGAAGGAGTCCGATGCACACCACGACGCAGGCCCTACGCGACGGAGGGACGGTGGAGCTGCCCGCCGGCATGACCCCCTGCCGCCGGCCGCTGCGCGTCCTCTACACCGGCGAGGAGCGCCGGGTCACCGCCCGTACGCCCGCCGGAGCAGCCATCTACACCTCCTGGTCGTGCGCCGCGTACGCCCGGGCGGCCGAGATCGCCGCCGAACGACTCCTGGTCGCCCGCCTGCGGGCCCGGGCCGAGGAGTTCGATGCGGCCCGCGCTCCGGCCGCTGCGGCGAAGCTACGGGTTCAGGCGGACCGCCGGGAGCAGCAGTTGGCGCTGACGCTTGCGGCGTACGCCGACGATCCGGTGCCGTGCACCTGCCCGGAGGGCTGACCTCCACCCCCCCTACGCTCCCCGGCGCCTCGACCTCGCCGGGGGGGGCGTTTCCATGTCCGGACCGGCCTCGCGTGTAGCTACATGAACGACTAGTCCGTAGCTACACACAGAACCGAAGGGGGCACCCGATGACACTCAACCAGGACACCATCGACGCCGTGTTCACCGCCACCGCCACCACCACCTGGACGGACACGAACCTGGGCCCGATGGCGCACGTGACAGTCAACGGCAAGGAGTACACCTCGACGTCCACTGTTCCGGCCGGCACCTAGCGAGCATCAGCTAAGTGTCCGCGGAGTTGATGCGGTGGCGTCCCATCCAGTCGGCAGGACTGGCGGCCACGGCGGCGGCGACCGTAACCTTCGAGGTGGGCCTCTGGTCTGACTCCAACAAGAAGTGCGGCACCGCCACGGCGTCCCTGTACACAGGGACCCACCCTTTGCAGAGGGGTGCGGTGCCGTGCTTCGTTTTGCGGAGGGTTCGGACGAACTGACCCCTTCGCGCCCTTTACCCGAGGGGCGCGCACCACACGCACTGGTGGCTCCCCGTGTCGGCGCTGGTGCCGGAGAGCTGATAGTGCGGACATGTCGCCGCGACCTCTTCGGCCGAACGTCCCGCGCCCTCCCCCGCCCGTTGAGGCGCTATACCCGTGGGACTGGCAGTCCATGCGGTACGCCGGCGCGAAGGGCGACGACCAGCTCGACACGGCGATGCGGACGTGGTGCGAGCGCCATCAGCAGGCCGTGTCGGAGTGTGAGGAGCCGGGACCGCCCTGCCCGGGCGCGCCGGCGCACGAGCACGGTGAGCCCGGCCAGCCGGGACCGTGCACGGGTTGGGAGCAGACCCGCCGGTGCATGTGCCCGGCGTGCTGTGGCGATACCCCGGACATGTACGGCTTCGTCGGGGATTACTGACCGGCCGTGCGTCCGTCACCCGGTCGAGGGGAGACAGGCAGCACGACTTTCCACCACCACTTGCGTGTAGCTACACAAACCCTTTATCGTGTAGCTACACCGAGACGGAACGCCCCAAGGAGACGCGGACATGAACGCCACGAACACCATCACCCTCACCACCAAGGACCACGAGGCGCTGGAGCTGGTCGCTGGCGGCGATGTCATCGCCTGGCTGCGCGGCGAGAAGGACTACCGCACCATCAACGGCAACACCGAGAACCGCCTCCACCGGGCCAGCCTGATCGAGGAAGTCAAGGTCGGCACTCGTACCCGCCGCGTGGCCGGCGTGACCATGAGCTACGACGTCAAGGTCTGGGCCCTCACCCAGGCCGGGCGTGAAGCCCTCGCCCCCACCGCGCCGGCCGCGGCCGAGCCGGTCGTCGAGACGGCACCGGCCGAGGCCCCGAAGGCCCCGAAGCTCACCACCGCCCGGCGGCGCGCACTGGCCCTCATCGCCGCCGGCGGCGTCACCGTCCGCGAGTCGCACATCGGGGCCCCGCTCCGGATCGCCAACACGAAGGGCGACCGCGTCCGCCGCGACGTGTTCAACGCGCTGCTCCGCGACCGGCTCATCACGGTGGACACCGCAACGTCGCTGTACGCGGGCCAGTCCGTGACCCTCACGCCGGCCGGCCGCACGGCGCTGGGCGTCGTCCCGTCGTCCGTGAAGACCGCAAACACCCGGGCGCACCAGGTGCGGGCAATCGGGCGGCAGCACGCCGACGACGCGGCGGGGATGGGCGTGTGCACGGTGTGCGGGGAGGTCGGCGAGTGGACCGCGCTGGTGGACCTGGCGCCGAACGCGTACGGCTGCTCCGCGCGTTCGCGGTACTGACCCGGATCACCGGTCGGCCCCGCCACTCGACCTGGCGGGGCCGGCCCCATCCACCGCACACCTGAAAGGCACCCCATGACCACACACCGCATCCTCTTCCAGGCCCCCGCCACCGCCACCCGCGACGTCGACCTTCCCCACGGCCTCACCGACCGCGCCGCAATCCAGGAGGCCGCCGAAGACCAGGGCATCGACTTCCCAACCGTGTGCAACGGGTGCGAGACCCACATCGACCTGTCCGACGACTGGAAGCCCGTAGCCATCGACGGCACGCCGCTCCCCAGCCCGGACGACGAGGCAACGGTGGAAGCCCTCAGCGACACCATCGAGCAGTTCTTCAACGAGGTCGACATCGAGACATTCGAGTCCGACGACCTCGCCACCGCCATCCTCCGGACCCTCAAGTGCGCCGGACTCACCAACTAACCCGCCCCCGAGAAGAGACCATGCCTCAGACACCCGACGTCATCGTCAGCCTCACCCGCTTCACCGTGTCCGTCCTCCCCGCCAACGACGTCAACCACAAGGCGTACGCTCTCCAGGTCGAACTGAAGCCCCACGGCTGGGTCGTACACGACGGTCACGTGTACTTCGATCCCGACGGCAGTGAAGCGTTCAGCCAGTCCACGGCGTACCACTTCGCCGACCACGAGGACGCCCTCGCCCTGGCCAAGCGCCTCGCCCCCGGGCTCACCGTCAACGGGCACACCGCGACCGAGGTCTACCACCAGACCCGTCGGCCGGCCGCGCTGCCCCTCGCCACGCCCTGCGCCGACGGCACCTGCACCCACCCCCTGAACTGGCACCGCGAGCCCGACGGATGCACCGTGTGCGCCTGCGCCCGATTCCGGCCGCCCACCGACAACTGACCCCGGAAACACGTGAAGGCCCCCGAGCGACGATGCTCGGGGGCTTACGCGCGTGAAGCGTCATGACCTGCGGCGAACGGCCGGACCCTCATGACCATCGGGTGTCGTGTCGCTACAGGTGTAGCTACGGGGTGATGCGGCAGTGTCGGTGCCAGGCGTCGCGGATGGTTCGGATGAGTGCGGGGGTGCCGGTGACGATGAGGCCGACGAGGCATACGAGAGCGGCCCCAGCACATGCGAGGGCCGCTATCACGAGGTCTCCGGGCTCCACGGTCACCGGGTGCCGTCCGGGGTCGTAGATGGCGGTTGCGGACCGTTCAGGCCGGTACGGAGAATGTCGAGGGTGTCGCGGGCGTGTTCGGCGGCGCCGGGGGTGGGGCGGCCGTTGTCGACGGCGAGCTGGTTGAAGCGGGTCACCAAGGCTATGGCGCGCCGGTGCCGGGCCAGTTCGGTGCGGAGCTGTTCGAGTTCGTCGTCGCGTTCGTCGAGGACGGCGTCGGCCAGGTCGTACTCGTTCGCCCCGAACCGTGGGGGTCCGCCCGGGGTGGTCGGCGGCCAGGTGAGTTCCTTGATGCGGTCACGGATGATGCCGGCGTATCGGTTGCGGCGCTCATGCCGCGCTTGGTCGTCGGCGAGTCCTCGAGGGCGCCGGCCGTGCCGGGTGGTATCGGCGAGGAGGCGTCGGATGTTCGCCGCGATCTCCGGGCCCGGGTCCGGCGGCGGGGTCGTGATGGTCGCGTGGTAGCGCAGCCCGGCCGCGCGTTCCTCCTCGGTGGGTTCGAGGAGCTTCCCGCAGTCGCCGGGGCACGGGTCGAAGATGGAGTGGACACCGGCCGGGCACTCCTCTGCGCGGGTCGGCTGGTTACGCATCGGTGCTCCTCGGATGGTCGCCGTCGGCTGGCCGGGGCGGGGCGGCGCTGGGCCGGAGGCCGTCGAACTGGGCGGTGGGCAGCGGGGGCTTTGTCATGCGTCGTCCTTGTTGCGGATCACGGCGAATATGGATGCGGCGGCCTTTCGCTTGGCGGGTATGTGCATCCAGCGCTGGGCGAGGGCGATGACGCGGCGTAGGGCGTCGGGGTCGTCGCCGGCCGGTGGGGCCGGCGGTCGTTCGGCGGGCGGCCCCGGAGTCCGCTCCGCCTGCCGGGTGGTCTCGACGGCGCGGGCCTTGCTCTTCCAGTACCGCACCGACCGCTCCAGCGCGGCGTTGCGTCGGTGGAGTTCCTCGGCCTCGAGGGCCCGGCCCGGGCGGCGGGTGGCACGGTGGAGGCCGGTACGGAGCCGCTCCCCCTCGTCCAGGGTGAGCCCTCCCTTGCGCACGGCGCGCTCGATGAGGTTCTTGATCTGGTCGGGGGTGGGCGTCTTGGGGTTGGGCATGAGGGCGGGTCCTGGCGGGTTCAGGTGGTGGCGAGCTGGGCGGCCCAGAGAGTGAGGAGGCCGGCGTGTTCCGCTGCTCGGCCGACGCAGGCGCCGCACCAGGCGAGGCCGGCGGGCGGTTCGGTGGGCATCGGGTCGAGGATGACGGCCGACGAGTCGACGACTCTCCAACCGTGCACGCCGCAGTACGCCTGTCGGCCGGCGTACTTGCCGTCTTCTCGCATGATGTGCAGGCGGCGGACTTGGCCGGCTCGGCGGCCGGAGCGGTCGTAGTATCCGCGGTAGAAGGCCCTCACTGCGTGGGCTCCTTCGTCGGAGCGGTGTATCGGTAGGTGCGGGGGCGGTGTTCGTCGCAGCGCCAGCCGCCGGCGTAGAAGCGGGCGGGCTTCCCGCACCGGGGCCGGCCGGTGTCGCAGCCGGCCTCGTGGTCGTACGCGCCGGGCATTAGAACGGGGGTTCGTCGTCGTAGTTGCTGCCGCCCTGGGCCTGGTCGTTCCAGGCGCCGCCGGCGGCCGACTGCTGCTGGTCGCTGTTCCAGCCGCCGCCCTGCGCCTGGCCGCCGCCGTAGCCCTGGTTGTTCCGGCGTACCCGCTCGACGCGGGCGGTGGCGTTCCGGAGGGACGGGCCGACCTCCTCGACGTCCAGTTCGTACACGGTGCGCTTGATGCCCTCGTTGTCCTCGTACGACCGCTGCTTGAGGCGGCCCTGGACGATGACGCGCATGCCGCGCTGGAGGGATTCGGCGACGTTCTCCGCTGCGTGCCGCCACACGGAGCAGGTGAGGAACAGCGACTCGCCGTCCTTCCACTCGTTGGTCTGCCGGGCGAAGGTGCGCGGGGTCGACGCGATGCGGAACTTGGCGACCGCGACCGCGGAAGGGGTGAAGCGGAGTTCGGGGTCGTCGACGAGATTCCCGATGACGGTGATGATCGTTTCGCCAGCCATGGCGTGTGCGCTCCAGGTGTGTTCAGGCCGCGGGGTCGCGGTCGGTGAGGTAGGGGGCGTCCGGGTCGTAGTCGGGCGTAGGGGCCGCGGTGTCATCGGTCGTGGTGGCCGGGGCGCGGCGGCGGGGCGGGGTGGCCGCAGTCGTGCGGCCGGTGGTGTACGGGGCCCCGGGGCGCCGGTACGTCTGGTGACCGAACGGGTTCCCGATGTGGTAGTTGGGGCAGTACCGGCACTCGTAGATCACAAGGCGGTGCCGGCCGGGCTGCCGACGGAGGCGCTTCCAGCGCCGTTTCGCCTCGGCGTGTGAGGCGTACGGGACCTTCGTGCGGCAGCTGATGTCCTCGTCGCTGGCGGTCACCGGCGTCATGCCGCGGCCCGCTGCCGGTTCGCCGCGGCGATGTAGTCCGGGTCGGTGAAGCGGGGCTCGTCAACCCAGGTACGGGCGCCACCGGCCTCGGTGCGTACGCGGACCTTGATCCGCTCCCAGGTGCGGCGCAGCGATTCCTCGTCCATGTCGAGGCGTTCGGCCATGATGTCCCAGGGCATGTCGAGGTACCGGGCGGCGTAGGCGATGGCGAGGGTGCGGGTCCGGCCGGACATGAGGACCTGGTCGCCGGCGAGGCGGCGGAGCGCGGCGGCGGGGTCGGCGGCGCCGAAGTCGCCCTTGTTCGCGGGCCCGGTGCGCGGGCGGGCCCGCGGGTCGTCGAGCGCATCGTCGTCCCAGGCGAGGGGTGACGCGCACTGCCCGATCTTGGCGGCCAGGCGAGCCTGCTCGGCCTCATCGGCGGGGATGCCGTGTTCCTCGGGGGCCCACGTCCAGCGTTGGTCGTAGAGGGCGCACACGGCGAGGTGCTCGATGACCGGGACGGCCTGCTCATGCTGCTCGTCGAGGAAGTTGCCGACCTTGTGCATGGGCCAGCCGAGGGCCGCGGCGAGGTCCCGGTACGGCCAGCCGAGGGTGTGCAGGGCGCGGAGCCGGCGGCGGGCGCCGAGGGGCGACGTCGTGTCGTACAGCCGGGCTTCCCGCGGGATGGGCAGGGAGAGGATGCGGCGTTCGACGTCCCAGCCGATCGGCTCCCCGCGGAACGCCCGGCGCAACTGGGCAGGGTTGATGAGGCGGGCGTGGACGGTGATCTCGCGGTCGGTGACGCCGACGTATCGCAGGGCGCGGACGTGCACGGCGGCGGTGAGGCTGCGCACCATCCGCGTGACGGGGACGGCCGGGACGGCGACGGCGGTCGTCATGTTGCTCGTGCTCCTTCCAAGGACTTGGTGCGCCGGCGGGCGTTGTCGCAGCCGCGGCACTCAATGGCGCCGCTCGGGCGGACGTAGCCGTGCTCGGCGAGGTCATGTGTGCCGGCGGGGCAGGGGCCGGCGAGGGTGACGCCGTGCAGCGCGGCGTAGAGGAGGCGTTCACGCTGCCGGCTGATGTCGTCGGTGAGGTGGGGGCCGTGAACGCACAGCCGGGCGCCGCAGCCGGCCTTGATGAGACCGACCGGCTCGGTGTCGTGGTGCAGGACCCAGGCGACGTGGCGTGCCGGGTACCGGACGTCGTCGACGTAGAGGACCGGGGTGGTGCCCTTGTCGGCGGTGCCCTGCCAGATGCGGTGGTCGCCGACGCGGTGCCGGCGGTCGCGGAACGCCCAGACGACTTCCGCAGGGACCGCGCCCGGGGTGACGGGCGCGGTCCGGACGATCCGGCGGGCGGTCACGATGCCGGGGCCCACACGGGGATGAGGCCCGGCTGGTCGCGCCAGACGTGGATGACGGCGCCTGGCTGGTCGAGGGCGTGCAGCCCAAGCTGCGGGTACGTCTTCGACAGGTCGCGGTAGCGGATGACGCGGGCGTCGTCGGCCCAGGCGCCGGCCTGGGTCAGCGCGTCCTCCGTGCTGCGGAGGAGCTTGGAGAGGTCGGGGTAGACGGTGTGAGCAACGCGGTCCTTCGGCATCCGCGCGGGCGCCGGCAGCGTGAAGTGCATCTCCCCGACAAGGGGGCCGTCGAGCTTCACGAAACCGGGGCGCCGTACTACGAGCCGCTCCGCGGCGTCCTTCACGGCGTCGCGCCAGGGCTTCACCTTCGCCGACGACTCGACGAGGATCGGAACGAGGTTGCCCTTCTTCGACCGGCGGTACCGGCCGGTGGGCTTCTTGCTGCCCTGCGGGCCGGGGACGCCGTAGACGACGAGGGAGAACTCGGGGGCCGGCAGGTCGCTGATGTCGGGGTGCAGGGGGACGGACACGGGGTTCTCCGGGGCGGGTCAGGATGTGGTCTTGTGGCGGTCCGCGCCGGCGCGGGTGATGAGCCACAGGGGGGCCGGCCGGCGTATCACGGGCGGCACCGTGGCCCGCGCGAAGGCGCTACAAGCGGCCGTGTCGTCGCGGGCCTTGTTGAGGTCGGCGGGCCAGGTGACGCCGGTCCGGTGCCGGCGGTGTCGCGTGCACGGGATGACGGCGTCGAACGGGTGCATCTCGTCGCCGGTGTAGATCAGCGTCGCGCCCTCGGCGTCGGTCGTCGTTGCGGTGCCATCACCGCGGCCGGTCCAGTCGTCGAAGAGGATCCCGAAGCCGTAGGCGATGCCGTAGAGGTAGGCGCGAGCGCGCCCCTCCTCCGCCGGCGTCGGGCCCGGCCTCTCCGAGGCCGAGCCGTCGGTGGTCACTGCTCCGCCCCGCCCTGGCCGCTGTCAGCGTCACCGGCGGTGAGGGCGCGGAGGCCGGTGAGGTGGCGGAGTTCGCCGGCGGCCCACGCCGCGGCGACGGCCTTCCTGCCGGCGTCCCCGCCCTCGAACCGCACCGAGTGCGTCCGGGTGCCCTCCTTCATGACGACGCCGGGCACCTCAAGGATCTCGCCGCCGTCGCTGCTGACGACCTCGGCGGCGCCACGCTTGGCCATGGCCTGGAGGAGCTGCTCGCGGTACGCCGGCCGGACCTCGGTGACGATGACCGTGCGGGTGATGACCTCGTCGGGGGCGTGCTCGGCGACGAACTCGGTGAACGCGTCCTCGTCGTCGACCTCGGGCTTCGGGTCGGGGTTGACGGCGGAGATGCTGGCGACCTTGATGCCGTTCGGGAGACGTACGGCGACCTTCTCCAGGTCGAAGTCCTCGAGCGTCGTCTGCGTGCCGACACGGTGCTTCTTGAGGGTGTCGGCCACCTGCGCGCTGAGAACGGTGAGAACGGCTTCCTCGAGGATCTGCTGCTTGAAGTTCTGCATGATCTGGCTCCTGGAAGGTGTCGGGGCCGGGCCGCCGCCGGTCGAGGGGCGGCGGCCCGTACGCGGGGCGAGAGTTACTTGGGGTCGACGGCCGGGGCGTCGGCGGCGATCTTGATGGCGGCAAGCGACGTCTTGCCGTCGCGGACGGCGTTCCACGCGGTGAGCACCTGGGCCATGTGCCGACCGTCGCTGACGTCGCGCTTCGCGTCCTTGTCGGTCATGACCCGGTTGCGGAGGGTCAGAACCGGGTGACGGAGGGGGAGTTCGGCGCCGTCGCCCAGGCGCTGGAAGAACCAGACGGCCTCGTCGGCGGCGATGCGTGAGGTGAGGTGGTGGGCCGCGCCGACGACGGAGGGCGGAATGTAGCGGAAGGAGTGGTACACGCGGACTGCTATCTCGGCGGAGCGGCGCAGGCTGGGGTTCGCGTCGAGGAGGGCGTTGAGTTCGGGGGTTGTGGCGCTCTCGCCCGCGGAGAACCGCTTGTCGCCGTTGTCCCAGAGCCAGACCTTGCGGGCGACGGAGGCGAGGATCGCGGAGTTGTGCTCGCCGCGGAGGGCGAAGACGTCGCCGGCGGTCCGCTTGGCGCCGCCGTCCATCGTGTCCTGCGCCTTCAGGGGCAGGCCGGTGACGACGAGGGTGGTGATGGTGACGCCCGACTTCACGACGGCGAGGAGGCGGTGCTGGCCGTCCAGGATCGTGCCGTCGTGGGCGATCTTGACCGCCTCACCGTTCACGTCCCACTGGCCGGCGAGCATCATGCGCACGTTGGCGTTGACGCGGTTCTGCCGGATCGGCCGGTTGTGGGTGTTGCGGCGCAGCATGTCCCGGGCGACGTCGGGGGTGATGACGACGAACTCGGCCTTCACGTCGACGACGGCCGGCGCAGCAACGAGCTTCGGGTGGGTGAACGGGTCGGCGGCCGGGCGGGTCGAGTGGACGACGGCAGTGGTCATTGCGGGTGTGCTCCTTCGGTGGTGTTACGCGGCGGCCGACGCGGGTGCGGCGGTCGTGAGGGAGTGCGCGAAGTCGCGCAGGGTCTGCGGGATGTCGGCGGGGTCGACGCCGAGCAGGTCGGGCCAGGCCGACAGGCGCTCGATCGGGTCGTCGGTCCAGTCGGCGTCGGGCCGGATGGTCGCCAAGTAGGCGGCGAGGGCGCGCAGGGTGTCCATGACGGCCGGTACGCGCTCGATGTAGGCGCGGGCGGTGTCGGCGGCCTCGCGGTCCGGGATGGCGAAGACGAACGGCAGGGAGCCGGTCGTCGCTTTGTAGGCGGCGGCGGGAACGTCGAGGCGCTCGCTGGTCGGGTCGACGAAGTTCAGGCCGCCGGACCAGAGTCCGAAGCGCTCGATGTCGTCGGCCATTTCGAGGGCGCTCTGCACCATGAACCAGGTGGGTGTCGTGTCGGGTGCGGGCATGGCGAGTTCTCCCGTTGGCGGATGTGGTCTTGGGTGGTGCGGCCGGGCGGGCGGGATGTCGGGGCTCGACCGCTCCGCCCGGCCTGCTTGGGGGTGGGCCCGGTTCGGCAGTGACCAAGCTAAGGCGTTTCTATTGCGCGCGCAATAGAGAGTGGGGAGATTTCCCAGGGCGTGCCCGGTGGGCACCCCCAGGCATGCCGAAGGCCCCGCCCCCCGGGTGTCGGGGGCGGGGCCTTCGGGTGGGGTTACGCGGTGCGCCGGCCGTTCGCGGCGAGCCAGCCGCGGGCCAGGTCGCGATGGAACTCGAGGAGCACGGATCGGCTGACATGCTCACCGCGCCGGCCGTACACCTTGTACGTCGGGCGGTCGGCGGCCGTGTACTTGCGGCGCAGGTCGCGGGCGCTCATCGGGTACGGGCTCGTGGCAACCACGGCTTCGGCTTCGTTCCAGGTGATCAGGTCGGGCGGGTACCGCTTGAAGAAGGCGGCGGTCACGCAGCCCGGTTGTGCTGGCAGGGCGGGCAACTTCGGTTCCGGTGGGGTCAGGCGGCGGCGACGTCGCGGTGGGTGATGTGGTGCTGGACGACCTCGGCGAGGGTGAACACCCGCGGGACGCCGGGTGCGATCGCGCAGCGGACGACGCGGCAGGTGGCGGCCCAGTCGTCGGTCGACGTCCGGGTCCCGACGAGGGACCAGGCCATGCACGCGGGGCACGCCAGTTTGCCGAGGATCCCGTCCGCGTCGCCGATGGTGAGCGCGGCCCGCAGGTCATGAACCAGGCGGAGTTGGGCGTAGTCGAGCCTGGCTTCGTCGCTCGTCTCGGCGAGTTGGGCGGCATAGTCGGCGACCGCGGTACGGCCGGCGGGGACTTCGCCCCCGTGCCGGCGCGTGAAGTCTGCGAGGGCCCGGTCGAGATCGAGGGCCAGGTCGTACACGCCCAAGTTGTAGGGCGTACCGGCATGTGTGCGGGTCGCTCGTCGCTCGGGTAGCGCGAGCGCGCCGGCAAGCCGGGTCGCGCCGGCTCTCGACCAGTGCGGGTCGGCGGCAACGGCGTAGGTGAGGGCGGAGCGCTGACGCGTGGACTCCTGGTTACTCATGTGACGCCCCCATGCGTTCGGTGATGTGCGCAGCAACGGCCGCCCGACTAGGCAGGAAGACGGAAAGTGATCTTCCGGTTGCGGCCAGCGCCCAGCATCTTGCCAGGCGCGGTGGAAGGTTTGGAGGTTGGGTGAAGGCACACGAGAGACATCGCGAAGCCTTTACCGAACGCATGCACGATTTTGGCATGCACCTCCGGAAAAAACAGAACCGCCCGTACAACCCTTCCCGCATTGCCCGTTTTTGACGGGTTGGGGGGTTGTCGGGCGGTGACGCCGGCGATAACCGGCGAACGTCAGCGCTTAGCCTTGGCGGCCTCCTCGGCGGCGTGCACCAGATCACGGAACAAGCCCGTCATCTGCACGGCCGACGTGAAGTCGACGCCAGCGTCAGGGTCCGGCGGGAGATGCCCCTGGCCTTCACGAAGGACGAGGAGACCGCTCGTCAGGCGCTCCAACTCCTTCGCCACCACGGACACGGTCGCAACCGTCGCCTCGTCGCCGAGATCGAGGCCGGCGTTCCTGAAGACGCCCGTCCAGTGCCGAACAGCCTCGGCCGCAAGTTGGCCCTCCACCGTCGCCCCTGGAAGGGCGGCCGGGTCGGCCGTGCCCGGCTGCGCGCCGCGGCGGCCGGCAAGGGAGACGACCGGGGCGAGGCTATCGCCGTCGGACTCCGGCTGGTGTGCCGTCGCTGGCATGCGTGTCTCTCTCCATGCTGAGTGGCTTGCGATCATCGCGTGTAGGCGGGCCCTCACGCCGATACATCTACCGGCAGGGTGGCAGACGGCTACGCCCACCGCCACCGTTTCGGGGAATGCCTAACCGCTCCGTAACGCATGGCTGCCCACGATACCGTCGACAATCAGCCACAAAGCAACCGCCCTCACCCACTCATGTCCAATTTTGCCGACATGATCACAAGCGCGCTGAAGGCGGCGAGCCTCATCGGGAAGCCGGGAACATGGTCCCGGCATGCGGGTGATTGTAGACAGGTCTCGCGGCAAAAGGTAGCCCCCGCTTCCGGGCGGCCGACCGGGACGAGCGTCGAGTCACCGGTGCTGGCGCGACTCGTCACCATCGCGGTGCAGCACCTCTCCTGACGGAGAGCGGAACGAGCGCGTCGCATGGCCCGGGCAGCAGAAAGCCCGACCGGTATCTAGGCGGCCGGGCTCACTGATGTATCGCGGAAGACCGTGAAACCGGGGTAGGAGCCCGGTGACGAGGTCTTGGGTGCAGACGTTGCCGTTACACCCACGCCTGATCGTACCGGTGAGGTCGACGGAGTCAACGTTGGCTGTCGGTCCGTGCGGCCCGGCCGAGACGTCGACCAACGTGTCACGCGGTGCCGTCGACCGGCCCGCCAGCCATCGGGGTGTCCGGCGTCCGGGCGATGCCCTCACGATGCGGCTTGGTCTTGATCGGTCCGGCCGTAGGCCGCGGCCCTCGCGCGCCTACAACCGCGCCTCCGGCGGGACGGCAACCACATCGCCCGCGCCACCTACTACCTCGGCCTTACGAACGGACATCAACCCACCGAACTGAGAGGGGTCCGTGAAGAGGGTCTCTGATTCGTACAACAAACCGGGGCCTTCGGTGTACGACAAGCCGTGCCGGTCGCCCTGCAACAAGCCGTGCCGGTCGGGTCCTACAAACCGTGCCGGTCGCTATCGACACTCCCGCCCGCTTCGCGCCTCTCGGAGGGCGCCTGCCGATCAAGGACGGCTCAACGCGGCTGCCCCGCTGTCGGGGTGACAGGTGCGCAGGGGGCCGAGCGGGCGCCCCCGCGCCGCGCGCGGCCTGCATCGCCGGCAGGCAGGGAGGAAAACCCGATCTGACATCTCGGCCGAGCATTGGCCGAGCTAATGATCTTGGACGGCCAGTTGGACGCATCGAAGACTGCCGCCGAGACGGCAACTATGCAGGTCAGAACGTTCCTGCGTCATCCTGCTGTGGTGGGGCGGGTGGGACTCGAACCCACGGCCGACGGATTATGAGTCCGCTGCTCTAACCGGCTGAGCTACCGCCCCATAGCGGCGTGTCGCGTACAAGTGTGCGCGCCGTCTGCCGCAGCATAGCCGCTCATACGATCTCCTGCCTCGGATGGTCGGCTTCCACGCCGCTGCTCATGACCTTGAGGACAGCGGCGCGGGCGCCGCGGTTCCCGGGGACATGAAAAAGGACCCCTGAGGGGTCCTCGTTCAGCGCTCCCCCGACTGGACTCGAACCAGTAACCTGCCGGTTAACAGCCGGCTGCTCTGCCAATTGAGCTACGGAGGACCGAAGCTCCCCCGACTGGACTCGAACCAGTAACCTGCCGGTTAACAGCCGGCTGCTCTGCCAATTGAGCTACGGAGGATCGCCTCGTTTGCATCGAACGTACCTACCTGGGTATTCGCCAGGGGGCGGCCGCTCGCTGCGACACATACATTAGCGCAAGCAGGGGGGTGCTCCGCCAATCGGTACCCTCGGCGCCAGCGCCGCACCAGATACCTACGCACGGGAAGGGTGGCAGCCATGCGCTACCGGCTCACGTTCCTCGCCGGTCTGGCCCTCGGTTACGTACTCGGCACCAAGGCCGGACGCGAGCGCTACGAACAGTTGAAGAAGTCGGCCCGGCAGATCGCGCAGAACCCCGCGGTCCGCAACACCGCCGAGACCGCCGCCCAGCAGGGCCGCGTCTACGCCGGCAAGGCCTTCCACACGGTCGGCGACCGCATCCCCGAGTCGGTGGCCCACCGGGTCCGCTCGCTCCGGGAGCGCAACGGCCACGGCACCCGCGAGGACGACTGGGGCACCAGCACCACCTGACGTTCCGCCCTCGGGCCCCTCGGCCGAAGCCGGGCGCGGCGGTACGGCAAAATTCTCCGCATGGGGATAGTCGCCGGCTTGGACAGCTCACCGGAGTTCACACGCATCGTGGTCTGCGACACGGACACCGGTGCCGTACTACGACAGGGGTACGCCCCGCACCCGGTGGAGGGCCGGCCCAGCGACATCGACCCGCAGGCCTGGCTGCTCTCCCTCGGTGAGGCGGCCGGCGGCGGTCTGCTGGAGGGGGTGCAGGCCATCGGGGTCTCGGCGCAGCAGAACGCCGTGGTCCCGCTGGACGCCCAGGGCAACACCGTCCGCCCGGCCCTGGTCGGCGGCGACAAGCGCGCGCAGGTCGCCGCCGCCGACCTGGTGGACGCGCTCGGCGGCCGGGAGGCCTGGGCGCAGGCGGTCGGCTGTGTGCCGGGGGCCGCCCAGCCGGTCACCAAGCTGCGCTGGCTGGCGAAGAACGAGCCGGAGAACGCGCAGCGCGTCGCCGTTCTGCTCCAGGCCCACGACTGGCTGGTCTGGCAGCTGCTCGGACGGCCCCTGCGGCGCACCACCGACCGCGGCGGGGCCTCCGGCACCGGGTACTGGTCGGCGGCCACCGGCGCCTACCGTCCCGACCTGGTCGAGCTGGCGCTCGGCCACCAGGCGGTGCTGCCGGAGGTGATCGGCCCCGCCGAGGCGGCCGGCACCACCCCGGAGGGGCTGCTGATCTCGGCCGGCACCGGGGAGACCATGGCCGCCGCGTTCGGGCTGGGCCTGGGCCTCGGGGACGTGGTGGTGTCGCTCGGGGCCTCCGGTTCGGTGATGGCCGTGCACCCGGAGGCGCTCGCCGACCACTCCGGGATGATCACCTCGCTCGCCGACGCCACCGGCATGCACCTGCCGGTGGTCACCACCCTGAACGCCGTACGCGCCCTGCGCGGCACCGCCGAACTGCTCGGCCTGCCGGACCTGGAGAGCCTGTCCGAGCTGGCGATGAAGTCCACGCCGGGGGCGCACGGGCTGGTGCTGCTGCCGTACCTGGAGGGCGAGCGGACGCCGAACCTGCCGCACACCGCGGGCACCCTCGCGGGGCTGCGGCGCGAGTCGATGCGGCCCGAGCACCTGGCGCGGGCCGCCTTCGAGGGCATGCTGTGCGGGCTGGCGGACGCGCTGGACGTGCTGCGCGGGCGGGGCGTGGAGGTGCGCCGGATCTTCCTGCTGGGCGCCGCCGCCGAGCTGCCCGCCGTGCAGGCGTCGGCGCCGTCGCTGTTCGGCGCGCAGGTCGTCGTACCGCAGCCGGCGGACTACGCGGCGATCGGTGCGGCCCGGCAGGCGGCCTGGGCGCTCGGGGTGTCGCAGGGCGCCCTCGATCCGCGGACCCCGCCGGCCTGGCAGGGCGCGGCGGCGCAGGTGCTGGAGCCGGGTGAGGAACTGGCCGTGGGACAGGCGGTGCGGCAGCAGTTCACCGCGGTGCGGGAGCAGACCCACCCGGGGGCATTTCACGCATAAGAGGGCACAACAGGTCTCGACTCCGCGAAACCCCGGGCCAGTAGGGGCAAACCTTCGGGTTAATCGGTTGAGGTAACGCGGGTGGAGTGTCCGACGATAGGGGCCAAGGGCAACCGACCAGCCCCTGTCGCCGACTCCGAGAGACGTAGCGTGCTCATACGACTTCTACGGACCTATCTCAGGCCCTACAAGAAACCCATCACCCTGCTGGTGGCGTTCCAGTTCCTCCAGACCTGCGCGACCCTCTACCTGCCCACCCTCAACGCCGACATCATCGACAACGGTGTCGTGAAGGGCGACACGGGCTACATCCTGTCCTTCGGCGCCCTGATGATCGGCATCTCGCTGGCTCAGGTCGTGTGCAACATCGGAGCCGTGTACTACGGCGCCCGGACCGCCTCGGCGCTCGGCCGGGACGTGCGCGGTGCCGTCTTCGACCGGGTGCAGTCCTTCTCCGCACGTGAGGTGGGTCACTTCGGGGCGCCCTCCCTCATCACCCGTACGACGAACGACGTCCAGCAGGTCCAGATGCTGGTCCTGATGACGTTCACCCTGATGGTGTCGGCGCCCATCATGTGCGTGGGCGGCATCGTGCTGGCGCTCGGCCTGGACGTGCCGCTGTCCGCCGTGCTGATCGCGGTCGTGCCGGTGCTCGGCGTCTGTGTGACCCTGATCGTGCGCCGGCTGCGCCCGCTGTTCCGGTCGATGCAGGACCGGCTGGACACGGTCAACCGGGTGCTGCGCGAGCAGATCACCGGCAACCGGGTGATCCGCGCCTTCGTGCGGGACTCCTACGAGCAGCAGCGGTTCGGCCGGGCCAACGCGGAGCTGACCGAGATGCAGCTGGCCACCGGCCGGCTGCTGGCCCTGATGTTCCCGATCGTGATGACGGTGGTGAACCTGTCGTCCATCGCGGTGGTGTGGTTCGGCGCGCACCGCATCGACAGCGGCGGGATGGCCATCGGCGACCTCACCGCGTTCCTCGCCTATCTGATGCAGATCGTCATGTCCGTGATGATGGCCACCTTCATGTTCATGATGGTGCCGCGCGCCGAGGTCTGCGCCGAGCGCATCCAGGAGGTGCTGGACACCGCCTCCAGCGTGGTCCCGCCGGCGGCCGGCGTCACCGGGCTGCGCTCCCACGGGCACCTGGAGATACGGGGCGCGGGCTTCCGCTATCCGGGCGCCGAGGAGCCGGTGCTGAAGTCCATCGGCCTGACGGCCCGGCCCGGCGAGACCACGGCCGTGATCGGCTCCACCGGCAGCGGCAAGTCGACGCTGCTCGGGCTCGTCCCCCGGCTGTTCGACGCCACCGACGGCGAGGTTCTGGTGGGCGGCGTGGACGTGCGCGAGATCGATCCGGTGCTGCTCGCGAAGACCGTCGGGCTCGTCCCGCAGAAGCCGTACCTGTTCGCCGGCACGGTCGCCACCAACCTTCGCTACGGCAATCCGGACGCCACCGACGAGGAGCTGTGGCACGCGCTGGAGGTCGCCCAGGCCAAGGACTTCGTGACGAAGCTGGAGGGCGGCCTGGACGCGCCGATCGCGCAAGGCGGCACCAATGTCTCCGGCGGTCAGCGGCAGCGGCTCGCCATCGCCCGCACGCTGGTGCAGCGCCCGGAGATCTATCTCTTCGACGACTCCTTCTCCGCGCTCGACTACGCCACCGACGCCGCCCTGCGCGCCGCGCTGGCCCGGGAGACCGCCGAGGCCACCGTGGTGATCGTGGCCCAGCGGGTGTCGACCATCCGGGACGCGGACCGGATCATCGTGCTGGACGAGGGCCGGGTGGTCGGCTCCGGCCGGCACGCCGAGCTGATGGCAGGCAACCAGACCTACCGGGAGATCGTGCTCTCCCAGCTGACGGAAGCGGAGGCCGCCTGATGGCCGGTCCCATGGGACGCATGATGGGCGGCGGCCCCGACCAGCGCTCGCTGGACTTCAAGGGGTCGGGCAAACGGCTCGTCGCCCGGTTCCGGCCGGAGCGGCTGACGATCTACGCGCTGCTGCTGTGCGTGGTCGTCAGCGTGGCCCTGAGCGTGGTCGGCCCGAAGATCCTCGGCCGCGCCACCGACCTGGTGTTCGCCGGCCTCATCGGCCGGGAGATGCCGCACGGCGCCACCAAGGAGCAGGTGCTCGACTCCATGCGCGAGCGCGGCGAGGGCCGGGTCGCGGACATGCTCAGGAGCACCGACTTCACCCCCGGCAAGGGCATCGACTTCCCGGCCGTGGGAGAGGTGCTGCTGCTCGCCCTCGGCACCTTCCTGGTCGCGGGACTGCTGATGGCGGTCGCGACCCGGCTGGTCAACCGGGCCGTGAACCGCACGATGTACCGGATGCGCGAGGATGTCCAGACCAAGCTGTCGCGGCTGCCGCTGTCGTACTTCGACAAGCGTCAGCGCGGCGAGGTGCTGTCCCGGGCGACGAACGACATCGACAACATCGGGCAGACCCTCCAGCAGTCGATGGGCCAGCTGATCAACTCGGTGCTGACCATCGTCGGTGTGCTGGTGATGATGTTCTGGGTGTCCTGGATCCTGGCGCTGGTGGCCCTCGTAACCGTCCCGCTGTCGTTCGTGGTCGCCACCCGGGTCGGCAAGCGCTCCCAGCCGCACTTCGTGCAGCAGTGGCGCTCCACCGGCACGCTCAACGCCCACATCGAGGAGATGTACACCGGGCACGCCCTGGTGAAGGTGTTCGGGCGGCAGGAGGAGTCGGCGAGGCAGTTCGCCGAGCAGAACGAGGCGCTGTACCAGGCCGGGTTCAAGGCGCAGTTCAACAGCGGCGTCATGCAGCCGTTGATGATGTTCGTGTCGAACCTGAACTATGTGCTGGTGGCGGTCGTCGGCGGGCTGCGGGTCGCCTCCGGCGCCCTGTCGATCGGTGACGTGCAGGCGTTCATACAGTACTCGCGGCAGTTCTCCATGCCCCTGACGCAGGTCGCGTCGATGGCGAACCTGGTGCAGTCCGGTGTGGCCTCCGCCGAGCGGATCTTCGAGCTCCTGGACGCACAGGAGCAGGAGGCGGACCCGGTGCCGGGCGAGCGGCCGGCCGAGCTGCTCGGGCGGGTGTGCCTGGAGCACGTGTCGTTCCGGTACGACCCCGACAAGCCGCTGATCGAGGACCTGTCGCTGACGGTGGAGCCGGGGCACACCGTGGCGATCGTCGGCCCGACCGGCGCGGGCAAGACCACGCTGGTCAACCTTCTGATGCGGTTCTACGACGTCTCGGACGGCCGGATCACCCTGGACGGGGTGGACATCCGGACGATGACCCGGGACGAGCTGCGCTCCGGCATCGGCATGGTGCTCCAGGACACCTGGCTGTTCGGCGGCACCATCGCGGAGAACATCGCCTACGGCGCCGCGCGTGAGGTCACCCGGAGCGAGATCGAGGAGGCGGCGCGGGCCGCGCACGCCGACCGGTTCATCCGGACGCTGCCCGACGGCTACGACACCGTGATCGACGACGAGGGCACGGGCGTCAGCGCCGGTGAGAAGCAGCTGATCACCATCGCGCGGGCGTTCCTGTCCGACCCGGTGATCCTGGTGCTGGACGAGGCGACGAGCTCGGTGGACACGCGCACGGAGGTGCTGATCCAGAAGGCGATGGCCAAACTGGCGTCCGGCCGTACGTCGTTCGTGATCGCACACCGGCTGTCGACGATCCGGGACGCGGACACCATCCTGGTGATGGAGAACGGGTCGATCGTCGAACAGGGCGCGCACACCGAGCTGTTGGCGGCCGGCGGGGCGTACGCACGGCTGTACCAGGCGCAGTTCGCGCAGGCCGTGGCCGAGGTGGACTAGGCGCGGGGGGCCGTCGCCGGGCGGCGGCCCCTTCAGTCCAGGTAGCCCCTCAGCTGCTCCGCGAAGGCGTGGTCGCGGAGCTTGCCCAGGGTCTTGGACTCGATCTGGCGGATCCGCTCCCGGGTCACGCCGAACAGCCGGCCGATCTCCTCCAGCGTGCGCGGACGCCCGTCGGCCAGGCCGTAGCGCAGCTGTACGACCTTCCGCTCGCGCTCCCCCAGGGTGGACAGCACCGCGTCCAAATGCTCGCGCAGCAGCAGGAAGGCGGCCGACTCCACCGGGCTCGCGGCGTCGCCGTCCTCGATGAGGTCACCGAGGGCGACGTCGTCCTCCTCGCCGACCGGGGCGTGCAGCGACACCGGCTCCTGGGCGAGGCGCAGCACCTCGCGGACCCGCTCGGGCGGCAGGTCGAGATGGGCGCCGACCTCTTCCGCGGTGGGCTCGTAGCCGCGTTCCTGGAGCAGCCGCCGCTGCACCCGGACGACCCGGTTGATCAGCTCCACGACGTGCACCGGGACGCGTATGGTGCGGGCCTGGTCGGCCAGCGCCCGGGACATGGCCTGGCGGATCCACCAGGTGGCGTAGGTGGAGAACTTGTAGCCGCGGGCGTAGTCGAACTTCTCCACGGCCCGGATCAGACCGAGGTTGCCCTCCTGGACGAGGTCGAGCATGGTCAGTCCGCGGCCGACGTACCGCTTGGCGACGGAGACGACCAGCCGCAGGTTCGCCTCGATGAGGCGCCGCTTGGCCATCCGGCCCATCACGACGAGCCGGTCCAGGTCGAGCGCCAGCTCGCTGTCCAGGTCGGGGGTGGTGCCCAGCTTCTCCTCCGCGAAGAGGCCGGCCTCGACCCGGCGGGCGAGCTCCACCTCCTCGGCGGCGGTGAGCAGCGGGATACGGCCGATCTCGCGCAGGTACTGCCGGAACAGGTCGGCCGAGGGCCCGCCGGACTCCGCCCGCGCGACGACCGGGACCTCCACCTCCGCGGCCTCGCCCGGCTCGTCCGGCTCGTCCGGCCCGTCCGACCCGTCCGGCTGCTCCGCCCGCGCCGCCTCCCCGGCGGCCGGATCCGGGTCCAGGCCGGCCCGCCCTTGCGGGGGTACGGCCACGAGGACGCCGGTCTCCGCGTCCGGGTCGTCCGCGCCGGTGCGGGTGGCGCCGGCAGTGCTGTCGGTCTGGGCGAGGGTCCGGGTCTGCACGGGGGGCGACCTCCAGGATGATCGCTGCGAAGCCGAGCGGCAGCGGCAGCGTGCGCTCCGAGGCTCGGGCACCGCCCCCAGTGTGGGGTACGACACAACACCGCCACGAGGGGCGTGCGGTGACTTTTTGCATCCGTCCGGTGACGTGCTGGTGATTCCGGCGCCCTACAGCGCCTCCGCGCCCCGTTCCCGCAGGGCCTGGTCGTACTGCTGGAGGACCCACATCTCGTTCTGCACGGCGGCCAGTTGGGCGGGGTCGCCGCCCGTGGAGAGGCGGGTCAGCTGGGACTGGATGTCGCGGATGCGGCGTTCGACGGCGCGGCGGCGGATCTGGACCAGGACCGTGCCGGCGTAGGTCTCGTCCACCGTGCGGCGCAGGATCGGCTCGACGGCGAGCTCGGTGACCATGGAGCGGACCGTGTCGTCCGGCGCGGCCTCGCGCACCCGGACCAGGTACTCCTGCGGGTCGGGCACGCCGTACTCCGCGCCGCCCGCCTCCGCGATGGCCAGCCGTACGGCCGCGTACGGCGGTGCCGTGAACTCGTCCACGCCGTACGCGTCGAACGCCGGGGAGACCAGTTCGGGCCGCTGGAGGGCGAGTTTGAGCAGTTCGCGTTCGGCGGCGTAGACGGGGTTGCGCAGGGTCAGTGCCGGGCCGGAGTTCGCCGGGCGCGGCGCCTCGGTCCACTGCCGCTCGTCCGGGCGGCGCCGGTCGGACCGCTGCGGCCCCTTGCCGCCCTCGCGGGCCCAGCGGGCCAGCTGGGCGACCCGGCGGACCACGAACTGGGTGTCGAGGATGCCCAGCATCCCGGCCAGCTCCACGGCGACCTCGTGCTGCGCGCCGCTGTTCTTGATCTTGGCGACGACGGGCGCGGCCTCGTCCAGCGCGGCGGCCCGGCCGGCCGGGGTGTCCAGGTCGTAGCGGCCCACGATCTGCCGGAGCGCGAACTCGAAGAGCGGGGTGCGCGGTTCGACCAGGTCGGCCACCGCCTCGTCGCCCTTGGCCAGGCGCAGGTCGCAGGGGTCCATGCCGTCGGGCGCGATCGCGATGTACGTCTCGGCGGCGAACTTCTGGTCGTCCTCGAAGGCCCGCAGCGCCGCCTTCTGCCCGGCCGCGTCACCGTCGAAGGTGAAGATCACGCGGGCGCTGCCGTTGTCCATCAGCAGCCGCCGCAGGATCTTGATGTGCTCCCCGCCGAAGGCCGTACCGCAGGTCGCGATGGCCGTCGTCACCCCGGCGAGGTGGCAGGCCATCACGTCGGTGTAGCCCTCGACCACCACCGCGCAGCTGGCCTTGGCGATGTCCTTCTTCGCCAGGTCGATGCCGTACAGCACCTGGCTCTTCCTGTAGATCGGCGTCTCGGGCGTGTTCAGGTACTTCGGCCCGTTGTCCGCCTCGTACAGCTTGCGGGCGCCGAAGCCGACGACCTCGCCGCCGATGTCCCGGATCGGCCACATCAGCCGGCCGCGGAAGCGGTCGATGGGGCCCCGGCGGCCCTCCTGGGACAGCCCGGAGAGGATCAGTTCCTTGTCGGTGAAGCCCTTGCCGCGCAGATAGCGGGTGAGGTGGTCCCAGCCCTGCGGGCTGTAGCCGACCCCGAAGTGCACGGCGGCGGCCTGGTCGAAGCCGCGCTCGGCGAGGAAGATCCGGCCGGCCTCGGCCTCGGCACTGCCGGCGAGCTGCTCGGCGTACCACTGCGCGGCGATCTTGTGCGCCTCGACCAGGCGGATCCGCTCGCCGCGCTGGTGGGCCGGGTTGTACCCGCCCTCCTCGTACCGCAGCGTGATGCCGGCCTGCGCGGCCAGCCGCTCGACCGCCTCCGAGAAGGAGAGGTGGTCCACCTTCATCACGAAGGTGATGGTGTCGCCGCCCTCCTGGCAGCCGAAGCAGTGGAAGAGTCCCTTGCTGGGGCTGACCTGGAAGGACGGCGACTTCTCGTCGTGGAACGGGCACAGGCCCTTGAGGTTGCCGCCGCCCGCGTTACGCAGCTGGAGGTACTCGGAGACCACGGCGTCGATCGGGACCGCGTCCCGTACCGCCTTCACGTCCTCGTCGTTGATCCGTCCTGCCACGGATGAATTCTACGGGGGCGCGGCGGCGCTCCCGGTGCCTTCGGGGGTCACGGGACGAGCCCGGCGAGCGGCACGTGCGGGTCCGACAGGGCCTCGGTGTTCACCCGGGCCCCGGAACGGATCAGGTTCTGGATGTGCTCTGTGACATCCCACACGTTCACGTTCATCCCGGCCAGTACGCGCCCCTCGCGCACCCAGAACGCGATGAACTCCCGCTTGCCCGCGTCGCCGCGGATCACCACCTCGTCGTACGACCCGGGCGGTGCCCAGCCGCTGTACTCCATGCCCAGGTCGTACTGGTCGGTGAAGAAGTACGGCACCCGGTCGTAGGCGACGTCCTGGCCGAGCATGGCCCGCGCGGCGGCCGGGCCGCCGTTCAGGGCGTTCGCCCAGTGCTCCACCCGCAGCCGGGTGCCGAACAGGCCGAGCGGGAAGGACGCCACGTCGCCGGCCGCGTGGATGTCGGGGTCGGACGTGCGCAGCCGCTCGTCCACCAGGATGCCGCCGCCGTGCGCCCGGTCGGCGATCTCCAGTCCGGCCGCCTCGGCGAGCGCCACCCGCGGTGCCGCGCCGATCGCCGCGAGGACGTCGTGCGCCGGGTGTTCCTCGCCGTCGTCGGTGCGGACCGCGAGGACCATGCCGTCCTGCCCGACGATCTCGGTGAGCCTGGCCCCGAAGTGGAAGCGGACGCCGTGCTCGCGGTGCAGCTCGGCGAAGACGTTGCCCAGCTCCGGGCCGAGGACGCCGTGCAGCGGGGTCGGCTCCGGTTCGATCACCGTCACCTCGGCGCCGTACTGCCGGGCCGCCGCCGCGACCTCCAGCCCGATCCAGCCGGCGCCCGCGATCACCAGGTGCCCGTTGTCCCGGCCGAGGTGCTGGAGCACCCCCTTCAGGCGCTCGGCGTGCGCGAGGCGGCGCAGGTGGTGGACGCCCGCCAGGCCGGTGCCGGGAATGTCCAGGCGGCGCGGTTCGGCGCCGGTGACCAGCAGCAGCTTGTCGTAGCGGACGAGAGTGCCGTCGTCACCGAAGCGGACCGTCTTCGCCGTACGGTCGATACGGTCCACGGTCTGGCCGAGGTGCAGCTCGACGTCGTGCCGCGCGTACCAGGCGGGCTCGTGCACGAAGACGCTGTCGCGCTCCGCCTTGCCGAGCAGATGGCCCTTGGACAACGGCGGACGCTCGTACGGGTGGTCGCGTTCGTCGCAGATCAGTATCACCCGTCCGCTGAAACCCTCCGCCCGGAGCGTCTCGGCCGCCTTCGCACCGGCGAGACCGCCTCCGACGATGACGAATGTCTGATCCGCGTCGACCACTTGATGCCTCCTCGTAAGGGTGCCGCCACGTGCGAGCCTCCCGCACGCAGCGTGATGCGGGAAGAGGGGGTGACCCGATCAGGCCACGGAGGGTCACTTTCCGTTCACTCGCGTCCCGTCAGTCTCGCGTGCAGCGACAGCGCGGAGGCGTCGGTGAGGGAGGCGATCTGGTCGACGATCACCCGCTTGCGCGCCCGGTCGTCGTCCGCCGCGTCGAACAGCGCGCGGAACTGGGGGTCCAGTCCGTCGGGCGCGCGGGCGGTCAGCGCCTCGGCCAGCTCGGCGACGATCACCCGCTGGTCGGCGCGCAGCCGCTCCTGCTCGGCGCGCTGCATCACATACCGGTCCGCGACCGCCTTGAGCACCGCGCACTCCATCCGGGCCTGCCGGGGTACGACCAGCCGGGCGGCGTACCGGGTGAGCCGGCCCGTGCCGTACGCGGCCCGGGTCGCGGTCTCGGCGGCCAGGCAGAACCGGCCGATGAGCTGGCTGGTGGCGTCCTTCAGCCGGGCCTGGGCGACGGCCGTGCCGTCGTAGCCGTGCGGCCACCACTCCTCGTCCTGGAGGCGGTCCAGGGCGGCGTCGAGTTCGGCCAAGTCGGTACCGGCGGGGACGTAGCGGCCGACGGCCACCTCGAACACCGCCCGCCGTTCCGGCTCCGCGTGCAGGCAGCCGGGGTCGATGTGGCCGGCGTGCAGTCCGTCCTCGACGTCGTGCACCGAGTAGGCCACGTCGTCCGACCAGTCCATGACCTGCGCCTCGAAGCAGGTGCGGGTGGCGGGGGCGTGGGCCCGGACCCAGTCGAAGACGGCGCGGTCGTCGTCGTACACACCGAACTTCGGTGACCCGGGCGCGGTGGGGTGCCCGCCGCGCGGCCAGGGGTACTTGGTGGCGGCGTCGAGGGTGGCGCGGGTGAGGTTCAGCCCGACGGAACGGTCCTCGGTGAACCGTTTCGGCTCGATGCGGGTGAGGAGCCTGAGGGACTGGGCGTTGCCCTCGAAACCGCCGCAGTCGTCGGCGAACTCGTTCAGCGCGCTCTCGCCGTTGTGGCCGAAGGGCGGATGACCGAGGTCGTGGGCGAGACAGGCCGCCTCCACCAGGTCCGGGTCACAGCCGAGGGCCGCGCCCAGTTCCCGGCCCACCTGGGCGCATTCCAGGGAGTGGGTGAGACGGGTGCGCGGGCTGGCGTCCCACATCCGGTTCCTGGTTCCCGGGGCCACCACCTGCGTCTTGCCGGCCAGTCGGCGCAGGGCGGCGGAGTGGAGGATGCGGGCGCGGTCGCGCTGGAAGGCGGTACGGCCGGGGCGTTTGTCGGGTTCGGGGGCCCAGCGTTCGGCCGACGCCGGGTCGTACGCCGGGTCGTATGCCGTGCCGTATGCCGTGGGGAGTGCGGTGCCTTCCATGGATCGACAGTAAGCCTGATCGCCTGCCTGGTTCTCCTTTCGGGCGGCCGCGGGTTCGTTGCGGCTTGTCGCGCCCACGCGGCGCAGCCGCACATCGATACGGCCCCGCGTCCCTAGGCGGCTTCGGCCCACCCTGTGGACAGGCTCTGGTCGTAGCGGTGGAGCACCAGGCGGGCCATCGTCTCGTGCGCGCCCAGCGGCGCCGAGGCGATCCATGGCGCCTGGGAAGCGCACTGCGTCGCGAAGCGGCCCGGAGCCGTGAAACAGGAAGCGACCGCCACCCGGTGCCGGCCCCCGGCCGCCAGGGCGCGCAGGGCCGTCGGGACCGTCGGGGTCGCCGCCGAGGCGTACGCGGGGACGACCGGGACGCCCAGGCGGCCGGCCAGGAGGCGGGCCGTGCGGCGGATGTCGGTGGCCGAGTCCGGGTCGCGGGAGCCCGCCGCCGCGAGGACGACCGCGGTCGTGCGGCGGGCGGCGCCGTCCAGGGTGGCCGGCCAGCCGGACTCGGTGAGGCGGGCGTGCAGGGCCTCGGCGAGCAGCGGGTGCGGGCCGAGCGGAGCGGCCACGCTCGCGCGTACCGGTGCCTGGGCGGCCAGCTCGGGGATGTCCTGCTTGACGTGGTAGCCCCGGCCGAGGAGCAGCGGGACGAGGACGGCGCGGGTGTCGCCGAGGGCGGCGAGGGTGTCGGGCAGCAGGGGCTCGTTCAGCTCGATGTGGCCCAGGCGGACCGGCAGGCCGGGGCGCAGCGCGCGGACCCGTGCCTCCAGGGCCCGGACGGTGGTGAGCGCCCGCGGGTCGCGGCTGCCGTGGGCGACCAGGACCAGGGCGGGCGGTGCCGGGCGGCGGCTGCCCGGCGGGGGGACCGGCCGGACGCGGGTGCGAAGTGGGGTCGACGCCGTCATGGCAGGATCCTGGCCCCCGCAGGTTGCGCCCCCGTTGCCGGACCGTCACGGGCGTTTTCCCTACCATCACCCCGGCCGGCGGCGGGATGTGAGGCGAACCGGACGGGCGCCGGCGGCGTCCTCCTCAGTCGGGGACGGTCGGACCGGGAACGATCCGGTCCGGGGACGATCCGGTCCGGCATGGTCAGGGGGGCGTCGTATGAGGATTCGCCGGCCACGATGGCCGCGTACCCGGGCCGGGCGGCGACGGCTGCTGTGGGCCGTGATGGCCGGGTGTGTGCTGGCGCTGCTGCCGGCGACCTGGCTGCGCCTGGCCACGGCGGACCGGCTGCGGACCACGGCGGACGTGCCGCGCACCGAGGTCGCGGTGGTGTTCGGGGCGGGGCTGTGGCACGGGAAGCCGTCGCCGTATCTCGCGCACCGGCTGGACGCGGCGGCGAAGCTGTACCGGGCGGGGCGGATCGAGGCCGTCCTGGTCACCGGGGACAACAGCCGCGCGGACTACGACGAGCCCGACGCCATGCGCGCCCACCTCACGGAACACGGGGTGCCGGACCGGCGGATCGTCGGCGACTACGCCGGCTTCGACACCTGGGACTCCTGCGTCCGGGCGAAACGGATCTTCGGGGTGGACCGGGCGGTGCTGATCAGCCAGGACTTCCACATCCGGCGGGCGGTGGCGCTGTGCCAGGCGGCGGGGGTGGACTCGTACGGCGTCGGGGTGGCCGCCGAACACGACGTGACCTGGTACTACGGCGGGACGCGCGAGCTGTTCGCGGCGGGCAAGGCGGCGCTGGACGCGGTGTTCCGGCCGGATCCGCGGTTCCTCGGGCCCCGGGAGCCGGGGGTGGCGCGGGCGCTGGCCGCCGGCCGCTGACGTGCCCGCCGACCGGTCCGCCGACCGGTCCGCCGTCCTCACGGTGGGCCGGACGGCGCGGGGAGGTGGCCGTGCCGGGGGTGTAACCGGAGGCGGCCCGGGGGCGTAACACGGCGGACGCACGCTGGGCGGCATGGAGAAGACCTCGACGCCCACCCACTGCCCGTACTGCGCCCTGCAGTGCGGGATGAACATCACGCCCCTTCCCCAGGGGGGCGTCGAGGTCACCGAACGGGCGGACTTCCCGGTCAACCGGGGCGCGCTGTGCGGCAAGGGCCGCACGGCGGCCGAGGTGCTGTCCCCTGCGGTACGGCTGACCACCCCGCTGGTGCGCGAGGGCGGCCGGCTGGTGCCAGCGGACTGGCCCGAGGCGCTGGACCGGATCGCCGGGCGGCTCGCGGCGACCCGGGAGCGGTACGGCCCGGACGCGCTGGGCGTGTTCGGCGGGGGCGGACTGACCAACGAGAAGGCGTACGCGCTGGGCAAGTTCGCGCGGGTGGTGCTGGGTACCTCGCAGATCGACTACAACGGCCGGTTCTGCATGTCGTCGGCCGCGGCGGCGGGCACCAAGGCGTTCGGCCTGGACCGGGGGCTGCCGTTCCCGCTGGAGGACATCCCGAGGACGGGGTGTGTGATCCTCGTCGGCTCCAACCTGGCCGAGACCATGCCGCCGTCGCTGCGGTTCTTCACCGAGCTGCGGGAGAACGGCGGCACGCTGATCGTCGTCGACCCGCGCCGGACGAGGACCGCCGAGCAGGCCGACCTGCACCTGGCGCCCCGCCCCGGCACCGATCTCGCCCTGGCGCTCGGCCTGTTGCACCTGGTGGTGGCCGAGGGGCGGACGGACGAGGCGTACATCCGGGAGCGGACCACGGGCTGGGAGGAGGCGCGGGCCGCGGCGATGGCGCACTGGCCGGAGTACGTGGAGCGCATCACCGGCGTGCCGGTTCCCCGGCTGCGCCAGGCCGTACGCATGTTCTGCGAGCCCGAGGCGGCGATGGTGCTCACCGCGCGCGGACCGGAGCAGCAGTCCAAGGGCACGGACACGGTGGGCGCGTGGATCAACCTGTGCCTGGCGACCGGCCGGGCGGGGCGGCCGCTGTCCGGGTACGGCTGTCTGACCGGGCAGGGCAACGGGCAGGGCGGGCGCGAACACGGCCAGAAGGCCGACCAGTTGCCCGGCTACCGCAAGCTGGACGACCCGGCGGCGCGGCGGCACGTGGCCGGGGTGTGGGGCGTGGACCCGGACAGCCTGCCGGGTCCCGGGCGCAGCGCGTACGAACTCCTCGACGCGCTCGGCACGGACGTGCGGGCGCTGCTGCTGATGGGCTCCAACCCGGTGGTGTCGGCCCCGCGCGCGGCCCATGTCGAGGAGCGGCTGCGCTCGCTGGACTTCCTGGCCGTGGCCGACGTCGTGCTGTCGGAGACGGCGGAGCTGGCCGACGTGGTGCTGCCGGTGACCCAGTGGGCGGAGGAGACGGGCACGACGACCAGCCTGGAGGGCCGGGTACTGCTGCGCCGACGGGCGGTCGCCCCGCCATCGGGCGTCCACAGCGACCTGTACGTCCTGCACGAGCTGGCCGGCCGGCTCGGCGTGGAGAAGGGCTTCCCGACCGACCCGGAGGAGGTCTTCGCGGAACTGCGCCGCGCCAGCGCGGGCGGCCCGGCCGACTACTCGGGCATCACCTACCGCCGCCTGACCGAGGAGAACGGCGTCTTCTGGCCTTGCCCGGAGGAACCGCCCGCCACGGCCGGGCCGGCCGACAGGGCGGTGATCGCCGGGGTCGTCGAGACCGCCGGGACCGCTGAAGCCGGCGGCGGGGACGCACCCCCGGTCGTTCTGCCCGGTGGCGGGGGCGTGGTTCCGGTCGGCCTGTCCGGGGGGCCGGGGGATGCCGACGGCTGCGCCCCCGTACATCACCCCGGCACTCCCCGCCTCTTCCTGGACCGTTTCGCCACCCCGGACGGGCGGGCCCGGTTCGTGGCCGTGGTGCACCGGGCGACCGCCGAGGAGCCGGACGCCGAGTATCCGCTGCTGCTGACCACCGGCCGGGTGGTGTCCCAGTACCAGTCGGGGGCGCAGACCCGGCGCGTGGCGGAGCTGAACGCGGCGGCGCCGGGACCGTTCGTGGAGCTGCACCCCCGGCTCGCGGCCCGGCTGGGCGCGGCCGACGGGGATCCGCTGGCCGTGGTCTCGCGGCGCGGCCGTGCCGTGGCGCCGGCCCGGATCACCGACACGATCCGCCCGGACACCGTCTTCATGCCCTTCCACTGGCCGGGCGAGGGCCGCGCCAACACCCTCACCAACCCGGCGCTGGACCCCACCTCCCGGATGCCGGAGTTCAAGTCGTGCGCGGTGCGGGTGGAGGTCGTAGGGCGGTCGTAGGGCCACGGTCGGAGCGCGGTTCGGTCCGGGGGACGCGGTGGGCGGGGGGCGCGCTCGCGTAGGTTCGGGGTATGTCCGACAAAGAGCACTACGACCTCGACGCCTACCTGGACCGGATCGGCTGGAAAGGTGAACGGCGAGCCGACCTGGCCACCCTGCGGGGCGTGCACCTGGCGCATTCACTGGCACTGCCGTTCGAGAACCTGGACCCGGTGGCGGGCTCGGCCCCTTCCCTGGCGCCCGGCGACCTGATGGCCAAGATGGTGCGCGGTCGGCGCGGCGGCTACTGCTACGAGCACAACACCCTGCTGCGGCTGGCGCTGGAGGCGCTCGGGTTCCGGGTGACCCCGCTGGCCGGGCGGGTGGTGCTGGGCGCCGGGGAACCGGAGAGCCGGCCGCGTACGCACGCGATGCTCCAGGTGGAGGTGGCGGGCGAGCCGTGGCCGTATCTGGCGGACGTCGGCTTCGGCGCGGTCGGCGCGCTGCTGCTGCCGGTGCCGCTGGTGAGCGGCACCGGGTTCGAGGGCGCCGGGCGCCGGCACCGGCTGGCGCGGCTGCCGCACGAGGGGCCGTCGGAGCTGTGGGAGTTGCGGGCGTACGACCCGCGGACCGGGCGGTGGCAGGGCCAGTACGTGTTCACCCGGGAGCCGTTCACGGCGGGCGACTTCGAGGTGTTCAACTGGTTCGTCGCCACCCACCCGCGCTCCCCGTTCACCCGCCGCCCCTACCTCCAGCGGGTCCTGCCCGACGGCCGCCATCTCTCCCTGGACGGCGGCCTGCTGACGGAGACACTGGCCGACGGCACGGTCACCGAGCGCGTGCTGACCGACGAGGCGGAGACGCGGCGGATGGTGGTGGAGGAGTTCGGCATCGCCGTGCCGGAGGGCACCGCCCTGCTCGGCTGAGCCGACGGCGGGCGGGCCGGTCGCCGCCCGGGGCCGGGGGGCGGGCGGTGGCGGGCGGTTCGCCGTACCTCTACGGCGGTCACCGGTTCTCCGCCAAGATCCGCAAAGCTCCACCACGACCCCTATGGACATGACATGTCATGCCCACTTAAATCTCGGGAACCAGCGCCACCCCCCACGCCTGACGGGCGCCTTCCCGAGGAGACAGATGAGCCGGATACGGCAGCATGCCCGAGGAACCCGCCGCACGGTCACCGCCGGTGTCGCCGCCGCCACCGCGACCCTGCTGGCCGTCGGCCTCTCCCCCACCGCCCACGCCGAGGGCGCACGGACCCGGGCCACCGCGATCGACAACGCGGCCTCCGCGCTCCTGGCCCACGCCTCCGCCCTGGGCCTCACCGCCCCCCAGGACACCAGCGTCCGGGACGTGATCGTGGACAAGGACGGCACCCAGCACGTCCGCTACGACCGCACCTACCGCGAACTCCCCGTCCTCGGCGGCGACTTCGTCGTCCACCTGGCCCCGGACGGCACCTACCTGGGCGCCGACCGCGCCACCCGGCGGACCGTCTCCGTGCCCACCGTCACCCCGTCGGTCTCCGGCCCCGAGGCCGCCGGTCTCGCGGTGGGCGCCCTGCGCGCGGCCCACCCCGGCACGGCGCTGAAGCAGGCCAAGGCCAAGCCGCGGCTGGTGGTCGACGCCCTGCACGGCACCCCCAGGCTGGCCTGGCGCACCACCGCCGTCGGCCTGGACTCGCTCGGCAATCCGGTCGCCCGGACCATGCTGACCGACGCCCGCACCGGCGCCCGGATCGACGCCTGGGACAGCATCGAGACCGCCACCGGCGACGGCGCCTCCCTCTACAGCGGGACCGTGCCGCTGGAGACCACCCCGTCCGGGTCGTCGTACCAGCTCAAGGACCCGACCCGGGGCAACACCTACACTGGTGACGCGGCGAACAAGACCGATCTGTGCATCCTCGGCATCTGCTTCAGCCGGGCCCCCGCGACCCTGTTCTCGGACACCGACAACCACTGGGGCACCGGTGCCGCGGCGGACCGCGCCTCGGCCGCCGTCGACGCCCAGTACGGCACCGACCGGACCTGGGACTACTACAAGAACGTGCACGGCCGTACCGGCATCGCCGGGGACGGCAAGGGCTCGTACAACCGCGTCCACTACGGCAGCAACTACAACAACGCCTTCTGGGACGACAGTTGCTTCTGCATGACGTACGGCGACGGCGACGGGACCACCTTCGGGCCGCTGGTCGCGCTCGACGTCGCCGGGCACGAGATGTCCCACGGGGTGACCTCGAAGACGGCCGCGCTGACCTACTCGGGCGAGTCCGGCGGGCTGAACGAGGCCACCTCCGACATCCTCGGCACGATGGTGGAGTGGTACGCGGACAACCCCTCCGACGCCGGTGACTACCTCATCGGCGAGAAGATCGTGAAGCCCGGCTTCGGCAAGGCGGCGCTGCGCTTCATGGACAAGCCCTCGCGGGACGGCGGTTCGGCGGACTACTGGAGCTCGTCGGTCGGCAACCTCGACGTGCACTACTCCTCCGGCGTCGCCAACCACTTCGCCTACCTGCTCGCCGAGGGCAGCGGCGCGAAGACCGTCAACGGCGTCGCCTACGACTCGCCGACCTACAACGGCGCCAAGGTCACCGGCATCGGCCGGGACAAGACCGGCAGGATCTGGTACCGGGCGCTGACGGTCTACATGACGTCCTCGACGAACTACAAGGGCGCCCGTACGGCGACCCTGAACGCGGCGAAGGACCTCTACGGCGCCGGCAGCGCGGAGTACGACGCCGTGGCGGCGGCCTGGAGCGCGGTCAACGTCGGCTGACCTCCGCCGGACGTTCCGGGGCCGGTGTCCGCCCGGGCACCGGCCCCGGTGTGCGTACCGGCGGACGCGCTGACGTGTCGTCACCCGTTCACCGGCACCGCCACTCCATTCGTGCTCTTTTCATAATTCTTCCTCCCGGTTGCCCCGCACCCGCCCGCGACCTGCCGAAACGCCGCGCGGGCTCACCCGCGCGGGTGGCGGGGCCGCCACCCGTTCACCGCATTCCTGACGCCTCCTCGGCAAGCGGGTCGGCCGCCGAGCCACTTATCTCGGAAGGGCAGGGGCGCACCCCTGGACGAGTCGGACAAGCTCTGGGGAGCACCATGCAACGCACTGCCCGTCTCCTGGCCGGTACCGCGCTCGCCGTCGCCGCCGCGGCACCCGCCCACGCCGTGGCCGCCACGGACCCGGCGGCGCCGCGCACGACGGCTCCGGCCGGCCGGCTGGAGGTCCGGCCCGCCACCGTGACGCCCGGCGGCCAGGTCACCGTGAGCACGGCCGCGTGCGGGTCGCCGGGCGCCGCGACCGGGGACGCGGGCGCGCTCGGCGCCGGCACCTTCCCGCTGGCGCCCGGCACCGAGAAGGGGCGGGTGTCCGGCCGGTTCCGGGTGCCGCCGAGCGCGCAGCCGGGCACGTACGAGATCGTCGCCCGGTGCGCCGAGGGGGACCTCCAGGTGGCGGGCGACCTGGTGGTGGCGCTCAGCGCGGTGCACGGCCAGGTGCAGCCGCGCGGAAGCGTGAAGACGGGGGTCGGCGGCGGACTGGGCCCCGACCCCGTGCAGACCACGGCGGGTGTGGCGGCTCTGGCCGTCGCCGCCGCGGGCGGTACCTGGCTCCTGCATCGCCGGGCGAGAGGCGACGGGATCTGACGGACACCCTCCGCTGTCCGTCCACCGGTACCGCACACCCCACCCCCTCCGGGTCCGACGCCCCTCGCGGCCCGGAGGGGGAGGGCATCCGAAGGACCCCACCTGGGAAAGAGGGGCCGCACATGCACGACAGCGACGGGGAGGCCGGGCGAGTCGACAGCGGTGGGGGCGCCGGGGGTGGCCGGCCCGGCCGAAGGGGCTCGGGTGGTGGGAAAGCCGGGCGGGGGCGCCGGGGTCGGCTCGGGGACGGTGTCATAGCCGCCGTCACCGTGGTGGCCCTCGGCTCGGGGGTGTGGCTGCTGGCCGGCACCGGTCCGCGGACCCCGCCGCAGCCGACGGCCGCCGAGGGCCGGGCCGAGCCCGGCGGCGAGCGGAACGCGGCCCCCGCCCTCGCGCCCTCGCCGCCGCTGCGCGTCCGCATCCCCGCGATCCGCGTGGACGCGCCCCTGACCGGCCTGTCCCTCACCCCCTCCGGCAGCCTGGACGCCCCGCCCGCCGAGGAGCGGAACCTGGCCGGCTGGTACGAGGCCGGGACCACGCCCGGGGAGACGGGCACCGCGATCGTCGCCGGCCATGTCGACAACGCCGACGGCCCCGCCGTCTTCTACCGCCTCGGCGCGCTCAAGCGTGGCGACCGCGTCGAGGTGGACCGCCGGGACGGCACCGTGGCGCTGTTCACGGTGGACGCGGTGGAGGTGTACTCGGCCCGCGACTTCCCCGACGACAAGGTGTACGGCGCCGCCCCCCGCCCCGAACTCCGCGTCATCACCTGCGGCGGCGGCTACTCGAAGACCACCGGCTACCAGGGCAACGTGGTGGTGTTCGCGCACCTGACGGAAGGCCGCTGACCGCCCGCCCCCCTACGGCGCGATCCTCAGCGCGCCGCCGGTTCCACGCCCAGTACGTGCCTCTTCCCCCACGCCGCCAGCGGCTCCAGCGCCTCGTTCAGCTGGTCGCCCATCTCGGTCAGGGAGTACTCGACGCGCGGCGGCACCTCCGCGTAGTCCTCACGGTGCACGATGCCGTCGGCCTCCAGCTCCCGCAGCTGCGCGGCGAGCACCTTCTCCGTGACGCCCGGCAGCAGCCGGCGCAGCTCCCCGAACCGGCGGGTGCCCTCCCCCAGCGCCCACAGGATCAACACCTTCCACTTGCCGTCGATGATGTCCATCGCCGCGTCGGTACCGCAGTGGTACGCCCCCGGCCGTCGCCCCACCGGCATGCCGTTCCCCCTTCCGACCCGCAGGCTTCCCCGCGGGTAACCACCCACTCCAAAGTACGTACTTACGCGCGGTGGCTCTCCGGAGGGAGCCTAGTCGCCATGAACGACACCACGTCTTCCTCCGGCCCCCGTACCTCCCTGACCCTGCTCGGCACCGGTGCCATGGGCACCGCGCTCGGCCGCGCCTGGCTCGCCGCCGGGCACTCCCTGACCGTCTGGAACCGCACGCCGGAGCGGACGGCCGCGCTGACCGCCGAGGGCGCGGTGGCCGCCGACAGCGCGGCGGCGGCCGTGGCCGCGAACCGGCTCGTCGTGGCCTGCCTGCTGGACGACACCTCGGTGGGCGCCGCCCTGGAAGGTGCCGACCTGACCGGCCGGGACCTGGTGAACCTCACCACCGGCACCCCCGCCGACGCCCGCGCCCGCGCCGCCTGGGCCGCGGAACGGGGCGCTCGCCTGCTGGACGGCGGGATCATGGCCGTACCGCCGATGATCGGCACGCCCGGCGCCTTCGTGTTCTACAGCGGTGACCCGGAGCTGTTCGAGGAGCACCGGGACACCCTCGCCGTCCCGGCCGGCACCGAGTACGTCGGCGCCGACCCGGGGCTCGCCGCGCTGCACGACGTGGCGCTGCTGACCGGCATGTACGGCATGTTCGCGGGGATCACGAGCGCCTTCGCGCTGATGCGGGACACGGACGTGGCCCCCAAGGAGTTCGCCCCGCTGCTCGTGTCCTGGCTGAACGCGATGGCCGGCCAGGCGCACGGCATGGCCGACCGGCTCGCCTCCGGGGACTACACCACCGATGTCGTCTCCAACCTCGCCATGCAGGTCGCGGGCACCGGCACCCTGCTGCGCACGGCCGAGGAACAGGGGATGAGCCCGGAACTGATCACCCCCTTCTTCGACCTGATGCACCGCCGCCTGGCCGACGGCCACGGCACGGAGGACACCACCGGCCTGACCGACCTCCTGCGAACCCGCTGACCACCGGCATCCGGTGGCACCGGAGCCCGCCGTCCGCCAGGGCCCGGTGACCGTCTGGTCCGAATGACCGCCAGGGCCCGGTGACCACCCCGGGACCCGGCGTCCGCCTCCCCCTCCCCCCTTCGCGCCCCGCCCCCACTCCCCCGCTCCTCCCACTCCCCCGCTCCCCCCACACCCCCACACACCGCGCCCCGCTCCCGCCCGGCCCCCTCACACCCCCCGCCCCGCCCCGCTGAGGGCAGCGTTCCTCCCGGGAAACAGGCGTGATGCCGCCGGGTAACCTCCGGCCCGCACGCTCGGGGACATGACCTCGAATACGCGTGTGGTGGTGATCGGCGCCGGCCTCGCGGGCGTACGGCTCGCCCGGCGCCTCGGTGAGCTGGGCACGCCCGCGCTGCTCGTCGGCGACGAGGAGCACGCGCCGTACAACCGGGTGCTGCTCGCCGAGGTGCTGGCCGGCCGGTACGCGCCGGAGGTGATCACCCTCCCGCCGCCGGCCGGCCTGCTGCGCACCCGCGTCACCGGCATCGACCGCGCCGCCCGTACCGTCTCCTGCGCCGACGGCATGTCGATCGCCTACGACACGCTGGTCCTGGCCACCGGCTCCAACCCGGTGCTGCCCCCGCTGCGCGGCCTGTTCACACCCGACCGGCGGCTGCCCGAGGGCGTCCACTCCTTCCGCACCCTCGACGACTGCCTGGGCCTGACCAAGGCGGTCCGGCCGGGGGTGCGCGCCGTCGTCATCGGCGGCGGCCTGCTCGGCGTCTCCGCCGCCCGCGCACTGGCCGTCCGCGGCGCCCAGGTGGTCCTCGCCCAGCAGGCCGAACGGCTCATGGAGCGCCAGCTCGACCCGGACGCCTCCCGCCTGGTGCGGCGCCACCTGACCGACCTGGGCGTGGAGGTGCACACCGAGTGCCGGGTGCGGGACGTGCGCTGCGTGGCCGGCGCGGTCCGCTCGGTGGAGCTGGCCGACGGCTACGCCCTCGACGCCGACCTCGTCGTCCTCGCCTGCGGGGTACGCCCCCGTACCGGGCTCGCCGAGCAGGCGGGCCTCGCCGTGCGCAAGGGCGTCCTGGTGGACGACGAGCTGCGCACCTCCGACCCGCGCATCCACGCCATCGGCGACTGCGCCCAGCACGACGGCACGGTCTACGGCCTGGCCACCCCGGCCCTCGAACAGGCCGAGGCGCTCGCCGAGTTGATCGCGGGCGACGCCGGCGCCCGCTACCGCGGCACCCGTTCCCTGACCCGGCTGACCCTGACCGGCCCCGGCTCCCCCTTCGACCTCGCCGCGTTCGGCGAGACCGAGGCGCGCCCCGGCGACGACGTCGTACGGCTCGCCGACGCCACCCGGGGCACCTACCGCAAGGTCGTCGTCCGCGACGACCGCCTGGTCGGCGGGGTCCTCGTCGGCGAACTCGGCACCGTCGGCGCGCTCGCCCGCGCCTGGGAGGGAGCGGAGCCGCTCCCCGACGACGGGCCCCTGCTGCACCTGCTCACCAACGATGGAGGCTCCTGAATGACCGCCACCCCGGGGGCCACCCCCACGATCGTGCTCGTCGGCCACGGCATGGTCGGCCAGCGCTTCCTCGAAGCGCTGGCCGAGCGCGGCCTGACCGCCACGCACCGCGTGGTCGTGCTGTGCGAGGAGCCGCGCCCGGCGTACGACCGCGTGCAGCTCACCTCGTACTTCTCGGGCCGTACGCCCGAGGATCTCTCCCTGACCGACCTGGAGTTCATCAAGGACCACGGCATCGAGCTGCACATCGGCGACCCGGCCGAGACCATCGACCGCGCGGCGCGGACGGTGACCGCCCGCTCGGGCCTGGTCGTGGACTACGACGTCCTCGTCCTGGCCACCGGCTCCTACCCGTTCGTGCCGCCGGTGCCGAACAAGGACGCCACCGGCTGTTTCGTCTACCGCACCATCGAGGACCTGCTCGCCATCGAGGAGTACGCCAAGTCCCGGGCGACGACGGGCGCGGTGGTCGGCGGCGGGCTGCTCGGCCTGGAGGCCGCCGGCGCGCTCAAGGGGCTCGGACTCGACGCGCACATCGTGGAGTTCGCGCCGCGCCTGATGCCGGTGCAGGTGGACGAGGGCGGCGGGGCGGCCCTGCTGCGCACCATCGAGCAGATGGGCCTGACGGTGCACACCGGCGTGGGCACCCAGGAGATCGTGACCGGCCCCGACGGTGCCGTGACCGGCATGAAGCTGTCCGACGGCTCCGAACTGGCCACCGACCTGGTGGTGTTCAGCGCCGGTGTCCGCCCCCGCGACCAGCTGGCCCGGGACGCGGGGCTGACGGTCGGCGAGCGCGGCGGCATCGCGGTGGACGAGCAGTGCCGGACCGTGTCCGACCCGCGTGTCTTCGCGATCGGCGAGTGCGCGCTGGCCGCCGACGGCCGGGTGTACGGCCTGGTGGCGCCGGGCTACGAGCAGGCCGAGACGGCCGCGGCCACCATCGCTTCCGACGAGGCCGCCTTCACCGGCGCCGACCTGTCCACCAAGCTGAAGCTGCTCGGCGTGGACGTCGCCTCCTTCGGCGACGCGCACGGCACCACCGAGGACTGCCTGGACGTCGTCTACTCCGACTCGCGCGCCGGCCTGTACAAGAAGCTGGTCATCGGCGCGGACGGCACCCTGCTCGGCGGCATCCTGGTCGGCGACGCGGAGGCCTACGGCACCCTGCGCGCCCTCACCGGCTCGGTGCCCCCCGTCTCCCCCGAGTCGCTCGTCCTGCCCGCCGGAGCCGGCGCGGGCGACCGGCTCGGCCCGTCCGCCCTGCCGGACGACGCCATCATCTGCTCCTGCCACAACGTCACCAAGGGCACCATCCGCGGCGCGGTCACCGAGCACAGCTGCACCACCGTGCCCGAGGTGAAGAAGTGCACCAAGGCCGGTACCGGCTGCGGCAGTTGCGTGAAGGTGCTGGGCCAGCTGGTCACCGCCGAGCTGGAGGCGTCCGGCGTCGAGGTCGACAAGGGGCTGTGCGGCTGCTTCGCCCAGACCCGCGAGGAGCTGTACGAGATCGTCCTCGCGCTGCGCATCACGTCGTACCGGGAGCTGCTGGACCGCTACGGCCGCGCGGACGCCCGGGGCGGGGAGGGCTGCGAGGTGTGCAAGCCGACGGTCGGCTCGATCATCGCCTCCCTCGCCCCCGCCATCGGCGCGAGCGGCTACGTCCTGGACGGCGAGCAGGCCGCGCTGCAGGACACCAACGACCACTTCCTCGCCAACCTCCAGAAGAACGGCTCCTACTCGGTGGTGCCGCGCATCCCCGGCGGGGAGATCGCGCCCGAGAAGCTGATCGTGATCGGCGAGATCGCCCGGGACTTCGGCCTCTACACGAAGATCACCGGCGGTCAGCGGATCGACATGTTCGGCGCCCGGGTGGAGCAGCTGCCGCTGATCTGGGCCCGGCTGGTGGACGCCGGCTTCGAGTCGGGGCACGCCTACGGCAAGGCGCTGCGCACGGTGAAGTCGTGCGTGGGCTCCACCTGGTGCCGGTACGGCGTGCAGGACTCGGTGAGGATGGCGATCGACCTGGAGCTGCGCTACCGGGGCCTGAGGTCCCCGCACAAGCTGAAGTCGGCGGTCTCCGGCTGCCAGCGCGAGTGCGCGGAGGCCCAGTCGAAGGACTTCGGGGTGATCGCCACGGCCGGCGGCTGGAACCTGTACGTCGGCGGCAACGGCGGCGCCACCCCGCGCCACGCGGACCTGCTCGCCCAGGACCTGTCCGACGCCGAACTGGTCCGGCTGATCGACCGGTTCCTGATGTTCTACATCCGCACCGCCGACCGTCTGGAGCGCACCTCCACCTGGCTGGAGCGCCTCCCCGGCGGCCTGGACCACGTACGGGACGTGGTGGTGCACGACTCGCTCGGCATCTGCGACGAGCTGGAGCGGCTGATGCGGGAGCACGTCGCGCACTACCGGGACGAGTGGGCCGAGACGGTGGGCGACCCCGAGAAGCTGGCCCGGTTCGTGTCCTTCGTGAACGCCCCGGACACCCCCGACCCGGTGGTCTCCTTCGTCCCGGAGCGCGACCAGATCAAGCCCGACCTGCCGTTGCTGTCCATCGGGCTGCGGCCCGCCGACGACGTCCTGGAAGGAAGCGCCCAGCGATGACCCTGGCAGTTGAGACGACCGACGTGAAGGTCCAGCTCCGGCTGGCGGACGCCTGGTTCACGGTCTGCGACCTGAGCGTGCTGGTCCCCGGCCGCGGGGTGGCCGCCCTGCTGCCGGACGGCCGGCAGGCGGCCCTCTTCCGGGACCGCGCCGACCGGCTGTACGCCGTCGGCAACCGCGACCCGTTCACCGGCGCGGCCGTCCTCTCCCGGGGCCTGACCGGCACCCACCAGGGCCGCCCCTTCGTGGCCTCCCCCCTGCTGAAGCAGCGTTTCGACCTGCTCAGCGGCGCGTGCCTGGACGACGAGGCGGTGCGGATCCCGGTGTACGCGGTGCGCACGGTGTCGTCGTCACCCGCAGCCTCTTGACGGACAGGTTTCTTGACGGATCGGTTCAGTAAATCTAGGCTCGCCCACATGGGCAGGACCAAGGAATTCGACCCGGACGCCGCGCTCCAGTCGGCACTCGAGCTGTTCTGGCGGCGCGGCTACGAGGCCACCTCGATGGCCGACCTGGTCGAGCACCTGGGCATCGGCAGGGCGAGCCTGTACGCCACCTTCGGCAGCAAGCACGAGCTGTACCTGAGGGCGCTGGACCGGTACGGGCAGGCGCAGCAGCCGGTGCTGGTCCGCGAGCTGTCCGCGCCCGGCCCGGTGCTGCCGGCCGTGCGCGGCCTGGTCCGGCGGTTCGCCGCCGAGGCCACCGCGGCGGCGAGCCGGGAGCAGGGCTGCCTGGTCACCAACACGGCGGTCGAGCTGGCCCCGCACGACCGGGAGGCCGCCCGCCGGGTGGAGCACAGCTGGGACACCATCGAGACCTTGCTGCACTCCGCCCTGACGCGCGCGCGGGCGCAGGGCGAGCTGGCGCCGGACCGCGATCCGCTGGCCCTCGCCAGGATGCTGTTCGTGCTGCTCCAGGGCCTCAGGGTGGTCGGCAAGGCGTCGGCGGACCCGGCCCGGGTGCGGGACGCGGCGGAGCAGGCCCTGGCACTGCTGGACTGAGGACGCGCCTCTTGCGGAGGCGCGTTTTTCCGACCCCGATACTGAACCGATCGTTCAAGACAAAAGGGACTTCACCATGACGCACCGCTTCTCCGGCCGGACCGCTCTCGTCACCGGCGCCGGCTCCGGCATCGGCCGGGGGGTGGCCCTCGCCCTCGCCCGGGAGGGCGCCCAGGTCGTCGTCGCCGGGCGGCGCCGCGCGCCCCTGGACGAGACCGTGGCGCTGATCGAGGGCGCGGGCGGCAAGGCGCTTGCCGTGACCGCCGACGTCTCCCGGGCCGGACAGGTGCGGGACCTGGTGGCCGCCGCCGTGGACCGGTTCGGCTCGCTGGACGTGGCGGTCAACAACGCCGGTGTCCTCCAGGGCCGCGGGCGCCCCGTGGGCGAGCTGCCCGAGGAGGACTGGCACCGGATGATGGACATCAACGTCACCGGGGTCTTCCTCGCCCTCCAGGCCGAGATCGCGCAGATGCGCACGCAGCCGGACGGCGGCGCGATCGTCAACATCGCCTCCCGGATCGGCATGCACAGCCGCCTGCCCGGCGTCGCGGGCTACGCCGTCAGCAAGGCCGCCGTGTCGGTCCTCACCCGCGCCGCCGCCCTGGACCACATCGCCGACGGCGTGCGCATCAACGCCGTCAGCCCCGGCTCCACCGCCACCGGCATGTCCTTCAAGCCCGGCGAGACCGAGGCCGACCGGGCCGCGCGGATGCGCACCGAGGTGCCGCTCGGCCGGGTCTCCACCATCGAGGAGGTGGCCGCGGCGGTGCTGTACCTCGCCTCGGACGACGCGGCCTCGGTGGTCGGCGCCGACCTGGTGATCGACGGCGGCTCCACGGCCTGAACCGGCCCGTCCCCGCGGGTCGGCCGGTTCCGCGGGTCGGCCGGTCCCCGTCCCGCGGGTCAGTCGATCCCGGACCGTTCCACCCCCGCCACGATCCACCGCTGGAAGCACAGGAACACCAGCAGCAGCGGCAGGATCGACACGGCCGCCGCGACGAACAGCTCGTGCAGTCGTACGACCTGCGCGGTCGTGAACGAGGACAGGGCCACCTGCACCGTCCAGGCGCTCTGGTCCTGCCCGATCACCAGCGGCCACAGGAAGGAGTTCCACGCGCCGAGGAACACGATCGTCCCCACGGCCGCGAACACCGGACGGGCGTTCGGGACGACGATCCGCCAGTACGTCCGCCAGTACCCGAGCCCGTCCACCTGCGCGGCGTCCTCCAGCTCCCGGGGGAAGCCGAGGAAGTACTGCCGGAAGACGAAGCAGGCGAACGCGGAGAACAGCGTCGGCACGATCAGACCGCGCAGCGTGGAGACCCAGCCCAGCGACGACACCAGCACGAAGCCGGGCACGAAGGTGACGGCCGCCGGGACCAGCAGCGTGCCCAGGATGCCGTAGAACACCTTGTTCGCGTGCCGGTAGGGGATGCGGGCCAGGCCGTAGCCGGCGAGGGAGGCGAGCAGCAGGGTGCCGACGGTGGTGGCGACGGCGATCAGCGCGGAGTTGAGCAGGGACCGGGCGAACGGCACCGACGGGTCCTCGAACAGCTCCCGGACGTTGCCCCACCGCACCTCGGCGGGGAAGAAGGTCCACTCCGGGGAGGTGATGTCCCGCTCGTCGGCCAGCCCGTTGCGCACCAGCAGGTAGAAGGGGACCAGGAAGAGCAGGGCGAGCGCGATCAGCAGGGCCAGCCTGAGCGCCCGCCCGGCCCGCACCAGGGCGTCATCCATCGCCGTCCGTCCTTCCCAGGCGCAGCCAGCGCGCCTGTGCCACCGTGACGACCGCGACGACCAGCGCCAGGATCACCGCGCCCGCGCTGCCGAGGCCCAGGTTCTGCCCCTGCCCGAGCGCGGTGTAGTAGAGGTAGACCAGCGGCGGCCGGGCGTACGGCGGATAGCCCCGGGCGTCGGACAGCAGGTTGTAGAACTCGTCGAAGGCCTGGAAGGCGCCCACGACGAGCAGCAGCAGCACCGCGACCGAGGTGCCCCGCAGCTGCGGCAGGGTGATGTGCCGCAGCACCGTCCAGCCGGGCCGGGCCCCGTCCACGGCCGCCGCCTCGTACAGCGCCGGGTCGATCCGCTGGAGCCCGGCGAGGAACAGGATCATGTAGAACCCGGCCTGCAACCACAGCCGTACGGTCACGATGACCAGCCAGTACCAGGGCGGGTAGGTGGTGGACAGCCAGGCGACGGGCTCCCCGCCGAACCAGCCCAGCACGGTGTTCGCCAGCCCGAACCGCACCCCGTTGAAGATCGACATCTTCCAGATCAGCGCGGCCACCACATAACTGCACGCGGCCGGCAGGAAGAACACCGACCGGAAGAACGCCCGCGCCCGGCGGACCCGGTTGACCATCAGGGCGAGGGCCAGGGAGAACCCGTAGGTGACCGGCACGATGAAGACGGTGAAGAGCAGGAACGTCTTCAGGCTGTCCAGGAACGCCGCGTCCCGCAGCATCGCCGTGTAGTTGTCCAGCCCGGTGAAGCGGGTGGGCGTGACGGTGTTGTGCGCGTCGAAGAAGCTCAGCCAGACGCTCCACAGCAGCGGTACGCAGGTGAACAGCGCGAGCCCGAGCGCGAACGGCCCGACGAACACCCAGAACCACAGGGCTCTGTGCCGCCTCACCGGCGCACCCGGGCGATCTCCTGGACCACCTTCCCTACGACGGCCCGCAGTTCACGCTCCGGATCCGCCCCGTCCTTGATGATCCGGCTGAGGGCGTCCTGGTAGGCGGTCTGGCCGGCCGGGGTCCACAGCAGCGGCTGGGCGTAGCCGTGGTCGGTGGCGAACCGTACGACGTCGGCGGCCGGGCCCTCGCGCAGCGGGGCGGCCTCGGTGGCCAGGGAGCGCCGGGCGGGGATGTGGAAGCCGTAGGAGAGGGCGAAGTCCTTCTGGTAGTCGGTGCGTTCGACCCAGAGCCATTTCACGTACTCCTTGGCCGCTTGCCTGTGCCTGCCGCGGGCGCTGACGGCGGCGCCGTAGGCCCCTACGGGTACGGCGGGCCGGCCCTGGGCGCCGCCGTCCGCCGGGAACGGCAGCACCCCGAAGTCGTCCCCGAGTTCGCTCTTGATCCGGGGCAGCGCCCACAGACCCGACCACTGCATCGCGGTCAGCCCCTGGAGGAGGGCGGAGGGGTCGGACCAGTCGGCGGGCGCGCCGAGGAGCAGGGACTTGTCGGCGTACAGCCGGCGCAGTTTGCCGAGGGTGCGGGCGGCGGCGGGATCGTCGAAACCGACCCGGCCGTCGTCGGTGACGAGCGGAAACCCGGCCGCGTGCAGGGGAGTTCCGCCCAGCACCCCGACGCCTCCGTCGTTGCCGAGGAAGAGGCCCTTGGTCGTGTCGTCGGTCAGCGCCCGGGCGGCGTCGACCAGGGCGTCCAGGGTGGTGGGCGGCTCCACACCGGCGTCGCGCAGCAGGCTCTTGCGGTAGTACAGCACCTGGGTGTCGACGACCTGGGGAATCCCGTAGACCCTCCCCTCGTGGGTCTTCGGCGCGAGCACGGCCGGGTTGAAGTCGTCCCTGACGCCCGCCAGCAGGTCGGTGAGATCGAGGACCTGGCCGCCCCGGATCTGGTCGAGGGTGGGCCCGTTGACCTCGAAGACGTCCGGCCCGGAGTCGGTGAGCAGGGCGGCGGCGGTCTGCTGGTCGTAGTTGCCCGGCCGCCACTGCACCGAGACCTCGGCCTCGGGGAAGGCGGCGGCGTACCGCCGGACGGCCCGTTCCGTGCCCGGCTCGCCGTACTGGTGGTACCACTGGGACAGCCGGGGCCCGGAACCGCCGGCCCCGCGCCCGGTGTTCGATCCGCACGCCGTGAGCAGTCCGGTGCCCGCGCCCGCGGCCAGCAGTGTCCTGCGGCTGATCGTCATCGTGTGCCCCCTGACGTCCGTCATCGATGCACGGCCCAACGATCAACCATGCGCGGCGATTACGAAAGACGCGTTGCGGCCGTGTGTCGGCCTTCGCCGCCTGCTGGGCACCCGGATCCCGTGTCCCGGCACCGGTGCGCAACTTTTCCGCTCCGGGGCGCATCCAACACAGTGACCTTCATGCACCCCTTCGCCACGAAGAAGGAGAATGTGCCCATGACCGAGAAGCCGAATCCGGCGACTCCGCCTCCCGCTCGACGCCCGGCGTTACGCCCCCGGATCCCGCGGGGGCGCGGGCCGGTGACCGCGCTGGCCGCCGCGCTGCTGGGCGTCACGGCCGCCGGGGCCGCCTGGAGCGCGACACCGGCGGCGGCCCGGACCACGACGGCCATGCGGACCTGCGCGGTGAGCGACCTGTACCTGTCCATGGGCGGGAAGGAGGGCGCGGCCGGATCCCTGTACTGGCCGGTCCGGTTCACCAACACCAGCACCACCAAGTGCGCCCTGCGCGGCTACCCGGGCGTGAGCGTCCTGGACGGCGCGCACCACCGCATCGGCCCGGCGGCGGGGCACAGCGGCCGGAGCTACGGCACGGTCACCCTCTCCCCCGGCCGCTCCGCCACGGCGGTCCTGCGCACCACCAACGGCCCCGTCGGCGGCCCCTGCGAACGCACCGGCACCTACCTCCAGGTCTACCCGCCGGCGTCCCGCAAGGCGACCCTGATCCCGGCCCCCTGGAAAACCTGCTCCCGGGTCTTCCAGACGGGCCCGGTGAACGCGGACGGCGGGTTCTGAGCAACTGGGAAACCGAGCCGAGCAGCCGGCGCCTCCCGGCGGGCGCCGGCCCGTGCGCCTTTCACCCCTCCTTTTGTTCATCACGAAACCATCACCTCCCTTCACGTGCGGCGCCCCGCAATTACGGTGGTCGGCACGTGCCACCGCCCGGGGTACGCGCCATCGCCCGAGGGGGGCACCATGACCAACCCGTACACCCCGCCGTCCACCCCACGGAATCCTCGCTGGGCCCGCAAGCGCTACGTGCTCCCCGCCCTCGCCCTCGCCCTCTTCGTCGGCGTGGGCATAGGCGCCGCGGGCGAGGACCCCGCGTCCGGCACCGAGCCGACCGCCGCCCAGCCCCGCCCGACCGTGACCGTGACGGCGACAGCCACGGCCACGGCCACCCACACCGCGGACCCCGAGCCCGCTCCCACCGTGACCGAGACCCGTACCGTCAAGGTCACCACGACCGTCACGGCACAGTCGGCGTCCGCCGGCGGCACGTCCGGCGGCGAAGCCGCCGACGCCGACGGGTCCGGCAGCGTCTACTACGCCAACTGTTCGGCGGCCCGCGCCGCCGGCGACACCCCCCTGTACGCGGGCGACCCGGGCTACGACTCCCACCTCGACCGGGACGGCGACGGGGTGGCCTGCGAGTAACCGGATCCGCCCGGCTGCCGTCCGGTGGCGTCTCGACCGGTACGTGCGCCTGTCAGCCGACGACCGCAACGACGCCGCCGGGGGTGCCCCGCCACACCCGCTGCCCCGCACGGTCGACACCGGGTCCCGCCCGACGACCTGACGAAGGGATGACTTCATGAGTGAGGACGGCCGGATCTTCCGGGAGGCCTGGATCGCCGGGGTGCGCAAGCACTTTCCCGGTGAGCCGAAGGACGGTTACGTCACGCCGTGGGAGGAGACTCCCGCGTGGGAGCGGGAGGCCGCCGCTGCCGTGTGCGGGCAGGTGCGGGAGTTCGTCCGGGGCAGCGGGGGGCGGGCCGTTCGGCTGAGCCGGGAGCAGAAGGGGCAGTTCGTCGCCGTGTGCTGGGCGGCGCAGATGTACCGGCACTTCGAGGATCCGAAGCCGGGGTATGTGGCCGGCTGGGACCGGCTCCCCGCCTGGCAGCGCGAGACCGACGCCGACATCTTCGAGGCCGTCGAGCAGAACATGGGCGGGTGAGCGGGCGGGGCGCGCGAAGGGGCGGCACCCCCCGCACCGGGGTGCCGCCCCTTCTCTTTCGTGCGCCGGGGCCGTCGTCGATCGGTGAGGGTCGGGGACCGGCGACGGCTCCGGGGCCGGGGTGGGTCAGCGGTGGTCGCTGCCCGCCGACTGGGTGGCCGCGCGTCCCGCTTCCAGTCGGGCGACCGGGATGCGGAACGGGGAGCAGGAGACGTAGTCCAGGCCCGCCTCGTGGAAGAAGTGGACCGACTCCGGGTCGCCGCCGTGCTCGCCGCAGACGCCCAGCTTGAGGTCGGGACGGGTGCGGCGGCCGGCCTCCGCGGCCGACCTGACCAGGGAACCGACGCCGTCCTTGTCGATCGTCTCGAACGGGCTGACGCCGAAGATGCCCTTCTCCAGGTACGCGGTGAAGAAGGACGCCTCCACGTCGTCCCGGCTGAAGCCCCACACCGTCTGCGTCAGGTCGTTCGTGCCGAAGGAGAAGAACTCCGCCGCCTCGGCGATCTCGCCCGCCGTGAGGGCGGCGCGCGGGAGTTCGATCATCGTGCCGATGGCCAGCCTGAGCTTCGTACCCGTCGCCGCCTCGACCTCCGCGATGACCCGGTCCGCCTCCTCGCGGACGATCTCCAGCTCCTGGACCGTGCCGACGAGCGGGATCATGATCTCCGCGCGCGGGTCGCCCTTGGCCGCCTTGCGCTCGGCCGCCGCCTCCGCGATCGCGCGGACCTGCATGGTGAACAGGCCGGGGATGACCAGGCCGAGGCGTACGCCGCGCAGGCCCAGCATCGGGTTCTGCTCGTGCAGCCGGTGCACCGCCTGGAGCAGGCGCAGTTCGTTCTCGTGCGGCTCCTGCCGGGACTCCGCCAGGGCCACCCGGACCGACAGCTCGGTGATGTCGGGGAGGAACTCGTGCAGCGGCGGGTCCAGCAGCCGGATCGTCACCGGCAGGCCGTCCATCGCCTCGAAGAGCTCCACGAAGTCCTGCTTCTGCAGCGGCAGCAGGGCCTTCAGGGACGCCTCCCGCTCCTCCTCCGTGTCGGCCAGGATGAGGCGTTCGACCAGCTCACGGCGGTCACCGAGGAACATGTGCTCGGTGCGGCACAGGCCGATGCCCTGGGCGCCGAAGCGGCGGGCCCGCAGCGCGTCCTCGGCGTTGTCGGCGTTGGCCCGCACCCGCAGCCGGCGCTTGCGGTCGGCGAAGGCCATCATGCGGTGCACGGCCTCCACCAGCTCGTCGGCGTCGTCGGCGCCCGGGTGCATCCGGCCCTCGAAGTACTCCACGACCGGGGACGGCACGACCGGGACCTCGCCCAGGTAGACCTTGCCCGTGGAGCCGTCGATGGAGATCACGTCGCCTTCCTCGACGACGTGCCCGCCGGGAACCGTCATCCGGCGCCGCTTGGTGTCGACCTCAAGCTCCTCCGCGCCGCACACGCAGGTCTTGCCCATGCCCCGGGCGACCACGGCCGCGTGGGAGGTCTTGCCGCCCCGGCTGGTCAGGATGCCCTCGGCCGCGATCATGCCGTCCAGGTCGTCCGGGTTGGTCTCCCGGCGGACCAGGATGACCTTCTCGCCCGACCGGGACCACTTCACGGCCGTGTACGAGTCGAAGACCGCCTTGCCGACCGCCGCGCCCGGCGAGGCCGCGATGCCCCGGGCGACCTGCTCGACCTTGGCGTCCTCGTCGAAGCGCGGGAACATCAGCTGGGCCAGCTGGGCGCCGGTGACGCGCTGGAGCGCCTCCGTCTCGTCGATCAGGCCCTGGTCCACCAGCTGCGTGGCGATCCGGAAGGCCGCGCCCGCCGTGCGCTTGCCGACGCGGGTCTGGAGCATCCACAGCCGGCCGCGCTCGATGGTGAACTCGATGTCGCAGAGATCCTTGTAGTGGTTCTCCAGGGTCTCCATGATCTTCATGAGCTGGTCGTACGACTTCTTGTCGATCCGCTCCAGCTCGGCGAGCGGCACGGTGTTGCGGATGCCCGCGACCACGTCCTCGCCCTGCGCGTTCTGCAGGTAGTCGCCGTAGACGCCCTGGTGGCCGGAGGCGGGGTCGCGGGTGAAGGCGACGCCGGTGCCGGAGTCGGGGCCGAGGTTGCCGAAGACCATCGAGCAGACGTTGACGGCGGTGCCCAGGTCGTGCGGGATGCGCTCCTGGCGGCGGTAGAGCTTGGCGCGGTCGCCGTTCCAGGAGTCGAAGACCGCCTTGATGGCGAGGTCCATCTGCTCGCGCGGGTCCTGCGGGAACTCCCGGCCGGCCTCCTTCTTGACGATCTTCTTGAAGGTGGTGACGAGCTTCTTCAGGTCCGCGGCCTCCAGGTCGGTGTCGACCGTGACCTTCTTGGCGGCCTTGGCCTTGTCCAGGGCCTCCTCGAAGAGGTCGCCGTCGACGCCGAGCACGGTCTTGCCGAACATCTGGATGAGGCGGCGGTAGGAGTCCCAGGCGAACCGCTCGTCGCTGGCCTGCTGGGCCAGGCCCTGCACGGACGCGTCCGACAGGCCGATGTTGAGGACGGTGTCCATCATGCCGGGCATGGAGAACTTGGCGCCGGAGCGGACCGAGACCAGCAGCGGGTTGTCCGCCTGGCCCAGCTTCTTGCCCATCTTCCGCTCCAGGGCGTCGAGGTGCGCACTCACCTCGTCACGCAGTGCCGCGGGCTCCTCACCGCTGTCCAGGTAGACCTTGCAGGCCTCCGTGGTGATGGTGAAGCCGGGAGGGACCGGCAGACCGAGGTTGGTCATCTCGGCGAGATTGGCACCCTTGCCGCCGAGAAGGTCCTTGAGGTCCTTGTTGCCCTCGGTGAAGTCGTAAACGAACTTCGGCGCGTGGGGTTCTTTGTTTTCCGACACGGGTCTCGACTCCTTGAGGCCACGGTGGCTGCCCTGACGGCGAGGAACATACCCAGATCGAAGGTGGTTGGGTACGTCTACTTGCCCGTCATACGGCTGTAACCACCCGTCCGCCAGCGGATCGAAAGTCAAAGCTTGGCAAGCCTGACGGAGATTATGTTTTCACTTCTTGAACGCATCGCCGCCCACAGGTGCGGATTTCCGCTCACATGAGCACTCACCGACACGACTGATTTCGATCGCTGAACGATCAAGGGGTGGCACCCAGTGCCACCCCTTGGAGAAGTGCAGTCGCACATGATCCGCTCATCTGAGCGCTACCCCTATCAAGGGTGGCGAGAATCACGCTGCCACAGGCCGCCGAATTCCACCATGCGGACGACGCGTCGGACACCAGTCGCAACCGGAAACAGCCCCGTCACACGGGCCGGGACCCGCCCCCGCGACACCGGCCCGGAGCCCTCCCATCGCATCGCCCCCACCCGGACCCGGTCACACCCCCATCGCCGCCAGGCGCTCCTCCACCCGGTCCGGGGCGTACAGGTGTTCCACGACCAGGGCGCCGGCGCCGACGAGGCCCGCCCGGTCGCCGAGGCGGGAGGTGACCACGTCCAGGTGGGCCGTGGAGCGGGGCAGGGCCCGCTGGTAGAGCAGTTCGCGCACGCCGGTCAGGAACGGCGTGCCCGCCAGGTCGCCCGCGATCATCAGCACGCCCGGGTTGAGCAGGGTCACCACCGTCGCCAGCACGTCCCCGACCCGGCGCCCGGCCTCCCGGGCCAGCGCGGCGGCCTCCGGATGTCCGGCGGCCAGCAGGTCCCGCACATCGGAGCCGGAGGCGGCCGGCACCCCGGACGCGGCCAGCCGCCGGGCCACCGCGCCCCCGCTGGCCACCGCCGCCAGGCAGCCCTGCGAACCGCACCGGCACACCGCGTCGGCGCCGACCCGGATGTGCCCGATGTCGCCCGCGCCGCCGTCCACGCCCCGGTAGATCGAGCCGTCCACCACCACCCCGGCGCCGATACCGGTGGATATCTTGACCAGCACGAAGGCCGTGCAGTCGGGGTATCCGGTGCGCTGCTCGCCGTAGGCCATGAGGTTGGCGTCGTTGTCGACCAGCACCGGAACCGCGGGCGCCCCGGTGCGCTCGGTGAAGGCGCGCGACATCCGGCCGCGGATGTCGTAGCCGTCCCAGCCCGGCATGATCGGCGGCTGCACCACCCGGCCGGTCTCGCTGTCCACCGGGCCCGGCACCGCGAGTCCGATGCCGCACACCTCCTCCGCCCGGTGCCCGGCCTTGACCAGCAACTCCTCGAACCAGCCGCCCAGTTCGCCGAGGACCGACTCCGGGCCCTCCTCCACCACCAGCGTGCCGGACTGCTCGGCGAGGATCTCCCCGGTCAGCGAGAGCACGGCCGCGCGGGCGTGCCGGGTGTCCAGGTCGGCGGCGAGGACCACCGCGTGGGAGTCGTCGAACTCCAGGGTGATGGAAGGGCGTCCGCCGAGCGGCGAGTCGACCGGACCGCCGGCGCCCTCGCGCAGCCAGCCCGCCCGGAACAGCCGGTCCAGGCGCTGGCCCACGGTGGCCCGGGACAGTCCGGTCGCCTGCTGGAGCGCCCCGCGCGTCACGGCCCGGCCGTTGCGCACCAGGGCGAGCAGATCGCCGGCTCCCGCCTGGGCTCCGCTCCTGCCGCTCCTGCCGTTCCTGGTGGCCCTTCCCGGACGTCCGGTCATGCGCACCCCCTTGTGTTTCTCCAGCTTGCCTTACATATTGAGTTTTGCGTGTTAAATAGACGTAACCCTACGGTGGCCGCAGCCGAACTCGCGCGGCCGGACGTCATCGGGGAGCCCCGAGTGGATCGCACCGCCCAGCTCAGTACCCGTCCCTTCCCGTACGAGATCGCATACGATCCACCGACCGCACCGCCGTCCCCGCACGTCAGGGCCGCCCGGGTGCTGGCGGCGAACTGGACCGGCGCCTCGACGGTCCCGTCCCGGAAGCTGTACCCGCACCAGTGGTCGTGGGACTCCGCGTTCATCGCCATCGGGCTGCGGCACGTCTCGCCGGCGCGGGCCCAGACGGAGCTGGAGACGCTGCTGGCCGCGCAGTGGGCCGACGGGCGCGTCCCGCACATCGTCTTCAACCCCTCCGTCCCGCTGGACGCCTACTTCCCGAGCCCCGACTTCTGGCGCTCCTCCACCGCGGGGCGCGCCGCGGGCGCCCCGCGCACCGTACAGACCTCCGGCATCGTGCAGCCACCGGTGCACGCGCTGGCCGCCTGGCTGGTGCACCGCGCCGACCCGGCCCTGTCCCGCGCCCGCGGCTTCCTGGCCCGGGTCTACCCGAAGCTGGCCGCCTGGCACCGGTATCTGCTGCACCGGCGCGACCTGGGCGGCGCCGGACTGGTGTCCGTGGTGCACCCGTGGGAGCAGGGCATGGACAACAGCCCCTGCTGGGACGCCCCGCTGGCCCGGATCGCCCCGGCCCCGGCCCGCTCCTTCCGCCGCGCCGACCTCGACCACGGCGCGGCGGAGGACCGGCCGACCGACCTGGACTACGGCCGGTACGTGCGCCTGGCCGCCGACTACCGCGACCGTGGATACCGGGACGGGCCGGGCGGTGAACACGGCACCGGGGGCGGGGAGTTCGCCGTGGAGGACCCGGCGTTCAACGCCCTGCTGATCGCCTCCGAGCACGCCCTCGCGCGGATCGCCGAGGAGCTGGGCGCCACCGGTGCCGCCCGCCGCGAGCGCGCCGAGCGGCTGACGGCGGTCCTGGTGGAGCGGCTGTGGGAGCCGGCCGCCGGGATGTTCCTGTGCCGGGACCTGCGCGGCGGCGGACGGCGGCCCGAGCGCTCGGTCTCCGGGCTGATCCCGCTGCTCCTGCCCGGCCTGCCCCGCGCCGTGGCCGCCGCGCTGGTGGCCACCCTGCGCGGGCCGCACTTCTCGCTCGGCGACCGCACCCGGCTGGTGCCGAGCTACGACCTGCTCGGGGAGGCCTTCGACCCGCACCGGTACTGGCGCGGCCCGGCCTGGTTCAACACCAACTGGCTGCTGGAGCGCGGGCTGCGGACGCACGGCGAGACGGCCACGGCCGACGCCCTGCGCGCGGCGTTCCTGGACCTGGCCGACGCCACCGGCTTCGCCGAGTACGTCGACCCGTACACCGGCGAGCCCTGCGGGGCGACCGGCTTCGGCTGGACGGCGGCGCTCGCGCTGGACCTGTACCACCGCGAGCCCGCATCACACGCACGTCAAAGGCCGGACAAGAGCCCGTCAAGGGACGTGTCCGCGCCCGGCACCGGCACGTTCGACAGGAGTGACCAAGGAGGGGACCGGGGATGACGGACCGGCATCATCTGCTCGTGCACGGCGCCACCTTCGCCGCCGTGGGCGACCGCGGCGACATCAGCGGGGTACGCGGCGGCGGCTCCCCGGACGGGTTGTTCGTCCGGGACGCCCGGCACCTCAGCCGCTGGCAGCTCACCGTCGACGGGGCGGTGCCCGAGGTGCTCAGCCCGGTGACGGACGGGGACGAGACGCGCTGTGTACTGGTCCCGCGCGGCGGCCGGCAGGAGCCTCCGGCCTGCACCGTCTTCCGTGAACAGGCCGTCGGCGACAGCTCGTTCGTGGAGTCGCTGAAGGTCACCAGCAACCGCCCGGTGCCCACCACCATCCGGCTCGCGCTCACCGTCGACGCCGACTTCACCGACCAGTTCGAACTCCGCTCCGACCACCGCACCTACGTCAAGACGGGCGCCGTACGCTCCCGCCAACTCCTGCCCGACGGCATCGAGTTCGGCTACCGCCGGGCCGACTGGCGGTCCTGTACGACGATCACGGCCGAGCCCGCGCCGGACGCCGTGGAGGAGACCGGCACCGGTGCCCGCCGCCTGGTGTGGGCCCTCGACCTCGCGCCGCACGGTACGACCGAGCTGCTGCTGCGGGTGATCGCCCGCCCGCACGGCGAGAAGCGCGCGCTGCGCGTGCCCCGCGACCCGGCCGCCGTCCACCGCCAGTTACGCGCGAAGGAGGAGGAGTTCACCCAGGGCATGGCCTTCCCCACCGGCTGGCCGGAGCTGGCCTCGGCCTGCGTCCGGGGCCTGGCCGACCTGGCCGCGCTCCAGGTGCCGGCCGGCGGACCGGACGGCGAGGAAGTGCGCGTCCCGGCGGCCGGCGCGCCCTGGTTCCTCACCCTGCTGGGCCGGGACGCGCTGCTGACCTCCCTGTTCACCCTGCCCTACCGCCCCGGGCCGGCCGCCGCCACCCTGCTGGCCCTGGCCGCCACCCAGGCCACGGACACCGGTGACTCCCCGGTCGCCCAGCCCGGCAAGATCGTGCACGAGGTGCGGCACGGGGAGCTGGCCCACTTCGGGCAGGTGCCGTTCGGCCGCTACTACGGCTCGGTGGACGCCACCCCGCTGTTCCTGGTCCTGCTCGGCGCATACGTCGAGCAGACCGGCGACACGGCCCTGGCCCGCCGGCTGGAGCCGCACGCCCGGGCCGCCATCGGCTGGATGCTCGACCACGGCGGGCTGACCTCGCGCGGCTATCTCGTCTACCGCGCCGACGAGGGCGGCCTCGCCAACCAGAACTGGAAGGACTCCCCCGGCGCGATCTGCTGCGCCGACGGCACCCGGCCCACCGGCGCGGTGATGGCGGCGGGCGCGCAGGGCTACGCGTACGACGCGCTGCGCCGTACCGCGTCGGTGGCGCGCGGGGTGTGGGGCGACGAGACGTACGCGGCGCTGCTGGAGCAGGCGGCGGCCGATCTGCGGGATAGGTTCCAGCGGGACTTCTGGATGCGGGAGCGGTCGTTCCCGGCGCTCGCGCTGGACGGACAGGGCCGCCAGATCGACGCGCTCGCCTCCGACGCCGGGCATCTGCTGTGGTCGGGGCTGCTGGACAAGGAGTACGGCGAGGTGGTGGGCCGGCGGCTGCTGGAGCCGGACTTCTTCTCCGGCTGGGGCGTGCGCACGCTGGCCTCCGGGCAGGCGGCCTACCACCCGCTGTCCTACCACCGCGGCTCGGTCTGGCCGCACGACAACGCGCTGATCACGCTGGGCCTGGCACGCTACGGGCTGCACGACGAGGCCCGTACGGTGGCGCACGCGCTGGTCGACGCGGCGGCGGTGACGGGGTACCGGCTGCCGGAGGTGTGGGCCGGGTACGGGCGGGACACGCACGGCGAGCCGGTGCCGTATCCGCACGCCTGCGGACGGGAGGCCCGGTCCGCGGCGGCGCCACTGGCCTTGCTGACGGCGGTGGGGGGCGCCTGAGCGGACGATGTTCCGCGCTCCTCGGTGAACAGCGCCCTGCCGTGAGCCGTATCGAAGGGCATGCGTCAGTCAGTCGTGGCCGGGGCCGGGGAAGCCGGGCCGCAGGAGTCCGTACGCAGGGCGTGGTGGCCGGGCAGGGCGCGGGCGCTGTCCGGCACCCTGACCGGACTCGCCGCCCTCCTCGTGCTCGGAGCGCTCGTGCTGCCGGACTCCGTGGACCGGCTCGGGCCCGCCGCCTTCGTGCGCGTACCGGCGGAGGCCGTCGTCGGGGCGGTGCTGCTGCCCGCGCTGCCGCGCCGGCCCCGGATGGCGGTGGCGGCGGGTTCCGGGGTGCTGCTCGCGGCGCTGACCGTGCTGAACGCGCTGGACATGGGCTTTCGGCAGTACCTCGGCCGGACCTTCGACGTGGTGCTGGACTGGAGCCTGCTCGGGGACGCCAAGTCGTATCTGGAGGACTCCCTCGGCACCACGGTGGCCCTCGTCGCCGTGGCCGGGACCATCGCCCTGATCCTGCTGCTCTTCGTGCTGCTGGCGCTGTCCATGGTGCGGCTGACCGAGCTGCTGGCCCGGCACCCCGCCGCCGCCCATCGCGGCGCGTCGACAGCCGCCGTGGCGTGGGTCGCCTGTGCCTCGCTCGGCCTCCAGCCGGCGGCCGTGCCGCTCGCCTCCCACCGCACCGTGACCGCGCTGCGCGACCGGGCCCACCGGGTCTCGGAGACCCTGCGGGACGAGGCGGAGTTCCGGAAGGTGGCCCGGGCGGACGCGTTCGGGACCACCCCGGGCGACCGGCTCGTGCCCGGTCTGCGCGGCAAGGACGTGATCTTCACCTTCGTCGAGAGCTACGGCCGGAGCGCGATCGAGGACCCGGGCATCGCGCCCGGCGTGGGCCGGATGCTCGACGCCCGCACCAAGGCCCTGGCCCGGGCCGGTTTCCACGCCCGGAGCGGCTGGCTGACCTCGGCGACGTACGGCGGCAGCAGCTGGCTGGGCCACTCCACCACCATGTCGGGGCTGTGGATCAGCAACCAGCAGCGCTACCGCACGGTCATGGCGAGCGACCGCCTCAGTCTGACGGAGGCGTTCCGGAAGACCGGCGCGTTCGAGACGGTCGGGGTGATGCCGGGTGTGCGCAAGAGCTGGCCGGAGCAGAAGTGGTACGGCCTGGACAAGGTGTACGACGCCTTCGGGCTCGGCTACCGGGGGCCGAGGTTCAGCTGGTCGACCATGCCCGACCAGTACGCGCTCCAGCAGTACCAGGAGCGGGTGCACGGCAAGCGGCCGGCCGCGGGCAAGGGGCGGCTGTCGCTGCTCATCCTGACCTCCAGCCACCAGCCCTGGGCGCCGGTCCCGCGGATGGTGGACTGGGACCGGCTCGGCGACGGCTCGGCCTTCAGGGCCATGGAGGCGACGGGCAGCAAGGCGGCGGACGTCATCGCCGACACCGCCAAGTCCCGCGCGGAGTACGGCAGGTCGATCCGGTACTCGGTGACCGCGCTCACCGAGTGGCTGGAGCGGTACGGCACGAAGGACACCGTGCTGGTGTTCCTCGGCGACCACCAGCCCATCGCCCGGGTCAGCGGCACCCACGCGAGCCGGGACGTGCCGGTGTCGCTGGTCGCCAAGGACCCCGGGCTGCTGGACAGGATCGACGGCTGGCACTGGACCGACGGCCTGCGCCCCGCCCGCGACGCCCCGGTCTGGAAGATGAGCGCCTTCCGCGACCGCTTCCTGACGGCATACGGCTCGACACCGGGGCCGGGGAGGAACTGACACGCCCTCTCAGCCGACCGGGTCCTCGGCCGGTCAGCCGCCGGAGGTGTCCAGCTCCGCTTCCTCTCCGACGCCCGCGCAGTCGTAGGGGTCCTTCAGCCACCCGTCCGGCAGCACCACCCGGTTGTTGCCGGAGGTCCGGCCCCGCGGCCCCTCCGCCCCGGCCGGCCACGCCTGGTCCAGGTCCAGCTCGTCCAGCCCGGCCCGCAGCTCCCGGAGGGACGAGGTGATCGCGAGCCGCTTGCGCATCTCGGAGCCGACCGCGAAGCCCTTCAGGTACCAGGCGACGTGCTTGCGGAAGTCGACCACGCCCTTGGACTCGTCACCGCTCCACTCCCCGAGCAGCGTGGCGTGCCGCACCATGACGTCGGCGACCTCCCGCAGCGTCGGCCGTACGAAATCCTCGGTACGTCCCTCGAACCCGGCCACCAGGTCCGCGAACAGCCACGGCCGGCCCAGGCACCCCCGGCCGACCACGACCCCGTCGCAGCCGGTCTCCCGCACCATCCGCAGCGCGTCCTCGGCCGACCAGATGTCGCCGTTGCCGAGCACCGGGATCTCCGGCACGTGTTCCTTCAGCCGGGCGATGGCCTCCCAGTCGGCGGTGCCGCCGTAGTGCTGGGCGGTGGTACGGCCGTGCAGCGCGATGGCGGTCACCCCCTCCTCGACGGCGATACGGCCGGCGTCGAGGTAGGTGATGTGGTCGTCGTCGATGCCCTTGCGCATCTTCATGGTCACCGGCAGGTCCCCCGCGCCGGTGACCGCCTCGCGCAGGATGGCCCGCAGCAGGTTCCGCTTGTACGGCAGCGCCGAGCCGCCGCCCTTGCGCGTCACCTTCGGCACCGGGCAGCCGAAGTTCAGGTCGATGTGGTCGGCGAGGTCCTCCTCCACGATCATGCGGACGGCCTTGCCGACGGTCGCGGGGTCGACGCCGTACAGCTGGATCGAGCGCGGCCGCTCGCCGGCGTCGAACCTGATCAGCTGCATGGTCTTCTCGTTGCGCTCGACCAGCGCCCGGGTGGTGATCATCTCGCTGACGAACAGGCCCTTGCCGCCCGAGAACTCCCGGCACAGGGTGCGGAACGGCGCGTTGGTGATCCCCGCCATGGGTGCGAGCACGACGGGCGGCGTCACGGTGTGCGGCCCGATGGAGAGCGGGTGGGGCATCGTCAGGGCTCCGGTACGGATCTACGGCGACAGGGGCAGGACTCCATTGTCCCTCACCCGGCCGGGCGCTCGTCGGGCAGTTCCGCGAGCCGCTCCAGCCGCTCCTCGCTCTCCTCGTCGGCGGGCAGATAGGCGACGACCCGGTGGGCCGGGGACTGCGGGGCCAGCCACATGTTCCGGTGCTCCAGCCGGATCAGCCCGACCCGGGGGTGCCGGTACCGCTTGACGTGCGGGGACATCGGCGCGACCTCGTGCCGTTCCCACAGCCGGCGGAACTCGGCGGAGGCCTTGAGCAGCCGGTTCAGCTGCTGCTTCCAGGCGGGCTCGGCCACATGCTCGGCCATACCCGCGCGGTACTTGGCGATCAGGTCGCGCAGCATCTCGTCCCGGTCCAGGAAGTCCCGCTTCCAGCGTTCACTGGTGGTCAGCAGCCACAGGCAGTTCCGGTCGGCCGGGGGCAGCCCGGCGGGGTCGCCGAAGAGCTGGGCGTAGGGGCGGTTGGCGGCCAGGACGTCGTAACGGGCGTTCTGCAGGGAGGCCGGATAGGGGGCGAGCCGTTCGACGACCTTCAGGGCGGTCTTGGCGGCGACCGGGTACTCCGGCCCGGTGCGCGGATCGTGGGTGCCGGCCAGGGCGAACAGGTGGGCGCGCTCGGTGGGGTCCATCAGCAGGGCGCGGGCGACGGCGTCCAGCACCTGCGCGGAGACATGGGCGGCGCGGCCCTGCTCGATCCACGTGTACCAGGTGACGCCGACCGCGGAGAGCTGGGCGACCTCCTCGCGGCGCAGTCCGGGGGTGCGGCGGCGGGGGCCGCGGGGCAGGCCCACCTGCTCGGGGGTGATCCGCTCGCGCCGGCTGCGCAGGAAGGCGGCCAGTTCCCGCCGCCGTATCTCCGTCTGCTGCTCGGGCACTGCGATGGTCATGGCACCCAGGGTGCCGTCCGGCCGTACCCCTGTGCCAGTTGGTGCCGGTACCCGGATAACCACCGTCTGGTACCCGGCTGCGGACCCGGCGCAGAGTCGGGGCGTGACCACGACCACCTCTTCCGCGCCCGCCGCCCCGCCGCGGGCGGCCCTGTCCCCGCTCGGCCTGTTCACCCTGCTGCTCGGCGCCGCCCTGCCGATGATCGACTTCTTCGTCGTGAACGTGGCGCTGCCGACGATCGAGCACGATCTGCACGCGCCCCCGGCCACCCTGGAGATGGTGGTGGCCGGGTACGCGGTGGCGTACGCCGTGCTGCTCGTGCTGGGCGGCCGGCTCGGGGACACCTTCGGCCGGCGGCGGCTGTTCCTGTGGGGGGTGGCCGGTTTCGGGCTGACCTCGCTGGCCTGCGGACTGGCGCCGGGCGCGTGGTGGCTGGTGGCCGCGCGGGTGGCCCAGGGGGCGGCGTCGGCTCTGCTGCTGCCGCAGGTGCTGGCCACCATCCACGCCACGACGTCCGGTGAGCGCCGGTCCCGCGCGGTCGCCCTGTACGGCTCGGTGGGCGGGGTGTCCATCGTGCTCGGGCAGGTGCTGGGCGGGGTGCTGGTCGCCGCCGACCTGGCGGGCACCGGCTGGCGCGCGGTGTTCCTGGTGAACGTGCCGGTGGCGGTGGCCGGGCTCGGCTGTGCGCTGCGGTCGGTGCCGGACAGCCGGGCGGAGCGTCCGGCACGCGCGGATCTGGCGGGTACGGCGCTGCTGGCGGCGGCGCTGTGCGCGCTGCTGCTGCCGCTGACCGAGGGCCGGGCGGCGGGCTGGCCGCTGTGGTCGGTGCTGCTGCTCGGCGCGGCGCCGCTGTGCGCCCTGGCCTTCCACCGGGTGGAGCGGCGGGCGGAGCGCACCGCCGGGAGCCCGCTGCTGCCGCCGTCGCTGCTGGCGTCCGCCGGGGTGCGCCGGGGTCTGCTGCTGGGGCTGCCGGTGTTCACGGGCTTCGCGGGCTGGATGTTCGTGACGGCGGTCACGCTGCAACAGGGCCTCGGGTACGGGGCGTTGCGGGCGGGGCTGGCACTGGTGCCGATGGGGGTGGCGCAGTTCGCCGCGTCGATGCTGGCGCCGCGCGCGGTGGGGCGGTTCGGCGGGCGGGCGGTGGCGCTGGCGGCGGTGGCGCACATCGCGGGCCTGGCGACGATGGCCGCGACGGCGCTGCTGGGCCCCTGGCCGCACCTGAGCCCGCTCGCCTTGGCGCCGGGCCTGGCGCTGTGCGGGATCGGCCAGGGTCTTCAGCTGCCGCTGTACTTCCGGTTCCTGCTGGCGGCGATCCCGGACCGGCTGGCCGGGACGGGCAGCGGCCTGGCGGCCACGCTCCAGCAGTCGTGCCTGGCGGTCGGGGTGGCAACGCTCGGCTCGCTGTTCCTGTCCCTGGTCCCCGGGGCCGGGATGCGCCGGGCGCTGGCGGTGGTGCTGGCGGTGCAGGCGGCCGGGCTGCTGGGGCTGATGGTGCTCGGCCTCCGGCTGCCCGACAAGGATCATGTATGACTCATTAGTTAGACGCACTATCGACATGGGCGTACGATGGCGCACATGCCCGAGTTGAGCCCTCGCCGACGCATGCTCGTGCTCGCGATCTGCTGTATGAGCCTGCTGATCGTGAGCCTGGACACCACCGCGCTGAACGTGGCGCTGCCCGCCATGCAACGCGATCTGGACGCCACCACCTCCGGACTGCAGTGGACCATCGACGCCTACACGCTCGTACTGGCCTCGCTGCTGATGCTCGCCGGCTCCACGGCCGACCGGATCGGCCGCAGGCGGGTCTTCATGGCGGGCCTGGCGGTGTTCACCGCGGGTTCGGTGCTCTGCTCCCTCGCCCCGAACCTGGAACTGCTCGTCGTGTTCCGCATGATCCAGGCGGTGGGCGGCTCGATGCTCAACCCGGTCGCCATGTCGATCATCACCAACACCTTCACCGACCCCCGCGAGCGTGCCCGCGCGATCGGCGTGTGGGGCGCGGTCGTCGGCATCGCCATGGCGGCGGGCCCGCTGGTCGGCGGGCTGCTGGTGCAGTCGGTGAACTGGCGCGCCATCTTCTGGCTCAACCTGCCGGTCGGCCTCGCGGCCCTCCTGCTCACCTGGCGCTACGTCCCCGAGTCCCGCGCGCCCCGGGCCCGCCGCCCCGACCCGGTCGGCCAGCTGCTGGTGATCGCCCTGTTCGGCGCGCTGACGTACGCGATCATCGAGGCCCCGGAATCCGGCACCGGCCCCGTCCTCCCCTTCGCCGCGATCGCCGTCGCCGCCCTCCTGGCCCTCCTCTGGTACGAGCCCCGGCGCGCCGAACCCCTCATCGACCTGCGCTTCTTCCGCTCGGCCCCGTTCAGCGGTGCCACCGTGATCGCGATCAGCGCGTTCGCGGCCCTGGGCGGCTTCCTGTTCCTGTCCACCCTGTACCTGCAGAACGTGCGCGGTCTCGACGCCCTGCACGCGGGCCTGTGGATGCTGCCGATGGCCGTGCCGATCCTCCTGTGCGCCCCGCTGTCCGGCCGACTGGTCGGCAGCCGCGGCCCGCGCGCCTCCCTGCTGGTGGCGGGTGTGGCGATGACCGCGAGCGGTGTCCTGTTCGCCGCGTTCGAGGCGGAGACGGAGAACGCCACCCTGCTGCTCGGCTACGTCCTGTTCGGCATCGGCTTCGGCTTCGTGAACGCGCCGATCACCAACACGGCCGTGTCCGGCATGCCCCGCGCCCAGGCGGGGGTCGCCGCCGCCGTCGCCTCCACCAGCCGGCAGCTGGGCTCGACGCTCGGCGTCGCGGTGGTCGGCGCGGTCCTGGCCTCCGGCATCGGCTCGTCGCCGTACCGGCAGACGTTCGTCTCCGCGGCCCGTCCCGGCTGGTGGATCCTCGCCGGCTGCGGCCTGGCCGTCCTGGTCCTCGGCCTGCTGACCAGCGGCCGCTGGGCCCGCCGCACGGCCCGGCGGACGGCGGCGAGCCTGGAGACGGCGGAGATACGCCCGGTGGCGGAGACGGTGTCGAAGGGCGCATGACCCGGCCGGTCACCGCCAGGCGGAGGCCTCGCTCGCGTGGATGCAGTAGTGCTCGAAGGTGCTGCCGCCACCGGCCTTCGGCACCGCGCACGCGGTGACCTGGAACTCGCCGTCGGGGACCGACACCATCTGGGTGAACTGGTCGTTGTCGTACGCGATCTCGGCACTCCGCGTGCCGCCGCCCGTGACACCGACCGTCACCTGGTCGCCGGGGCTGCCCTGCTCGATCTTGGCCCAGACCGCCTCGCAGTCCTCGCTGTAGCGGATCTGGAGCAGCGCGGGATTGTCCACGACGGGCTTGAAAGTCCGCGCGTCCTCACCGCACCCCTGGTTCTGCGGGTTCTTCCCCTCGCAGGCGTCTCCGTCCCCGGGGCAGGCCGGCTCGTCGAAGAGCGACTTCAGCACATGATCCCCGAGCGGGGTCATGAAGGCGCCGGCCCCGGCACCGACGATGGCGACCGCGTACGCCAGCGCCGCCGGACCACTGAGCCATTTCTTCCACCAGGGGCGCCGGGGCGGGGGGTCGGCGGGTGCCGTGGAGTCGTCTCCGGTGTTGGTCGTCGTCATGAGAACACTCACCTTGATGTGCCGCTCGTGACGGCAGGATCGCCCGCCCGCCGTCGCAGACGTAAGGCGCACACGGAAGCAGAGGGGCGCGAGGGAGCCCCACGCATGCGCCCCGTGCCGCGCCCGCCTCCGTCCGGAAGCGCCCCGGCCGACACCCGGATGCCACGAGCTCCCCGGCGGTAGCTTGGTCGGCATGGTGAGTGAACACCTGGGTGACCGGATCGCCCGCTTACGGCGGCTGGCCGACCTCACGCAGGAGGCGCTGGCACAACGGTCCGGAGTGTCCGTGGACTTGGTGCGGAAGCTCGAACAGAAACGGAAGCACAGCGCCCGGCTGCCGACCTTGCACGCCCTGTCCGGGGGGCTGGGAGTGGAGCTGACCGCGCTCCAGGGAGACCCTCCCGCGATACCGTCGACCGGCGAGCCCGACCCCCCGCAGATGGTCGCCCTGCGCCGCGCGATCATGCCCCCGCTGTTCCTCCCCCCTCAAGAACCGAAGGGCGTCGAGAAGCTGTCCCTCCCCCTCCTGTGGCGGGAGATCGCCGACGGCTGGACGCTGTACCACGGCGCGGAGTTCGGGCGCCTCATGGAGGTGCTGCCCGGCATGATCGACGACGCCCGGTTCGCCGCCGCGGTCGGCACCACGGACGAGCGGGCGGCCGGAGAAGCCGCCCTGGGCAAAACCCTCCAGCTGGGAGGGCATCTGGCCATCCGCCTCGGCAAGACCGACCTCGCGTTGAGCGCTCTGGAACGCGCCATGAACGCGGCCGAGAGGTCTGCGGACCCGCTGCTGCCTCGCATGATCAGCAACTCCGTGGCCTGGAACTGCCAGCGGCAGAACCGCTTGGACGACGCCAGACAGCTCGCCGTCCACGCGGCCGACGGCTTGGAGCGCGAACGCGGCAGGACAGCCGAGGGCCTGCGTGTCTGGGGCGGACTGATCATGTCGGCGGCCACATCCGCCGCGCGCTCCGGCGACTACGACACCGCCAGCGACATGATGAGCAGTGCCGAGGACGCCACCCGTCGGCTCGCGGCGCTCGCACCCCCGGCGGACGGCAGGATGGTCTCCGTCTTCAGCAGATCCTCCGTCCGCATCGAACGCGTCCGCCTCGCCGTCCAGCACGCGCGCCCGGAGGAGGCGCTGAGCCTCGCGAAGGGAATGCGGCTCGGTACGGACATCCCTCCGTCGTGGCGTACCTGGCTGATCCTGGACGTGGCCCGGGCCTATACGGACGTCGGGGACGCCGAAGGGGCCGTGAAGGCGCTCGAAAAGCTGCGGCGGACCGCCCCCACATGGATGCGGCACCATACGCACGCCGTGGCCATCGTGACCGACCTCTGGGCCGGCTCACACCGCCCACCGGGGCTGCGAAAGCTCGCCGAGTTCCTGGGGGTCGCGACTTAGCGTCACGAAAGTGGGACGCTCCGCCCCTGTTGTCGGTAGGCGCCGGGCGAGAGGGTTCTCTGCCAAGGACCCCCGCGACCGTGGCGACGGCCCGGGGGCATGGCCGCCCACTCCGTGGAGGTTGATGACAGTGCCCGAAGCTGCAGCGAGCCGGATGGACCGTCCCCGTCTGCTGCCGTGGTCCGAGAACGGCAAACGCGCGTATCTGCACGCCGGTGACCCGAAAGGCATCGTCAGCCGGCTCGCCGACGAGATGGAGGAAGCCCAACTGGGCGCGGGACGCGAGGTGCTGGGAGCGGCCCGGGCGCTTCTGGGCGACCCTGAGGCGTCCCGGCCGGAGCTGCGCTTCACGGCGGCGAGGCTGACGGAGTGCCTCTTCGACGCCCTCCGGGTCGCGGAGTCGCGAGGCGAACGCCTGGCCGACGACGAGGGCGAGGACGACCGGTGAGCCGCACGGTGCTCCGCTTCGTCCCGCACACGATCCGGCACGTGCCGGAGGGCGGTGTCGTCTACGAAACCTTCTGCGCCACGAAGCCCGGCGAGTGCGCGGAGACGTCCGGCCCGAAGGACGACCAGGCCGCCGCGCAGAACTGGTGCCTGCGCCACACCGGCCGTACCGGGCACGACCTGTTCCGCCGCGTCGTCACGGATCACGCCCGGGTGACACACGACGAGTGAACCCGGCCCAGCCCGCCCCCACCGTACGGGGGGCAGGGCCCTGCAAGACCCCCCGTCTCACACCCGTGGGACGGGTCACTCCCCACGGAGGCAACACGATGCGCGACTGGTGGCTCACGATGGCCGACGGCAACCCGCAGGACGACAGCGACAGCGGCAACAAGCACGGCGGCGGCGGGTCGGACGAGGGCGGCAACACCAACGACGGCCGGGGCCCGGCGGACGGCCGCTAGATGACCGGGCACCACGAAGCGAAGGCCGGTCCCGAGCGGCTGGCCTCCGCACTCATCGAGAAGGCGGCGCTGACCTCGGACTGGCTGCCCGCGTACCGGCGTGCGCCCCGCCACCTGTTCGTGCCGGACGTGATCTGGCCGGGGCGCGCGGGCATGAACCGGCAGGACGACCGGGTCATCCGGGGCCAGGAGCCTGACATTTGGTGGCGTGCCGTGTACACGGATGCGCCGATCACGACCCAATGGGATGACGGCGCCCACACCGGTCCCGGCAAGGGGAAGATCCCCACCTGCTCCAATTCCATGCCGACCATAGTGTTCTCCATGCTGGCCGCGCTGAGCGTCGAGGACGGTCACCGGGTGCTGGAGATCGGTACCGGAACCGGCTGGAACGCCGCCCTCCTGTGCCACCGGGTCGGCCCGGAGAACGTCGTCACGGTCGAGGTGGACGAGGTCAGCGCCCGGGACGCTCGCGAACGCATCCGGCGGGCCGGGTTCCATCCGCTGTGCGTCGTCGGTGACGGCACCGAGGGATACCCGCCGGGCGCACCGTACGACCGCACCATCGCCACCTGCTCGGTCGGCAGTGTGCCCCGTGCGTGGATCGAGCAGACCCGGCCCGGCGGCGTGGTCGTGACACCCTGGGGACCGACGTACGGCGGCGAGGCCGTCGCCCGGCTCGTCGTCGGCGACGACGGCTCGGCGTCGGGTCACTTCGTCGGCTCGTCGGCGTTCATGCGGCTGCGCGCCCAGCGGGTCCCGCGCCGCCACGTCCGCGAGTACCTGGGCGGCCGGAAGTGGCCCGCCGACGGCGTGCGGTCCCTGACGAGGCTGTCCCCGGACGACATCGGCGACTGGGCCGTCATGTTCGCCATCGGGGTGCGGGTGCCCGGCGCGTTCCCGTGGATGGAGGAGTACGACGACGGCTCCTACACCCTGTGGCTGCGGGACACGGCCGTCACCTCCTGGGCGACCGCCGACTGCGAGACGGACCGCGCCGAGTTCGAGGTGTACCAGGCCGGTCCGCGCAGGCTGTGGGACGAGGTGGAGACCGCCTACCGCTGGTGGGAGCGACAAGGCCGCCCCGGCTTCGAACGGTTCGGGCTGACTGTCGACGGCGACGGCGAGCGCGTGTGGCTCGACTCACCGGACCACCCCGTACCGGCCCGGCGGCCGGACGGCCGCGGGTAGCCGCCCCAAGGGCCCTACCCCACCGCCCGCAGCCCCCGCACCAGCAACCCCACCAGCGCCTCGAACTCCTCTCCGATGCCCGGTGCGGTCCACTCCCGGGCGTAGCACGGGTCGTGGAAGCGGCCCGTCGCCTGGAAGACGGCACGGGCCGTGGTGGCCGGGTCGGTGACGGCGAAGTCGCCCGACTCCGCGCCCGCCGCGATGATGCGGGTCAGCTGGCCGGTGAGGTCGGCGATGTGGTCGTGGACCACGCCTCCGAGCTCGTCGACGAGCACCGTGTACGTGGCGAACAGCTCGGGATCGTCGCCCGCCTTGTGCCGCTTGGCCTCGAAGAGGGCGGCGAGCCAGTCCCGCAGCCGCTGCTCCGGGGCGCGGTCCCCGGCGGCGGCGATCCCGGCGAGCCGCTCGGAGGTGCGGTCCAGCCAGCGCTTGGTGACCGCCTCCCGCAGTGCCGCCTTGGTGCGGAAGTGCCGGTAGACGCTGCCATGGCTGACGCCGAGCGCGCGGGCCACGTCGACCACGGTGGCCTTGGCCGGGCCGTGGCGGCGCAGCACCTCCTCGGTGGCTTCGAGGATGCGCTCGGCGGTCAGGGTTTCGCTGGTCGATGGCATGCCTAGACGGTACCCGGCACGCCGTCAGCGTTCGCTGTCGAGCATGGCCATCTGCTCCGCCGCGTACCGCTCGCCGGCCGCCGCGTCCGCCGGTACGGCGGTCTCGATGGCGGCGAGGTCGGCCGCGTCCAGGGTCACGTCGAGCGCGCCCAGGGCCTCGCCGAGCCGCTGCCGGGTGCGGGCGCCGACCAGCGGCACGATGTCCTCGCCCCGGGAGAGCACCCAGGCGATGGCGATCTGCGCTACGGAGACGCCCTTCTGCTCCGCGATCTTCCGCAGCGACTCGACCAGGGTGAGGTTGTGCCGGAGGTTGTCGCCCTGGAAGCGGGGCGAGTGGGCGCGGAAGTCGTCGGCGGCGAAGTCCTGGCCGGCCGAGACGTGGCCGGAGATCAGCCCGCGCGAGAGCACGCCGTACGCGGTGACGGCGATGCCCAGTTCGCGCAGGGTGGGCAGGATCTCCCGCTCGGGGCCCCGGGAGATGAGCGCGTACTCGATCTGGAGGTCCGCGATGGGGGCCGTGGCGGCGGCCCGGCGGATGGTGTCGGCGCCGACCTCGCTCAGCCCGATGTGCCGGACCCAGCCCTTCTCGACCAGTTCGGCGATGGCGCCGACGGTCTCCTCGATGGGCACGTCCGGGTCGAGCCGGGACGGGCGGTAGATGTCGATGTGGTCGACGCCGAGGCGCTGGAGGGAGTAGGCGGCGAAGGTCTTCACGGCGGCCGGGCGGCCGTCGAAGCCGTACCAGTCGCCGTCCGGGCCGCGCAGGGCGCCGAACTTCACGCTGACCAGCGCGTTCTCCCGCAGTGCGGTGGGGGCGGTGCGCAGCGCCTCGTTGATCAGCAGTTCGTTGTGGCCCATGCCGTAGAAGTCGCCGGTGTCGAGCAGGGTCACGCCGGCCTCCAGGGCCGCGTGGAGGGTCGCGATCGACTCGGCGCGGTCCGCCTCGCCGTACATGCCGGACATGCCCATGCAGCCCAGGCCGAGGGCGGAGACCCGGGGGCCGGTGGTGCCGAGGTTTCGGGTTCGCATCGTCATGCCCCCACTGTGACATGACGACTGACAGATTTCAATATCTGTCAGTCCAATAATGTCTACACGCATCTCGCGTCCCGCGTGGTCCAGACCTCTTGACGAATGGTCTGGACCAGCGCACTGTCATGTCTGCGACACCCCATCGACCCGAACCCCCGCCGGGAGGCCCGATGCTCCGCCGCACCCTGCGCCTGCTCACCGCCGCCCTGACCGGCGCCGTCCTCGCCCCGCTCGCGATCGCCAGCGCGCCCGCCGCCTCCGCCGCCGACACCTGCGCGGTCAAGTCGCGGCCGGCGGGCAAGGTGCTCCAGGGCTACTGGGAGAACTGGGACGGCTCCGCCAACGGCGTCCACCCGCCCTTCGGCTGGACCCCGATCACCGACTCCCGCATCCCCGCCCACGGCTACAACGTGATCAACGCGGCCTTCCCGGTGATCCGCTCCGACGGCACCGCGCTGTGGGAGGACGGCATGGACGCCGGGGTGAAGGTGGCCACGCCCGCCGAGATGTGCCAGGCCAAGGCGGCCGGACAGACGATCCTGCTGTCCATCGGCGGCGCGGCGGCCGGCATCGACCTGTCGTCCCAGACCGTCGCCGACCGGTTCGTGGCGACGATCGTGCCGATCCTGAAGAAGTACAACTTCGACGGCATCGACATCGACATAGAGACGGGCCTGGTCGGCAGCGGCAACATCAACCAACCGTCCCCGTCCCAGGCCAACCTGATCCGCATCATCGACGGCATCCTCGCCCAGATGCCCTCCAACTTCGGCCTGACGATGGCCCCGGAGACGGCGTACGTCACCGGCGGCAGCGTTACCTACGGCTCGATCTGGGGGGCCTACCTGCCCGTCATCAAGAAGTACGCGGACAACGGCCGCCTGTGGTGGCTGAACATGCAGTACTACAACGGCAGCATGTACGGCTGCTCGGGCGACTCGTACGCGGCGGGCACCGTGCAGGGCTTCACGGCGCAGACCGACTGTCTGAACAAGGGCCTGGTGGTGCAGGGCACGACGGTCAAGGTGCCCTACGACAAGCAGGTTCCGGGCCTGCCCGCCCAGCCCGGCGCGGGCGGCGGCTACATGTCCCCGTCCCTGGTCGCCCAGGCCTGGCGGAACTACGGCTCCTCGCTCAAGGGCCTGATGACCTGGTCCGTGAACTGGGACGGCTCGAAGAACTGGACGTTCGGCGACAACGTCAAGGCGCTCCAGGGCCGTTGAGCGGACGCGGACACACGAATGCCGGGCGGGCCGACATCGGCCCGCCCGGCATCACGCGCTCGTGACTAGGCGCCCAGCAGACGCTGCGCCAGGTACCCCTCGATCTGGTCGAGCGAGACCCGCTCCTGCTTCATCGAGTCACGCTCGCGCACGGTGACGGCGTTGTCCTCAAGGGTGTCGAAGTCGACGGTCACGCAGTACGGCGTGCCGATCTCGTCCTGACGGCGGTAGCGGCGGCCGATGGCGCCGGCGTCGTCGAACTCGATGTTCCAGTTCTGCCGCAGCGCCTGGGCGAGACCCTTGGCCTTCGGGGACAGCTCCGGGTTGCGGGACAGCGGGAGCACCGCGACCTTCACCGGGGCGAGGCGGTGGTCCAGGCGCAGGACGGTCCGCTTCTCCATCTTGCCCTTGGCGTTCGGCGCCTCGTCCTCCACGTAGGCGTCGAGGAGGAAGGCCAGCATGGTGCGGCCGACACCCGCCGCCGGCTCGATGACGTACGGCGTCCAGCGCTCGCCGGCCTCCTGGTCGAAGTAGGAGAGGTCCTGGCCGGAGGCCTTGGCGTGCGCGGAGAGGTCGTAGTCGGTGCGGTTGGCGACACCCTCCAGCTCGCCCCACTCGCTGCCGCCGAACCGGAAGCGGTACTCGATGTCGGCGGTGCGCTTGGAGTAGTGGGAGAGCTTCTCCTTCGGGTGCTCGTACCAGCGCATGTTCTCCTCACGGAGACCCAGGCCGGTGTACCAGTTCCAGCGCTGCTCCATCCAGTATTCCTGCCACTGCTCGTCCTCGCCCGGCTTGACGAAGAACTCCATCTCCATCTGCTCGAACTCGCGGGTGCGGAAGATGAAGTTGCCGGGCGTGATCTCGTTGCGGAACGACTTGCCCATCTGGGCGATGCCGAACGGCGGCTTGCGGCGCGAAGTGGTCTGCACCTGGGCGAAGTTGGTGAAGATGCCCTGGGCGGTCTCGGGGCGCAGGTAGGCGACGGAGCCGGAGTCCTGGGTGGGGCCGAGGTGGGTGGACAGCAGGCCGGAGAACTGCTTGGGCTCGGTGAACTGGCCCTTGTTGCCGCAGTTCGGGCAGTTGACGTCCGCGAGGCCGTTCGCCGGGGCGTGGCCCTTCTTCTCCTCGTACGCCTCCTCCAGGTGGTCGGCGCGGAACCGCTTGTGACACGAGGTGCACTCGGTCAGCGGGTCCGTGAAGGTGGCGACGTGGCCGGAGGCGACCCAGACCTCGGAAGCCAGGATGACGGACGAGTCGATACCGACGACGTCCTCGCGCGACGTCACCATGTAGCGCCACCACTGGCGCTTGATGTTCTCCTTGAGCTCGACACCCAGCGGTCCGTAGTCCCAGGCGGCCTTCTGGCCGCCGTAGATCTCACTGCAGGGGAATACGAAGCCACGGCGCTTGCTCAGGCTGACGATGGTGTCGATCTTGTCGGCGGCCACGGTGCTCTCTTCATTACGACGACGGGCGTTGAAGCGAGATGCTTCCAGCGAATGATTCAGGTTACCGGCGCAGGCTCCCCCACGACCAAATCGGCCCCTGTCCAGACCGTATGACGAGCGTTGTTGACAACGGTTTCCACATTTGTTGAAAATGACTGTCATGAACGTACGACGACGCCTCATATCCACCGCCGCGCTGGCCGCGGCCACCGCGCTCGGGACCGCCACTCTCGCCGGCTGCTCCGGCGACGCGGCGGGCACGGGCGACACCGGCAAGTTCGACGTCGTCGCGTCGTTCTACCCGATGACCTTCCTCGCCGAGCGGATCGGCGGGGACCACGTCCACGTCACCACCCTCACCTCCCCCGGCCAGGAACCGCACGACCTGGAGCTCAGCACCCGGCAGACCGCCTCCCTGGAGGAGTCCGACGCGGTCCTGTACCTGAAGAACCTCCAGCCCGCCGTCGACAAGGCCGTGGACCAGTCCCCGGTGGACACGAAGATCGACGCGGCCTCCCTGACCACGCTGGAGAAGCACGGCAACGAGGTCGGCGGCCACGCGGCCGGACACGACGACCACGACCACGGCCACGGCGAGGAGGCGGGCGAGGACCCGCACATCTGGCTCGACCCGGTGCGCTACGCCCAGGTCGCCGAGGGCGTCGGCAAGGCCTTCGAGAAGGCCGACCCCGACCACGCGGCCGACTACAAGAAGAACACCGCCGCCCTGGTGAAGCAGCTGAACGCGCTGAACACCGAGTTCGAGAACGGCCTCGCGCACACGAAGAGCAAGGTCTTCATCACCACCCACGCCGCCTTCGGCTACCTCGCCGAGCGCTACGGCCTCACCGAGGAGGCCATCAGCGGCCTCGACCCCGACTCCGAGCCGAGCGCCGCCCGGGTGAAGGACCTGGAGAAGATGGCCAAGGCCGACGGCGTCTCCACGGTCTTCTACGAGACCCTCGTCAGCGACAAGACCGCCAAGACCCTCGCGAGCGACACGGGCCTGAAGACCGACGTCCTCGACCCGATCGAGGGCATCACGAAGCATTCCCGCGGCCAGGACTACTTCGCGGTCCAGCGGGCCAACCTGAAGGCGCTCCAGCAGGCGCTGGGCGCCAAGTGAGCGGCACGGGAGACACCATGACCACCGGGGAACCCGTCATAGCCCTGCGCCAGGTGAGCGCCGAACTCGGTGCCCGCCCCGTGCTGCGGGGCATCGATCTGACCGTGGGCCGCGGCGAGGTCGTCGCGCTGCTCGGCGCCAACGGCTCCGGCAAGTCCACGGCCATCCGCGCGATCATCGGCCAGGTGCCGGTCAGCGGCGGCACCGTCGAGCTGTTCGGCACCCCGCGCCGCTCCTTTCGCGACTGGGCGCGCGTGGGCTACGTCCCGCAGCGCACCACGGCCGCGGGCGGCGTCCCGGCGACGGTCACCGAGATCGTCTCCTCCGGCCGTCTCGCCCGCACCCGCTTCGGGCTCTTCCACAAGGCCGACCGGGAGGCCGTCCGGCGCGCCCTGGAACTGGTCGGCATGGCCGACCGCGCCAAGGACTCGGTGACCGCCCTGTCCGGCGGCCAGCACCAGCGGGTGCTGATCGCCCGCGCGCTGGTCTCCGAGCCGGAGCTGCTGATCATGGACGAGCCGATGGCCGGCGTCGACCTGGCCAGCCAGGAGGTCCTGGCCCAGACCCTGCGGCAGCAGGTCGAGGCCGGTACGACGGTCCTCCTCGTGCTGCACGAGCTGGGCCCGCTGGAGCCGTTGATCGACCGGGCGGTCGTCCTGCGCGACGGCTGCGTCCTGCACGACGGCCCGCCGCCGCGCGCGGTCGGCCAGCACGCCCTGCCCGGCCACGACCACGTACACCCGCACGCACCGGCGGGCGCCGAACCGATCCGCACGGGACTGCTGAGCTGATGGAATTCCTGAACTACGCCTTCATGCAGCGGGCGCTGCTGGCCGCCGTGCTGGTCGGCATCACCGCGCCCGCGGTCGGCATCTACCTGGTCCAGCGCCGCCAGGCCCTGATGGGCGACGGCATCGGGCACGTGGCCATGACCGGCGTCGGCCTCGGCTTCCTGCTCTCCACCTCCCCGGTGTGGATGGCCACGGCCGTCTCCGTGCTCGGCGCCGTCCTGATGGAGCTGATCCGCTGGTACGGCCGCACCCGCGGCGACATCGCCCTGGCCATGCTCTTCTACGGCGGCATGGCCGGCGGCGTCATGCTGATCAACCTGGCGCCGGGCGGCTCCAACGCCAACCTGACCTCGTACCTGTTCGGCTCCCTGTCCACGGTCTCCCCGTCCGACGTGACCGCGATCTGCGTGCTCGCCGCCTTCGTGCTGCTGGTCACCCTGGGCCTGCGCCGTCAGCTGTTCGCGGTCAGCCAGGACGAGGAGTTCGCGCGGGTCACCGGGCTGCCGGTGCGTGCCCTGAACCTGCTGACGGCCGTCACCGCGGCCGTCACCGTGACCGTCGCCATGCGGGTGGTCGGGCTGCTGCTGGTGTCCGCGCTGATGGTCGTGCCCGTGGCGGCGGCCCAGCAGCTCACCCGCAGCTTCACCGTCACCTTCGTGATCGCCGTGGCCATCGGCGTGGCCGTGACCGTCAGCGGCACGATCACGTCGTACTACCAGGACGTCCCGCCCGGCGCCACGATCGTCCTGCTGACCATCGCCGCCTTCCTCGCGCTGACCGCGCTCGCCACCCCGCTGGCCCGGCGGCGCGCCCGCGCGGCAGCCGCGGCACGGCCCGCCCCGGACCCCGCGGAGTGCACGATTCCGGCCGCGCGCGGCACCGCGGACGAGATCGGCGTCTGACCGCCGATCGTCCGGGCTGGCACAATGGCCCGGGCAGAAGCGAGCCATCGAAGGAGGCAACGGTGACGACCGCTGGACCGCCCGTGAAGGGGCGCGCGACCCGCCAGCGTGCAGCCGTGGCGGCGGCCCTGGACGAGGTCGACGAGTTCCGCAGCGCCCAGGAGCTGCACGACATGCTCAAGCACAAGGGCGACTCCGTCGGGCTGACCACGGTCTACCGCACCCTCCAGTCCCTCGCCGAGGCCGGCGAGGTCGACGTCCTGCGCACCTCCGACGGCGAGTCCGTCTACCGCCGCTGCTCCAGCGGCGAACACCACCACCACCTGGTCTGCCGCGCCTGCGGCAAGGCCGTGGAGGTGGAGGGGCCGGCCGTCGAGAAGTGGGCGGAGGCCATCGCGGCGGAACACGGCTACGTCAACGTGGCCCACACGGTGGAGATCTTCGGCACGTGCGCGGAGTGTGCCGCGGGCTAGCCGCCGTAAGAGAGCGGGGGCGTTGCCGGCTACGGGCGCGTTGCGGCCGGTCGCGCAGTTCCCCGCGCCCCTCGGCGGGGCGCGGGTGAGGGTGGCGGCTAGGAATCGCCCTTCATGGCTGCCTCCATGGCCAGCAGTTCCTCGTTCGGGACGGCGCCGCCGAAGCGGCGGTCCCGGGAGGCGAACTCCATGCAGGCCCGCCACAGGTCGCGGCGGTCGAAGTCGGGCCACAGCACGTCCTGGAAGACCATCTCGGCGTACGCGCTCTGCCACAGCAGGTAGTTGGAGGTCCGCTGCTCGCCGCTCGGCCGCAGGAACAGGTCGACGTCCGGCATGTCCGGGTAGTACAGGTACTTCTGGACGGTCTTCTCGGTCACCTTCGACGGATCGAGCCGGCCCGCCCGCACCTCCTCGGCGATCGCCTGCGCCGCGTCGGCGATCTCGGCACGGCCGCCGTAGTTCATGCAGAAGTACAGGGTGAGCAGGTCGTTGCCCTTGGTCTGCTCCTGGGCGACCTGAAGCTCCTTCGCCACCGACTTCCACAGCTTGGGCATGCGGCCCACCCAGCGCACCCGGATGCCGAGCGCGTCGAGCTCGTCACGGGTCTTGCGGATGAAGTCGCGGTTGAAGTTCATCAGGAAGCGGACCTCGTCGGGCGAGCGCTTCCAGTTCTCGGTGGAGAAGGCGTACAGGGAGATGTTGCGCACGCCGATCTCGATCGAGCCCTGGAGCACGTCCAGCACCCGCTCGGCGCCGACCTTGTGCCCCTCCGTGCGCGGCAGCCCGCGCTCCTTGGCCCACCGTCCGTTGCCGTCCATGACGATCGCGACGTGGTTCGGCACCAGCTCGCCCGGGAGCTTGGGCGCGCGCGCACCGGACGGATGCGGCTCCGGCGCCTTGTACTCGCGCCGCTGGCGCCCCAGGATCCCGCGTACGACCATGTGCTTCTCGTCTCCTCGACCGTAGCCGTGCTTACTTCTCTACGTAGCGCAGGGAGCGCAACCCGCGCTCCAGGTGCCAGTGCAGGTAGGCGGACACCAGCCCGCTGCCCTCGCGGACATACCTCGGCTCGCACGCGTCCGCCGTCTCCCAGTCTCCCGTAAGCAGCGCCCCCAGCAGGACCAGGGTCCGCGGGGACGGCACGACACTGCCGGGCACCCGGCAGTCGGCGCACACCGAGCCGCCGGAGGCCACGGAGAAGAAGCGGTTCGGTCCCGGCATCCCGCACTTCGCGCAGTCGCCGAAGCTGGGCGCGTAGCCGTTGACGGCCAGGGACCGCAGCAGGAAGGCGTCGAGGACGAGATGCGGCGCGTGCTCGCCCCGGGCGAGCGTCCGCAGCGCCCCGACGAGCAGCAGGTACTGCTGAACCGCCGGCTCGCCCTCGTGGTCGGTGAACCGCTCGGCGGTCTCCAGCATGGCCGTCCCGGCGGTGTACCGGGCGTAGTCGGTGACGATCCCGCCGCCGTACGCAGCGATGGTCTCGCTCTGCGTGCACAGCGGCAGGCCACGCCCGACCAGCTCACTCCCACGGGCGAAGAACTGCACGTCCACGTGGGAGAACGGCTCCAGCCGGGCCCCGAACTTCGACTTCGTCCGCCGCACCCCGCGGGCCACGGCACGCACCCGTCCGTGCCCGCGCGTGAGCAGGGTGATGATCCGGTCCGCCTCGCCCAGCTTCTGGGTGCGCAGCACGATGCCGTCGTCGCGGAACAGACTCATGGCCCCATTCTCGCCCATGCGCGGGAGCGGCTAGAGCACCTCCCCGCGGCTGCGGGCGTTGGCGTAGGCGGTGGCCGCGCTGAGCCGCTCGGCCGGGGTGGCGCTGCGCAGCGCCCCCGGCTCGGCGTCCCACTCGCGCCCGCCGCCGTAAGGTCTCACCTGCACATACGGCCCCTCGTGCCCCATGACGATGCCGACCTTCCCGGTGCGGGTGTCCATCACATGACTGCCGACGACGGGTTTCACCGGGCCTCCCCCGCCAGTGCCGCCGCCAGCAGGCGCGCGGTCCGGACCGAACACCGCCCGAGGTCCACCAGCGGGCAGGGCACCTCCCGCACGAGACTCACCGGATCGAGCCCCAGCGACGGGAGCACGACCCCGGCCTTTTCGAGAGCCGACCGCAATTCCCTCAACGCCTCCTCCGCCTCTTCGATGCCGCTCACTCTGCTCCCCTTCCGTTTGCGAGTTTACGCTTTGTACATCAAGCGTGACGCTCCGCTTTTCCACCCGGAAGGGGGCTCCGGTCCGGGTCGGCCGTGGCCGGAGGTCCGCGACAGGCGGTGCGGGAGTTCTCGGGCGCGGAACGCGAACGCGCCGGAAGGGGGCCGGATTCACCCGGGTGGAGCTGGGGTGCGCGGGTTCGTTCGCGTGCGCTGTCTTGACCACCCCCACGGCCCCTCCTATCGTCGCGCTACCGAGCGGACGTAGGACGTAGGACGTCGTCTCTCACTCCTCCCACCACCTCCCCCTCCACCCCCCTCCCCCTCACCGGCTCACCGACCTGCTGGAGGACCCGTGCGCGACGACGTGTTTCCCGACGTACCGGCACCGCGCCGCCGGTCGTTACTGCTGGGTGCCGGGGCGGTGGGCGCGGGGGCGGTGCTGGCGGGGTGTTCCGCCGGGCCGGAGTCGACCAACGACACCGGTGGCGGGGGCGGCGGCAAGGACCGGACGCTGACCGCCGTCATCGGCTACGGCAACGACGGCAGCTGGGACCCGACGCAGACCGCCTCCGCGTTCGCGATGGCCGCCAACAATCACATCTACGAGGGACTTCTCGACACCGACCCGATCACCCGGGCGCCGTACCCCGCCCTCGCCACCGCGCTCCCCGCCGATCCGAACGCCACCACCTGGCGGTTCACGCTCCGCGACGGCGCCACGTTCCACGACGGCAAGCCCGTCACCGCCGACGACGTCGTGTTCGTCTTCGAACGGATCCTCGACGCCAAGACCCAGACCCTCGCCAAGGGGTTCTTCGCCCCCTGGCTGGACTCCGTCCGCAAGACCGGCGCCCGGACCGTCGAGCTGAGGCTCGCCTTCCCGTTCCCGGACGGGCTCTCCCGGCTCACCCTCGCCAAGATCATGCCCGCGCACGTCTACTCCCGGCCCGGCGCCTGGGACGACGCGGTCAAGGGGCTGGCCGTGGGCTCGGGGCCGTACCGGCAGACCGCGCACCACCCGAAGTCGAACACCACCTTCGAGGCGTTCGCCGCGTACAACGGCCCGCGCAGGCCCGTCTTCCGGAAGATGAACTGGCTGACCATCGTGGACGCCTCCTCCCGGGTCGCGCGGATCTCCGGCACCGACGCCGGCGCGCAGATCGCCGACAACATCCCCTACGCCAACATCCCCCGCCTGGAGCGGGGCGGGCTGAAGGTGGCCGGCGGGGCCGGGATGAACAACCTGTTCCTGATGTTCAACACCCGGCACAAGCCCTTCGACGACGTGCGGGTGCGCCAGGCCCTGCACTACGCCATCGACAGCGAGAAGATGGTGCGGGTCGCCCTGAAGGGGCACGGCAGGCCCGCGTCCTCCTTCCTCGACGAGGGCAACCCGGCCCACCGGCGGGCCGGGACCGTCTACGACTACGACCCCGGCAAGGCGAAGGCGCTGCTGGCGGCCGCCGGGGTGACGGACCTGAAGGTCGAGATCATGGCCGTCAACGTCAGCTGGATCGTGGACTGCCTGCCGACCGTCAAGTCCTGCTGGGACGCGGTGGGCGTGCGCACCACGCTCGCGCCGCAGGAGACCACGGCCGTGTTCACCAAGCTGGACCAGCGGCGGGACTACCAGGTGGTGGCCGCCGCCTCCAACCCCAACCAGTTCGGGCTCGACGCCGACCTGATCATGCGCTACAACCACGGCCCCGAGAACCTGTGGATGCGGTACACGCGGTGGGCGGACCACCCGGTCGCCCGGCGGCTCTTCACGGACATGGACCGGGCGACCCGGGAACCGGACCCCGCGAGGAAGAAGGCGATGATCCAGGACTACCTCGACGTCGTCGCCGAACAGGCCGTGCTGTACCCGGTCGTCCACAACGAACTGATGACCGCGTGGGACCCGCGCGAGCTGGACGGGATAAGGCCCCAGCCCTACCCCGGCATCAACCTCCTCCAGGCCCGCTGGATCTGACGGCATGACCACCGTCGTACGCATCCTGCTGCGCCGCATCGCCCTGCTGGTGCCGCTGCTGCTGGGCATCGTGCTGTTCGTGTTCCTGGTGATGCGGTTCTCCGACGCCGACCCGGCCTCCGCGTTCTTCCAGGGCGCCAACCCCACCCCCGAGCAGCTGCACGACTTCCGGGAGCGCAACGGGCTGCTCGACCCGCTGCCCGTGCGCTACGTCCACTTCGTCGGCGACGTCCTCCACGGCGACCTCGGCACCAGCGCCCTCACCCGTGCCCCGGTGCTCGACCAGGTCACCACCGCCCTGCCGCTCACCCTCCAGCTCACCTTCCTCGGGCTCGCCCTGGCCGTCGTCCTGGCGCTGGCCGGCGGGGTGACGGCGGCGGTGTACCGGGACCGGCTGCCGGACCAGATCATCCGGGTGGTCTCGCTGGTCGGGGTCGCCGCGCCGGGCTTCTGGCTGGCGCTGCTGATGATCCAGTACCTCGCCGTGGACCGGGGCTGGTTCCCCACCGGCGGCTACATCAACCCGGGCGACTCGGTCACCGGCTGGCTGCGCACCATGGCACTGCCCGCCGTCGCCCTGTCCCTGCCGGTCGCCGCCCAGCTCACCCGGATCGTGCGGACCTCGATGGTGGAGGAGCTGGACAAGGACTACGTCCGCACGGCGATCGGCGGCGGGCTGCCGCCGCGCGTGGTCGTCGGCCGCAATGTGCTGCGCAACGCGCTGGTCAACCCGCTCACCGTGCTCGGACTGCGGGTCGGCTATCTGCTCGGCGGTGCCGTCGTCATCGAGACGATCTTCTCGCTGCCCGGCATGGGCAAGCTGATGATCGACGCGGTGCAGAACGGCGACCCGGCGGTGGTGCAGGGCGTCGTCCTGACCACCGCGACCGGCTTCGTCGTCGTCAACCTCGTCATCGACATCCTGTATCTGCTGGTCAACCCACGACTGAGGGCGGGCTGATGGTCACGCGCGCGAGGCTCACCGAGCGGCTGCTGCGGCCCGGCGTCCGGCTGCGCGGCCGGCGCCGGCTGCCGCTGCCGTCCAAGGCCGCGGTCTGCTTCCTGGCCCTGGTCGTCCTGGTCGCCCTCCTGGCGCCGGTCCTGGCGCCGGACGATCCGCTCGACATGCGGGACCCGGTCGGCGGGACGGGGGCACCGTCTGCGGCGCACTGGATGGGGCAGGACAGCCTGGGCCGGGACATCCTGAGCCGGCTGATGCACGGCGCCCGCTGGTCGCTGGCCATCGGACTGGGCGCCACCGCGCTGGCGCTGGTGGCCGGGGCCGTGCTCGGGGCCGTCGCCGCGACCTCCCGCAAGGCCGTGGACGAGACGCTGATGCGCTGCCTGGACGTGGTGATGGCGTTCCCCGGCATCGCGCTGGCCGCCGTGCTGGTGGCCGTGTTCGGCGGCGGGATCACGGTGCTGATCTGCGCCCTCGCGTTCCTGTTCACCCCGCCGGTGGCGCGGGTGGTCCGGGCGAACGTGCTGGACCAGTACGGCGAGGACTACGTCACCGCCGAGCGGGTCATCGGCGCCCGCACCCCGCACATCGTGCTGCGCCACGTGGCCGTCAACTGCGCCGCCCCCGTGCTGGTGTTCTGCACGGTCCAGGTCGCCGAGGCCATCGTCTTCGAGGCGTCCCTGTCCTTCATCGGCGCGGGGGTCAGGCCCCCGGACCCGTCCTGGGGCAGTGTCATCGCCGACGGCAAGAACATGGTGCTGACCGGCGGCTGGTGGGCGACCGTCTTCCCGGGGCTGCTGATCCTGGTCACCGTGCTGTCGCTGAACATCCTCTCCGAGGGCCTGTCGGACGCGTGGGCCGCGCCCGCCCCCAGGGAGGTGCGCTCGCCCGGGGACCGGCTCCGGACGCCCGAGCCCGGCACCGGCGGGGTGCTGCCGCTGCCCGGTCTGGCCGAGGCCGCCCGGCGGCTGCGCTCCCGGGCCCGGCCGCTGCCCGACCGGAGCGGACAGCCGGTGCTCGCGGTGGAGAACCTCACCATCGGCTTCCCGGACCGCCACCGGGGGGTGGACATCGTGGCCGGGGTCGGCTTCGAGGTGTACCCCGGCGAGGTGCTGGGCCTGGTGGGCGAGTCCGGCTGCGGCAAGTCGCTGACCGCGCTCACCGTAATGGGACTCCAGCCCAAGGGGGCCCGGATCGGCGGGCAGGTGCGGTTCCGGCAGCGGGAGCTGCTGACCGAGCCGGCCCGGGCCCGGCGCCGGCTCCTCGGCCACGAGATGGCCATGGTCTACCAGGACGCCCTGTCCTCGCTGAACCCGGCCATGACGATCCGCGCCCAGCTCGGGCAGCTCGTCCGGCGCGGCGGCCGCCGCAGCCCCGCGGAGCTGCTGTCGCTGGTCGGGCTGGAACCGGAGCGCACCCTGCGCAGCTATCCGCACGAGCTGTCCGGCGGGCAGCGCCAGCGGGTGCTCATCGCGATGGCGCTGTCCCGCGAGCCGGGGCTGATCGTCGCCGACGAGCCGACCACCGCCCTGGACGTCACCGTGCAGGCCCAGGTCGTGGAGCTGCTGCTGCGGCTGCGCGAGGAGCTGGGCTTCGCGCTGGTCCTGGTCTCGCACGACCTGGCACTGGTCGCGGACGTCACCGACCGGGTGGCGGTGATGTACGGCGGGCAGATCGTGGAGTCGGGGGTGACCGCCGACCTGGTGGCGGCGCCGGCCCACCACTACACGCGCGGCCTGCTGGGCAGTGTGCTGTCGCTGGAGTCGGCCGAGGAACGGATGACGCAGATCAAGGGCGTCGTGCCGTCCCCGGCCGACTTCCCGGCGGGCTGCCGCTTCGCCGACCGCTGCCCGCTGGCCACCGAGGTGTGCCACACCACCGCCCCGGTCCCGGCCGGCACCGCAACGCACACGGCCGCCTGCCACCACCCGGCGGTGGAGCTGACGAACACGGAGAGCGAGGAGGCCCTGCAATGACCGCCGTGGTGGAGGTACGGGACGCGCACGTGGTGCACCGGGCGCGCGGCGGCGGGCTCTTCCGGCGGGACCGGGTGTACGCCCTGACCGGCGCCGACCTGTCCGTGGCGGCCGGGGAGACGGTGGGCGTGGTCGGCGAGTCGGGGTGCGGGAAGTCGACCCTGGCGAAGGTGCTGGTGGGCATCCAGCGGCCGGTCGCGGGGACGGTGGCGTTCGGCGGCCGGGACCTGTGGGCGATGCCGGCCGCCGAACGCCGGGCGACCGTGGGGGCGGGCACCGGGCTGGTCTTCCAGGACCCGTCGACCGCGCTGAACCGCCGGCTGACCGTCCGCCGCATCCTGCGCGACCCGCTGGACGTGCACCGGCGCGGCAGCCGGGCGCAGCGCGAGGAGCGGGTACGGGAGCTGATGGCGCTGGTGGGGCTGCCCGGGGCGCTCGCCGACGCCCTGCCCGGGCAGCTGTCGGGCGGGCAGCGGCAGCGGGTGGCCATCGCCCGCGCGCTGGCCCTGGACCCGGCGCTGGTGGTCGCCGACGAGCCGACCAGCGCCCTGGACGTCTCGGTCCGCGCGCAGATCCTGAACCTGCTGCTGGACCTGAGGGAACGCCTCGGCCTGGCGTTGGTGTTCGTCTCGCACGACATCCAGACGGTACGGCGGATGAGCGACCGGGTGATCACGATGTACCTGGGCCGGATCGTGGAGGAGACCCCGGCCGGCCGGGTCACCGACGCGGCCCGGCACCCGTACACCCGGGCCCTGTTCTCGGCCACGCCGGGCCTGCTGGACCCGATCGACCCGATCCCGCTGACCGGGCCGGTGCCCTCGGCGACCCGCCCGCCGAGCGGCTGCCCGTTCCGCACCCGGTGCTGGAAGGCCGACGAGCTGTGCGCCCGGGTGATGCCGGACTTCTCGGCCGCGTCACACCCCGCTCACCGCTACCGGTGTCACCATCCTGTGGAGGAGGACACGTCGACCGAAGACCTAGCGCGCCAGGAGCCCTGAATGACCCTTCCCGCCCCGCTCACCGGTGTCGTCCCGCCCGTCTGCACGCCCCTGACACCGGAACGCGAGGTGGATGTGCCGTCCCTGCTGCGCCTGGTGGATTTCCTGGTGGAGGCGGGGGTGCACGGGCTGTTCCTGCTGGGCTCGACCTCGGAGGCGGCGTTCCTGACGGACGCGCAGCGCCGGCAGGTGGTGGCGGCCGTGACCGCGCACGTGGGCGGGCAGCTGCCGGTCATCGCCGGTGCGATCGACATGACCACCCCGCGCGTCCTGGAGCATGTCGCGGCGGTCACCGGGGCGGGCGCGGGGGCCGTCGTCGTCACCGCCCCGTTCTACGCCCGCACCCATCCCGCGGAGATCGTCCACCACTACCGCCGGATCGCCGCCGCCAGCCCGGTCCCGGTGATCGCCTACGACATCCCCGTGGCCGTGCACACCAAGCTCCCCGCGGATCTGGTGCTGGGGCTCGCCGGGGACGGCGTACTGGCCGGGATCAAGGACTCCAGCGGGGATCTCGCGGCCTTCCGGGAGCTGGTCACGGGCTCCCGCGCCCACCCGGGCTTCGCGGTGCTGACCGGGTCGGAGCAGATCACCGACGCGGCGCTGGCGCTGGGCGCGGACGGCGCGGTGCCGGGTCTGGCCAACGTCGACCCGCACGGGTACGTGCGGCTGTACCGGCAGTGCCGGGCGGCGGACCAGGAGGGCGCGCGGGCCGAACAGGAACGTTTGTGCGCCCTGTTCAGGATGGTCGGCGTAGGCGATCCGGCGCGGATGGGCGGCGGTTCGGCGGCGCTGGGCGCGTTCAAGGCGGCCCTGCACCTGCGCGGCGTCATCGACTGCCCGGTGACCGCCGAGCCGCAGGTCCCGCTGTCCGGCGAGGAGGTCGAACGGATCGGCAAGTACCTCGCGGCGGCGGGCCTGCTGGGCGAGGACACACACAAACGCTGACCCGACGCACGGCCCACACCCGACGCACGACCCGCCCCGGCGAACGGCCCACACCCGGCGCACGACCCCTGCCCGGCGCACGGCCCACGCCCAGCGAACGGCCCACACCCAGCGAACGGCCCCTGCCCGGCACCTGTCTTTCGCGGCGCACGCCCGCGCACGGCACGCACCCGCCTGCCGGCGCCCACGCCCGCCCCACGCCCACGCCCGCCCCGCACCCGACGCACGGTCCGACCCGACGCACGACCCACACCCGGCGAACGGCCCACACCCGGCGCACGACCCCTGCCCGGCACCTGCCTTTCGCGGCGCACGCCCGCGCACGGCCCACACCCGCCTGCCGGCGCCCACGCCCGTCCCACGCCCACGCCCGTCCCAGGCCCGCGCCCGCCCCGCACCCGACGCACGGCCCACACCCGGCCAACGGCCCACACCCGCGCCCAAGCCCGCACCGGCACCCCGCGCCCGCGCCCGCGTGCCGCGTTCACCGCGCTTCCCGGCGCGCCTCCCGCACCGCGTGGTGCACCGCCCAGGCGTCCGCCACCGGGCCCATGTGGCCGAGCTTGTCGGGGTTGGCCACGAGGCGGATGGCCTGGATCCGCCCGTCGAGGACGTCGAGCGCCATGGCGTTGAGCACCCGGCCCTCGCCGTCGCGGAGGACCGCGCCGGGCTGCCCGTTGATCTCGTGCGGTGCCCAGGTGACGCCGGCCCCGGCGAGCGGGGGGAAGACGGCGGCGAGCAGCCGGGCCACGTTCTCGGCGCCCCTGATGCTCCGGGCCGACTGCGGTGCCTTGCCGCCGCCGTCGCCGGCCATCGACACATCGGCGGCCAGCAGGTCCCGCAGCGCTACCACATCGCCCTCGCGCAGGGCGTCGAAGAACCGGGCGGCCAGGGCGTCCCGCTCGGTGCGGTCCGCCTCGAAGCGGGGCCGGCCCTCGGTCATATGGCGGCGGGCGCGCACCAGAAGCTGGCGGCAGGCCGCCTCCGAGCGCCCGACCGCCTGGGCAACCTCGGGGAAACCGAAGTCGAACACCTCCCGCAGCACGAAGACCGCGCGCTCCAGCGGGCTGAGCCGTTCGAGGAGCAGCAGGGCGGCCATCGACACCGAGTCGGCCAGCTCCGCCGAGCGCTCCGGGTCCTGGTAGGGGTCGGCGAGCAGCGGCTCGGGGAACCAGGGGCCGACGTAGGCCTCCCGGCGGACCCGGGCCGAGCGCAGTACGTCGATGGACAGCCGGGTCACCGTGGCCGACAGGAACGCCTTGGCCGACCGGGGCCGGATGGGGGAGGCGGAGAAGCGCAGCCAGGTCTCCTGGACGGCGTCCTCGGCCTCGCCGACGCTGCCGAGGATCCGGTAGGCGATGGAGAACAGCAGGGGCCGCAGCTCCTCGAACTCCTCGGTTCCGCTCACGCTCGTGCTCATACCGGACGCCCCCGCCGCCGCCGATCACCGCACCACATCATCCACTCCTCCGCCGGAATCGCTTACCCCCAGGACGAGACGGCGGCCCCTCCTGTGACATTTCAGGGCAGCGGGACCCGGCGGAACTCCAAGGACTCGTACGGGCTGTCGGCGCCGGTCTCGTAGAGGACGCCGATGTGGCGGGGGCCGAGCTGGACGAGGTCGGAGTAGGCGGACCGGCGGTCGGTCAGGGTGAGCAGCGGGGCGAAGGTGCGGCCGGCGTCCGCGCTGGCCCACAGGGCGAGGGCGCGGCGGGCGGTGGGTACCGAGGGCGCGGAGAACAGCAGGGGCGCGCCCGGGGTGTCGGGCTGCAGGACGCTTCCCTGGACCACGGGGACGGCGTCCAGGGTGGGCTGGGCGGCGTAGGGGCGGTCCAGGGTCCGGCCGCCGTCGCCGGAGTGGCTGTCGAGCCGGTTGCCGGGGGCGGTGCCGTTCTGGTCGCGGGCGGCGAGGTAGACGCGGCCGTCGGGGAGCTGGGCGGCGCTGGTCTCGTTGGCGTTGGTCACGCCGTCGTAGACCGCGTCCACGAAGCCCAGGTGCCAGGTGAGGCCCATGTCGTCGCTGTAGAGGGCGTGACCGCCGTAGTACTTGGCCTCCTGGCCGGTGTCGCGGGAGCCGGCGGGCGGGGCCGCGGAGTGGTTGGCGGGGATGAGCAGGCGTCCGGTGTGCGGGCCGTGGGTGAGGGCGAGAGCGTGGCCGGGTCCGGTGGCGTACCAGCGCCAGTCCGGCCGCTTCACCGCGTCGGTGATGTCCCGGGGGGCGGTGAAGTGCCGGCCGTCGTCCGCGCTGCGCTGGACGTAGACCCGGCGGCCCTGCTGGGGGGTGACCTCGCCGCGCATGATCCGCGCCTCGGTGGCGCTGCCGCTGTTGCCGCAGGTCAGCAGGACGATGTCGCCGGTGCGCGGGTCGACGACGGGCGCCGGGTTGCCCCGGGTGTCGCCGTGTCCGGCGGCGACCACGGTCAGCGGGCCCCAGGTGCAGCCGCCGTCGGCGGAGCGGCGCAGCACGACGTCGATGTCCCCGCTGTCCTGGGCGCCGCCGCGGCGGCCCTCGGCGAAGGCGAGGAGGGTGCCGGGCCGGGTCTTGACCACGGCGGGGATGCGGTAGACGGCGTAGCCGCCCTCGCCGGAGACGTACGGCACGGAGGAGTCGCAGGTGCCGGGCGCCGCGTGGGCGGGTTGCCGGACGGTGAGCGCGGTGAGGGCGCCGAGTGCGGTGAGGAGGGCGAGGACGGTCGCGTGGGAGCGGCTGCGCGGGGTCACCCCCTGATGCTGCCCGCGACGGGCGCGCCGCCCTTACTCCGGCGGGGTGATCAGGAGGGGGTGCGGGCGGCGGCCAGCAGCCGGTTCACGTCGTCGGCGCGGATGGTGAGGGCCGCGCCCACGGTGGCGAGGGCGTCGCGTTCGGCGGGGATGTAGGGGCCGTCGGCGAGGGCGATGCGGGCGCCCTGGAGGAGCAGGGCCTCGCGGCCGGCCGGGGCGAGGTGCGGGGCGAGCGGGTCCAGGGCCTCGTGCAGCTCTATCGTCAGCCCGGCCCCGGACGGCTGCTCGAAGTACCGGCCGGTGTCGGCGGCGAGGGCGTCGACCAGGGCGGCGAGCTGCTCCTCGGTGCAGTCGGCGAAGCCGGCCGCGCGGACCGTGGCGGCGGCCGTCTCCAGGGCCGTACGGGAGGAGGTGCCGCCGGCGGCGAGGACCGCGAGGGCGACGGTGTGCACGGCGTCGCGGAGCATCGCGGAGAAGCGGCGGGTGGTGGGGTGGCCCAGGACGTCGGTGCCGAAGTGGTGCCGGCAGGCCGCGCACTCCACCACCGGTCCGGTCTCGCCGCGCGGCAGCAGGGGCACCCCGAGCAGGGTGAGCCTGCGGCGCCCGGTGAGCCGCTGGTAGTTGCGGTCGCCGCCGCAGCCGGGACAGAAGAACTCTCCGTCGCCGACGGGCGTCCACGCGGTGCGGGTGCCCAGGATGCGCAGGGCCCCGGTGGCACGGCCGTCTCGTCCCCGTACTGGCAGCACGTCGCACCTCCGTAACGGCGCGGCAGCATCGCCGCGCTGGCGTGATGTTAGCCACATCCCGGAGGCGTAGTCAGTACCCCGGAGGAGACCTTTCCGTGACCTGGGGGCGCTGTGACCGAAAACCGGTCCCCCGCCCGCCGGTGCGCGGCGGGCGGGGGACCGGCGGGCGGACCCGTCAGCGGGCGGCGCGGTTGACCGCGGAGACGACCGCCTTCAGCGAGGCGCGCGTGGTGTTGGCATCGATGCCGATCCCCCACAGGACCTGGCCGTCGATCGCGCATTCGATGTAGGAGGCGGCCTGCGCGGAGGCGCCCTCGCTCATCGTGTGCTCCTGGTAGTCCAGCAGGCGTACGTCGATGCCCAGGGCGTGCAGGGCGTCGAAGAAGGCCGAGATCGGACCGTTGCCGGAGCCGGTCAGGACGGTGTCCCGGCCGTCGACGGTGGCCTCGACGGTGAGGGTGTCCACGCCGTCGGTGTCCGTCGTGGACTGGCCGGTCTTCACCTGGATGCGGCCCCAGGGGTTGTCCGGGTTGGGCAGGTACTCGTCCTGGAAGACGGCCCAGATGTCCTTCGGCGTGATCTCGCCGCCCTCGGCGTCGGTCTTCGCCTGGATGATCCTGGAGAACTCGATCTGCATCCGGCGCGGCAGGTCCAGCTTGTGGTCGTTCTTCAGGACGTAGGCGATACCGCCCTTGCCGGACTGGGAGTTGACCCGGATGACGGCCTCGTAGGAGCGGCCGACGTCCTTGGGGTCGATGGGCAGGTACGGCACCGCCCACTCGATGTCGTCGACCGTGACGCCCCTGGCCGCGGCGTCGGCCTCCATGGCGTCGAAGCCCTTCTTGATGGCGTCCTGGTGGGAGCCGGAGAAGGACGTGTAGACCAGGTCGCCCACGTACGGGTGGCGCGGGTGGACCTCCATCTGGTTGCAGTACTCCCACGTACGGCGGATCTCGTCGATGTCGGAGAAGTCGATCTGCGGGTCGACGCCCTGGGAGAACAGGTTCATGCCCAGGGTCACCAGGTCGACGTTGCCGGTGCGCTCGCCCTGCCCGAACAGGCAGCCCTCGACGCGGTCGGCGCCGGCCATCAGGGCCAGTTCGGCGGCGGCCACGGCGGTGCCGCGGTCGTTGTGCGGGTGCGCGGACAGGCAGACGTACTCGCGGCGGGAGAGGTTGCGGTGCATCCACTCGAAGCGGTCCGCGTGCGTGGACGGGGTGGAACGCTCCACGGTGGCGGGCAGGTTGAGGATGATCTCGCGGTCCGGGCCGGGCTGCCAGACGTCCATGACCGCCTCGCAGACCTCCAGGGCGAAGTCCAGCTCGGTGTCGGTGAAGATCTCCGGCGAGTACTGGTAGCCGAACTCGGTCTCGGGGCCCAGCAGTTTCCCGGCGTACTCCATCACCAGGCGGGTGCCGTCGACGGCGATCTGCTTGATGTCGTCCCTGGACGCGCGGAAGACGACCCGGCGGAAGACCGGCGCGGTGGCGTTGTACAGGTGGACGGTGGCGCGCCGGGCGCCCTTGAGGGATTCCACCGTGCGCTCGATCAGGTCCTCGCGGGCCTGGGTCAGCACCGAGATCGTCACGTCGTCGGGGATCGCGCCCTCTTCCTCGATGATCGAGCGCACGAAGTCGAAGTCGGTCTGGCCGGAGGCGGGGAAGCCGACCTCGATCTCCTTGTAGCCCATCTTCACCAGCTGGTCGAACATCCGGCGCTTGCGCTCGGGCGACATCGGGTCGATCAGGGACTGGTTGCCGTCGCGCAGGTCGGTGGAGAGCCAGCGGGGCGCGGCGGTGATCCGCTTCCCGGGCCAGGTGCGGTCCGGGATGTCGACCTGCTCGTAGCGGCCGTACTTGTGGATCGGCATGGGGCTGGGCTGCTGGCGGTTGGCCATGATGCGTGGGCTCCTCGGGGTGTCGCGGATATCCGGACGGACGGCCGACGACGCAACGCCAGAGCTCCGCGGGGAGGGAGTCGGCCTCGACTACAGACCCTCGCCGCGGCAGCTAAGAAGAAGCAGCCAGGAACGCATGATGTCGTGCAGCCTAGCCGAGCCGTTCCGGGCGCGCGGGCCTGTCCCAGTATGCGGGACCCCACGGCGAAGCAGGACAAAAGGTGTGCCGCACCACATCGCCGTACCACAACGTCACGGAGTGTGGCCACCGTTGTCCGGGTATTTCACCAATCATGGTGGCAGGTAGTGACAGTGAGGTCACACAATGCGATGGTTCCAGATATGACCACCCACGGGGGCTCCGAGCCCGTCTTCTGCACGATCGTGCCGCCGCACGTCCTCGACAAGCTCGCCCGGCACGACGACCCCGCCCTGTCCGGACCGGCCCGCCGGTCCCTGGAGCACGACGCCTACCAGCGCACCAAGCGCCGCCTGACCACGGTGATCGGCGCCTCCGCCGCCGCCGCGCCCGAGGGCGCCGCCGACGACCGGCCGCACCGCACCATCTACGACGCCGAGCACACCCAGGACCTGCCCGGCACCAAGGTCCGCGAGGAGGGCTCCGAGCCCGGCTCCGACGCCTCCGTCAACCGCGCCTACGCCGGCCTCGGCGCCACCTTCGACCTGTATCTGAAGGTGTACGGCCGGCACTCCATCGACGGCAACGGCCTCCCGCTGGACGCCACCGTGCACTTCGGCGAGGGCTACGACAACGCCTTCTGGAACGGCGAGCAGATGGTCTTCGGCGACGGGGACAACGAGGTCTTCCTCGACTTCACCATCCCGGTCGACGTCATCGGCCACGAGCTGACCCACGGTGTCACCCAGCACACCGCCAACCTGGACTACCACGGCCAGTCCGGCGCGCTCAACGAGTCGCTCTCCGATGTCTTCGGCTCGCTGATCAAGCAGTACACCCTCGGCCAGACCGCCGCCGAGGCCGACTGGCTGATCGGCGCCGGGCTGCTCGCGCCGCGCGTCACCGGCACCGCCCTGCGCTCGATGAAGGCCCCGGGCACGGCGTACGACGACGATGTCCTCGGCAAGGACCCGCAGCCGGCGCGGATGGAGGACTACGTCCGCACCAGCCGCGACAACGGCGGAGTGCACATCAACTCCGGCATCCCCAACCACGCCTTCTACCTGGCCGCCACCGCCCTCGGCGGCCACTCCTGGGAGAAGGCCGGGCAGATCTGGTACGACGTGCTGACCGGCGGCGACCTCAAGGAGGACGCCCAATTCACCGACTTCGCCACGCTGACGGTGAAGGCGACGCGGGAGCGGTACGGCGCCGGGGACGAACTGCGGGCCGTGCAGAAGGCCTGGGAACAGGTGGGGGTGCGCACGCTCTAGTTCCGTACTAGACACGTAGCCATGCGTATTCGAGTACGGCGTACAGGCGGTTTCGCGGGCATCGAGCGGCGGGCCGAGGTGGACACCTCCTCCCGGCCCGACGCCGAGGAGTGGCAGGCGCTGGCCGGACGCGTCCTCGCGTCCGGCCGGGGCACACCGCCGGCGGGCGTCCCGGACGGCTTCGCCTACGAGATCACGGTCGACGGCCGCACGGTGTACACGGCCGATCCCCGACTGACGGACGACCAGAGGGAGTTGGTCACACGGGTACTGAAGGAAGGCGCGTGACGGGGCGTTGACTTCCGTCGCCGGTGGTGCGGATGATCCCGCCCATGGCGACTGACGCAGGCACCGAGATCCCCCGGTTCCCGGCCGGCTTCCTGTGGGGCGTGTCGACCTCGGCCCATCAGATCGAGGGCGCGGCCGAACTGCGGGAACCGTCCGTCTGGGACGTGTTCACGGCCGGGCCGGGGCGGGTGCGGGACGGCTCGACGGCGGCGGTGGCCTGCGACCACTACCACCGCTACACCGAGGACGTGGCCCTGCTCGCGGGCCTCGGCGTGAACGCCTACCGCTTCTCCGTCTCCTGGCCCCGGGTCCTCTCCCCCGGCGGCCTGGACTTCTACGACCGCCTGGTGGACGAGCTGTGCGCGGCGGGCGTGCGGCCCGTGCCCACCCTCTTCCACTGGGACCTGCCCGCCACACTGGACTGGCTGGACCGCGACACCGCGTACCGGTTCGCCGACTACGTCTCGGTGGTGGCGGACCGCCTAGGCGACCGGGTGGCCACCTGGATCACCCTCAACGAGCCGGCGGAACACACCCTGCTGGGCCACGCCATCGGCGCCCACGCCCCCGGCCGGCGGCTGCTCTTCGACGCCCTGCCCGCCGCCCACCACCAGCTCCTCGCCCACGGCCTCGCGGTACGGGCGCTGCGCGCGGCCGGCGCGGCGGACATCGGCATCGCCAACTCCCACGGCCCGGTCCGGCCCGCCTCCGACGACCCGGCGGACGTGGCGGCGGCGGAGCTCTACGACACCCTGCTGAACCGGCTGTTCGCCGAGCCGGTGCTCCTGGGCGCGTACCCGGAGGGCACGGCCGAAGCGATGGGCGGGAACGTGGCGGAGGACCTGAAGGTCATCGCGGGGCCCGTCGACTGGTACGGGGTCAACTACTACGCGCCGACCCGGGTGGGTGCTCCCGGGGACGGCGACGGCGCGTACGGCGGGCTGGCGCTCCCCGCCGAACTGCCCTTCTCGGTACGGGAGATCGAGGGCCGCCCGGTGACCGGCTCCGGCTGGCCGGTGGTCCCCGAGGGCCTGACCGAACTGCTCACCGGCTTCCACGACCGCTACGGCGACCGGCTCCCGCCCGTCGTCATCACCGAGAACGGCTGCTCCTACGAGGGCGTCGACGACCAGGACCGCATCGCCTACCTGGACGCCCACATCCGCGCCGTCCACGCCGCCCGCGCCGCCGGGGTCGACGTCCGCGGCTACTTCGTCTGGTCCCTCCTGGACAACTTCGAGTGGTCCGAGGGCTACACCCGCCGCTTCGGCCTGGTCCACGTGGATTACCGGACGCTCAAGCGCACCCCGAAGTCGTCGTACCACTGGTACCGGAAGGTGCTGCGGGCCCAGCGCCGGTGAGGCTCAGAAGCCCAGCTTGCGCAGCTGCTTGGGGTCGCGCTGCCAGTCCTTGGCCACCTTGACGTGCAGGTCCAGGAAGACCGGCGTGCCCAGCAGCGCCTCGATGTGCTTGCGGGACTTGATGCCGACCTCCTTCAGGCGCTTGCCCTTGGGGCCGATGATGATGCCCTTCTGGCTGGGGCGCTCGATGTAGACGTTGGCGTGGATGTCGAGCAGGGGCCGGTCGGCGGGGCGGTCCTCGCGCGGGAGCATCTCCTCCACGACCACCGCGATGGAGTGCGGCAGTTCGTCCCGCACGCCCTCCAGCGCGGCCTCCCGGATCAGCTCGGCCACCATCACCTGCTCGGGCTCGTCCGTGAGATCACCCTCGGGATAGAGCGCCGGCCCCTCGGGGAGCAGCGGGATCAGCAGGTCGGCCAGCAGGTCCACCTGCTTGGCGCCGACCGCCGACACCGGCACGATCTCCGCCCACTCGATGCCCAGCTCCTTGCCCAGCTGGTCGATGGCGATCAGCTGCTCGGCGAGGGCCTTGGGGTCGACCAGGTCGGTCTTGGTGACGATCGCGACCTTCGGCGTCTTCTTGATCCCGGCCAGCTCCTTGGCGATGAACCGGTCACCGGGGCCGATCTTCTGGTCCGCCGGCAGACAGAAGCCGATGACGTCGACCTCGGCCCAGGTCGTGCGGACCACGTCGTTCAGCCGCTCGCCGAGCAGCGTGCGCGGCTTGTGCAGCCCGGGGGTGTCGACCAGGATCAGCTGCGCGTCCGGCCGGTGCACGATGCCCCGCACCGTGTGCCGGGTGGTCTGCGGACGGTTGGAGGTGATCGCCACCTTCTGCCCGACCAGAGCGTTCGTCAGGGTGGACTTGCCCGCGTTGGGGCGGCCCACGAAGCAGGCGAAGCCGGCGCGGTGGACGGACTCGGCGGGCTGCTCGGAAGTCTGGGTACGAACGCTCATGCCGCCCATTCTCCCTGATCCACGAAGCCGCGCCGCACCACCTCCGCCGGCGGCGCCCGCCGGTGGGCTTCCGGGGACCCGGCGGCGACGAAACGTCACGGAAACACACCCGTAGGCGACCGGAAACGCACACCGGTGACCCTCTGACGCAGCCCCCACCCGTTGGAGACGCCCGTGACCCTCGCCGCACCCCACGTCGACACCGGCGACACCGCCTGGCTGCTCGCCGCCACCGCCCTCGTCCTGCTGATGACCCCGGGCCTGGCCCTGTTCTACGGCGGTATGGTCCGCACGAAGAGCGTCCTCAACATGCTGATGATGAGCTTCGTGTCGATCGCCCTGGTCACGGTGGTCTGGCTGGCGGCCGGCTACTCCCTCGCCTTCGGCGACGACCTCGGCGGCGGGCTGCTCGGCGGCCTGGAGCACGCGGGGATGCGCGGCCTCGGCCCGGACAGCGTCCACGGCACCGTGCCGGCGGTGCTGTTCGCCACCTTCCAGCTGACCTTCGCGGTCATCACGGCCGCGCTGATCAGCGGCGCGGTCGCGGACCGGACGAAGTTCTCGGCGTGGCTGGTCTTCGTACCGGTGTGGACCCTGCTGGTATACGTTCCGGTCACCCACTGGGTGTGGGGCCCCGGCGGCTGGATCCTGGACCGGCTCGGCGCCCTCGACTTCGCCGGGGGGCTGCCCGTCGAGATCACCTCCGGTGCCTCCGGTCTCGCCCTGTGCCTGGTCCTCGGGCCCCGGCTGGGCTTCGGGAAAGAAGCCATGCGCCCGCACAACCTGCCCATGGTGGTCCTCGGCGCCGGTCTGCTCTGGTTCGGCTGGTTCGGGTTCAACGCCGGTTCCGCGCTCGGTGCGAACGGCCTCGCCGCCGCCGCGTTCCTGAACACGCTCGCCGCCGGCTGCACCGGCCTGCTCGGCTGGCTCTTCGTCGAGCAGCGGCGCGACGGCCACCCGACCACCCTGGGCGCCGCCTCCGGCGCGGTGGCCGGCCTGGTCGCGATCACCCCGTCCTGCGGCACGGTCTCGCTGCTCGGCGCCCTGGTCGTGGGCCTGGCCGCCGGGATCGTCTGCTCCTACGCGGTGGGCTGGAAGTTCAAGCTGGGCTACGACGACTCCCTGGACGTCGTCGGCGTCCACCTGGTCGGCGGGATCATCGGCACCCTGATGATCGGCCTGTTCGCCGAGAAGGCGATGACCGGCGGCGCCGAGGGCCTGTTCCACGGCGGCGGACCGGCCCCGCTGGGCCGGCAGTCGGTGGCGGTGGCGGCCGTGGCGGCGTACGCGTTCTCGGTGACGTACGGGCTGGGCAGACTGCTCGACAAGGTGCTGGGCTTCCGGGCGGACGAGGAGCAGGAGTACACCGGTCTGGACCTTACGGTGCACGCCGAGACCGCATACGATCACGGCGTCCTGGGCCACGCCGCCCCGGTCTCCCACTCCGCCCCGCTCTCCGCCCAGAAGGTCAAGACCCAGGCATGAAGCTCATCACCGCGATCGTCAAGCCGTACCGTCTGGACGAGGTCAAGACCGCCCTGCGGGAGCTGGGGGTGCACGGGCTGACCGTGACCGAGGCCAGCGGCTACGGCCGGCAGCGCGGACACACCGAGGTCTACCGGGGGGCCGAGTACCGGGTCGATCTGGTGCCGAAGGTGCGCATCGAGGTGGTCGTGGCGGACGCGGTCGCCGAGGACGTGATCGACGCGGTGGTCGGGGCCGCCCGGACCGGGAAGATCGGCGACGGGAAGGTGTGGGCCGTCCCCGTGGAGACGGTCGTCCGGGTGCGGACCGGCGAGCGCGGGCCCGACGCGCTCTGACCGCGGCGCCCCGGCGGCGGCCAGAGCGGCCCAAGGAAGGGTGTCAGGTGGCGGGGACGGTGGTCCGTACCGTGCCGTCGGGGGCGGCGAGGAGGACCGGCGTGCCGGAGCCGCCGAGGTCGGCCACGGCGGACAGGTCCTCGGCCGGGACCGCGTCCGCGTCGCTCACCACGGCCGCCGCCTCCAGGGACCGCGCCCCCGAGGCCGCGGCCATCGCGACGGCGGTCCGCAGCGCGCTCAGCTTCAGCGAGGGCAGCTCCACCGTCCCGGCGACATAGGTGCGCCCGGTCTCGTCCCGTACGGCCGCCCCCTCGGGCACGACGTTGCGGGCCCGCGCGGAACGGGCCAGGGTGACGATCTTGCGGTCCTCGGGGTCAAGCCCGGTGCTCTCGGTCATGCCCCGAGCATACGAAGCCGTGCCGGGTCCGCCCCGCCACGGGTATGTCACGGCCGGTCGAGCCGCAGCCGCTCCGCCCTCGGCAGACCCGCCACCACCAGGTCGTAGGAGTCCTCGATCAGCTCCCTGACCAGCCGGTCCGGCAGCCCCCCGGCGACGGTCACCGTATTCCAGTGCCGCTTGTTCATGTGCCAGCCGGGGACGATCAGCCCCTCGTGCTCGCCGCGCAGCCGGACCGCGTCCTCCGGGGCGCACTTGAGGTTGACCGTCAGGGGCCGCGCGTCCAGGGCCGTCAGGGCGAACATCTTGCCCAGCACCTTGAAGACCGAGAACTCCGGGCCGAACGGGAAGTCCTCCACCGCCGCGTCGAACGACAGGCAGAAGGCGCGCAGCTCCTCGGGGGTCACTCGGCCTTCTCCTCCTCGGCGGCCGGCCCGGCGACCGGCTCGACCAGCACCGTGACGATCTTGTTGCGGCGGCCGGCCGCGGCCTCCGCGGTCAGCCGCAGCACCCGCTCGTCGGGCAGGCCGACCTCGGCGGAGGCGCCGGCGATGGGCACCCGGCCGAGCGCCTTGGCGAGCAGCCCGCCGACGGTCTCCACGTCCTCGTCGTCGTACTCCTCCAGGCCGTACAGCTCGCCGAGGTCGGTGATGTCCAGGCGGGCGGTGACCCGGAAGCGGTCGTCGCCCAGGTCCTCCACGGGCGGCAGTTCCCGGTCGTACTCGTCGGTGATCTCGCCGACGATCTCCTCCAGGATGTCCTCGATGGTGACGATGCCCGCGGTGCCGCCGTACTCGTCGATGACGACGGCGACGTGGTTGCGTTCCTTCTGCATCTCGCGCAGCAGGTCGCCGGCGTTCTTGGTGTCGGGCACGAACACGGCCGGGCGCATCGCCGTGGACACCAGGTCGCCCTCCGCCTCCCGGCTGATGTGCGTCTTGCGGACCAGGTCCTTCAGATACACGATCCCGATGATGTCGTCCTCGCTCTCACCGGTGACCGGTATCCGCGAGAAACCCGACCTCAGGGCCAGGGTGAGGGCCTGGCGGATGGTCTTGAAGCGCTCGATGGTGACCAGGTCGGTGCGCGGGACCATGACCTCGCGCACCAGGGTGTCGCCCAGCTCGAACACCGAGTGCACCATCCGGCGCTCCTCGTCCTCGATCAGCGACTCCTTCTCGGCGAGGTCGACCAGCGCGCGCAGCTCCGCCTCGGAGGCGAACGGGCCGTGCCGGAAGCCCTTGCCGGGGGTGAGGGCGTTGCCGATGAGGATCAGCAGGTTGGGCACCGGGCCCATGATCCGGGCCAGCGGCAGCAGCACATAGGCCGCCGCGGTCGCGGTGTGGATCGGGTGCTGGCGGCCGATGGTGCGCGGGGAGACGCCGACGGCGACGTACGACACGAGGACCATCACACCGAGGGCGACCAGCAGGGCCTCCCAGGTGGTGGGGAACTCCTGGAGGCAGGCGTAGGTGACCAGGGTCGCGGCGGCCATCTCGCAGGCCACGCGGACCAGCAGGGCCACGTTCAGATAGCGGGTGGGGTCGGCGGCGACCTGGGCGAGTCTTGCGCTGCCCCGCCGGCCGGACTTCACGGCCTCCTCGGCGCGGAAGCTGGAGACGCGGGCGAGGCCCGCCTCCGCGCAGGCGGCGAGCCAGGCCACGACGACGAGCGCGATCGCGCCGAGCACGAGCTGAGCGGACATGCGGCCCGCTTACGAGACGGTCGGCGCGGGCGACGGGCCGGTCAGGCCGCGCTCGGCCCGCCAGCCGTCCACGATGGCCGCCTGGAGGCCGAACATCTCGGCCTTCTCGTCCGGCTCCTCGTGGTCGTATCCGAGCAGGTGCAGCACTCCGTGGACGGTGAGCAGCTGGAGCTCCTCGTCCATGGAGTGCCGCGTGGGCGCCTCGGCGCCCTGCCGGGCGGCGACCTCCGGGCACAGCACGATGTCCCCGAGCAGCCCCTGCGGCGGCTCGTCGTCGTCCTTGGACGGCGGCCGGAGCTCGTCCATCGGGAAGGACATGACATCGGTGGGGCCCGGCAGGTCCATCCACTGGATGTGCAGCTGCTCCATGGCGTCGGCGTCCACGACGATCACCGAGAGCTCGGAGAGCGGGTGGATGCGCATCCGCGCGAGCGCGTAGCGGGCGATGTCCAGGATCGCCTGCTCGTCTACCTCGGTGCCGGACTCGTTGTTGACGTCGATCGACATGGTCGTGCTGGTCTACTTCCCCTTGGAGCCCTTGGCACCGGTCGTGCCGCGGCCGCCCTTGGGGGAGCCGCCGTTCTCGGTGCCGTGCTTGCTGTCGTACTGCTCGTACGCGTCGACGATACGGCCCACCAGCTTGTGCCGTACGACATCGTGGGACGACAGCCGGGAGAAGTGGACGTCCTCGACGCCGTCGAGGATCTCCTGCACCTGCCGCAGGCCGGACTTCTGCCCGCCGGGCAGGTCGACCTGCGTCACGTCACCCGTGATCACGATCTTCGAGTCGAAGCCGAGGCGGGTGAGGAACATCTTCATCTGTTCGGGGCTGGTGTTCTGGGCCTCGTCCAGGATGATGAAGGCGTCGTTGAGCGTGCGGCCGCGCATGTAGGCGAGCGGCGCGACCTCGATCGTCCCGGCGGCCATCAGCCGGGGGATGGAGTCCGGGTCGATCATGTCGTGCAGCGCGTCGTACAGCGGGCGCAGATACGGGTCGATCTTCTCGTAGAGCGTGCCGGGCAGGAAGCCGAGGCGCTCGCCCGCCTCCACCGCCGGACGGGTCAGGATGATCCGGTTGACCTGCTTGGACTGCAGGGCCTGCACGGCCTTGGCCATGGCCAGGTAGGTCTTGCCGGTGCCGGCGGGGCCGATGCCGAAGACGATCGTGTGCTTGTCGATCGCGTCGACGTACCGCTTCTGGTTGAGGGTCTTGGGGCGGATGGTGCGGCCACGCGAGGACAGGATGTTCTGCGTGAGCACCTGCGCCGGGGTCTCGGGCCCGTCGTTCGTGCCGTTCTCGCTCGCCTTGAGCATGGCGATCGAGCGTTCCACTGCGTCCTCCGTCATCGGCTGCCCGGTGCGGAGCACCAGCATCATCTCGTCGAACACGCGCGAGATCAGGGCGACGTCGACGGGGTCGCCGACCGCGCTGATCTCATTGCCCCGGACGTGGATGTCGGCCGCCGGGAAGGCCCTCTCGATCACGCGCAGGAGGGAGTCGCCGGAACCCAGCACGGTCACCATGGGGTGCTGGGCGGGGACGGTGAACTGTGCTCTCGCCTGCTCCTGCGCGGGGGTGTGAGCTGTCGGTGTCTCTGTCATGGGCCGGCGCTGAAGGCCTGCGCTTCCTCCTCGTCACGGCCGCACGGCTGACGGCGGCCTCGCACTATCCAGGGTACGACGGGGGGATGACAACGCCGTAGGGCTTTTCCTACGACCGTTTTTCCGTCCTGCCGTTTTCCCGTCCTGCCGTTTTCCCGTCCCGCCTTTTTCCGTCCGGCCGTCCCGTCCTGCCGCCCTGCCGCCTTTCGTTCGCCGCCGCTCCCGCTCAGGCCGAGCGGCCGAACCCGAGGGTCGGCACGGCCCGGCGCAGCGGCCAGGGGCGGTCCAGGCGCTGGGGGACGAGATCGTCCAGGAAGGCGTACCGCGCCAGGGCCAGCGGATCCTGCCCGGGCAGGGACCGCACCTCGCGCCACCACGCCCCGATCTCCGACCAGCCGGGCGCGGACAGCGAACCGCCGAACTCCTGCACCGACAGCGCGGCCGTGAGCCCGGCGAAGGCCAGCCGGTCGGCCAGCGGCCAGCCGGCCAGGGAGCCGGTCACGAACCCGGCGACGAACACGTCCCCGGCACCGGTCGGGTCCAGCGCCTCCACGGCGATCGCGGGGACCTCGGCGGCCTCCCCGGTGCGCCGGTCCACCGCGTAGGCGCCCTCCTCGCCGAGGGTCACCACGGCCACCGGGACGTGCTCGGCCAGCGCGTGCGCGGCGGCCCGGGGGCAGTCGGCGCCGGTGTAGCGCCGGGCCTCCTCCGCGTTGGGCAGGAACGCCTCGCAGTGCTTCAGGTCGGGCAGGCCGGCCAGGTCCCACGCGCCCGTCTCGTCCCAGCCGACGTCGGCGAAGATCCGGGTGCCCGCGCGGGCGGCCGCGGCGATCCACGGGGCGCTGCGGCCCGGGGTGAGGGAGGCCACGGCGGCCCGCGCGCGGGGCGCCCGGGCGGGGGCCCCGTCGTGGCCGAAAACGGCCTCGGGCGGCGGCTCGTGCCCGTGCGAGACCATGGTCCGCTCGCCCTCGTAGGCCATGGAGACGGTGACCGGGGAGTGCCAGCCGGGCACGGTCCGCGAGGCCGAGAGGTCGATGCCCTCGCCCTGTTCCAGCGCGTCCCAGCAGTACTCGCCGTAGTGGTCGTCGCCGAACGCGGCGGCCAGCGCGGTGCGCAGGCCGAGCCGGGCCAGGGCGGCGGCCATGTTGGCGACCCCGCCGGGGCTGGAGCCCATGCCCCGGGCCCAGGACTCGGTGCCGCGCACCGGCGCCGAGTCCAGGCCGGTGAAGATGATGTCGAGGAAGACCGTGCCGGTGAGGTAGACGTCCCAGGGCGGGTCGCCGGGGGTGCGCAGCGCGGCGAGCGGGTCGACCTGGACCTGGCGGCGCGCTGCCTGGGTGAGGTATTCCGGTTCCTCTCCGGTGAGGGTGTGCGACGGCGTCACGGTGCGCTCCCTGGCGTGGTGCGGTTCTGGCCAGTGTGCACCAGGTCACGCACCGGAACGCCAGGGGCCGGTCACCGCCGGGCACTCGCCGGTCACCAGCGGGGCATCGCCGGGGTGCACCAGGCGGGGTCGGCGACGCGCATGGCCGCCGCGTCGTCGCGGTCGCGCAGGGCGCCGTCGTCGTCGGCCCACCGCCGGTGCAGGCGGGCCAGTTCGTCCCGGTCGAGTTCGACGCCGAGGCCGGGCGCGTCGGACACGGCGACCCGGCCGCCCTCGAAGGCGAGCCGCTCGGTGAGGACGTCCTCGGACTGCCAGGGGTAGTGGGAGTCGCAGGCGTGGTGCAGTTCCGGGACCGTGGCCGCCACCTGGGTCATCGCGGCGAGGCTGATGCCGAGGTGGGTGTTGGAGTGCATCGACACCCCGACCCCGAAGGCGGCGCAGATCGCGGCGAGCCGCTGGGTGTTGCGCAGTCCGCCCCAGTAGTGGTGGTCGGACAGCACGACCTGGACGGCGTCCCTGGTGAACGCCTCCTTGATCTCGCCGAAGGTGGTCACGCACATGTTGGTGGCCAGCGGCACGTCGGTGCCGGCGGCCACCTCGGCCATGGCGGGGGTGCCCAATGTCGGGTCCTCCAGGTACTCCAGGACGTCTCCCAGTTCCTCGGCGACCTTCAGGGAGGTGGCGACCGACCAGGCGCCATTGGGGTCGAGCCGCAGCGGGTGCCCGGGGAAGGCCTCGGCGAGGGCGCGGACGGCGGCGATCTCCCGCTCGGGCGGGAAGACCCCGCCCTTGAGCTTGAACGAGCCGAAGCCGTGCCGCTCGCGCAGCCGGCGGGCCTGTTCGACCACGCCGGCCGGGTCGAGCGCGGCGCCCCACTCGTCGGGTTCGGCGGGGACGCCCGCCGGGTGCCCGTCCCACTTGTAGAAGAGGTAGGCGCTGTACTCGACGGCGTCGCGGACCTTGCCGCCGAGCAGCGCGTGCACGGGCAGGCCGAGCGCCCTGCCCTGGGCGTCGAGGCAGGCGACCTCGAAGGCGGACAGCACCGACAGCCGCAGTTTGTCGGCGGTCTGCACCCCGCGCAGCCCGCCCGCGTCGGTCCCGCCCTCGACCCGGGAGGCGTCCACGGCCAGGTCGATCCCGAACAGGGCGTTCACGTCCATGACCGAGCGTCCGGTGAGCCGTTCGGCCAGCGGCCGGGCCAGCTCCAGGTACCTGGTGTCGCCGTAGGTCTCGCCGAGCCCGGTGACGCCGTCGGCGGTGACGACCTCCACGATCAGCCGCGGGGTGTACGGCTGGTGTACGCCCTGGGTGTTGAGCAGCGGCGGGTCGGCGACCAGGATCGGCGTCAGCCGTACCTCGGCGATGGTCAGATCACGGGCCACAGGGAGACTCCACCATCTCGCATCATGAATTACGTCTACATATGAGAACGAACGCTAGACGGTTCTACCCCTGGTCACCACACCCCCAAACAACACCGTGGCCGGGATCACACACCCCGGCCACGGCCGCCCCGGCACCCCTACGACACGTCGTCCCCGAACTCGTACGCGTCCACCTCGGCGAGATAGCGGGCCCGGCGCTCCTCGTCGTCCTCCAGGAAGGAGGCGAGGAAGGAGTTGCGGGCCAGCTCGCGCAGCCGGTCCCTCGACAGGCCCAGGCTCTCGTGCACGGCCGCGAAGTTGTCGCCCGCGTACCCGCCGAAGTACGCCGGGTCGTCGGAGTTGACCGTGCACAGCAGCCCGGCGTCGAGCATGGCGGGCAGCGGATGGTCGGCGAGGGTGTCGACGGTCCGCAGGCGCACGTTGGACAGCGGGCACAGGGTGAGCGGGATCCGCTCCCGGACCAGCCGCTCCACCAGCGCCGGATCCTCCACACAGCGCAGACCGTGGTCGACGCGCTCCACGCCCAGCACGTCCAGCGCCTCGGTGACGTACTCCGGCGGCCCCTCCTCACCGGCGTGCGCGACCCGGCGCAGCCCGAGCGCGGCGGCGGCCTCGTACACCTCGCGGAACTTCGCCGGGGGATGCCCGACCTCGGCGGAGTCCAGGCCGACACCGGTGATCCGGTCCAGGTACGGCCGCGCGGCCTCCAGCGTGAGCAGGGCCGACTCGGCGGACTCGTCCCGCAGGAAGCACATGATCAGCCTGGTGGAGACGCCGTGGTTCGCCTCGCTCTCCCCCAGCGCCCGCCACAGCCCCTCCACGACCGTGCCCAGCGGCACGCCCCGGGCCACATGGGCCTGCGGGTCGAAGAAGATCTCCGCGTGCCGCACGCCCTGCGCGGCGGCCCGGGCGAGGTAGGCGTTCGCCAGGTCGGCGAAGTCGTCCTCGGTGCGCAGGACGGCCATCAGCTCGTAGTACAGATTCAGGAACGACTGGAGGTCCGCGAAGCGGTAGGCCTCGCGGAGGGCGTCGGTGTCCGCGTACGGCAGGCTCACGCCGTTGCGGGCGGCCAGCTCGAACGCCAGCTCCGGCTCCAGGGTGCCTTCGATGTGGAGGTGCAGTTCTGCTTTCGGGAGAGGCATCAAAGCATCGTACGGGTGTTTTACCGGCGTTTCGGAACCGGTACCCGCAGCAGATCGTGGGCCACGGTCAGCTCCCCCGTGAACCCGGCCGCCCGCGCCTGCCGCTCGAACTCCCCGGGCTCGGTGTAGCGCTGGCTGAAGTGGGTGAGCACCAGGTGCCGCACCCCGGCGTCCCGGGCCACGGCGGCGGCCTGCCCGGCCGTCAGATGCCCGTGCTCGACGGCGAGGTCCGTGTCCTCGTCCAGGAACGTGGACTCGATCACCAGCAGGTCGCAGTCCTCCGCGAGCGCGTGCACGCCGTCGCAGAGCCGGGTGTCCATGACGAACGCGAACCGCTGTCCGCGCCGTACCTCGCTGACGTCCTCCAGGGCCACGTCCCCGAGCCGCCCCTCCCGCTGGAGCCGGCCCACGTCCGGACCCTGGATGCCGTGCGCGGCGAGCCGGTCGGGCAGCATGCGGCGGCCGTCGGGTTCGACGAGACGGTAGCCGTAGGACTCCACCGGGTGGGAGAGACGGCGGGCCTCCAGGGTGTAGGACCGGGTGACCGCGAGGAGGCCGTCGGCGGCGACCGGGGCCTCGGTGAGGGAGACGGTCTCGCGGTAGGCGGTCGCGTAGCGCAGACGCTCGAAGAAGCGCCGGCCGGAGCGCGGATAGTGCGCGGTGATCTCGTGCGGCACCTGGTCCAGGTTGATCCGCTGGATGACTCCGGCGAGGCCCAGGGAGTGGTCGCCGTGGAAATGCGTGACGCAGATCCGGTTCAGGTCGTGGGCGGCGACCCCGGCGCGCAGCATCTGCCGCTGCGTGCCCTCGCCGGGGTCGAACAGGATGCCCTCGCCGTCCCACCTCAGCAGATAGCCGTTGTGGTTGCGGTGCCGGGTCGGGACCTGGCTGGCGGTGCCGAGAACCACCAGTTCACGTACGGACACGGGCGCTTATCCGGGGGGCCACTGGAGGCCGCGGCCGCCGAGGACGTGCGCGTGGGCGTGCCAGACGGTCTGGCCGGCACCGCTGCCCGTGTTGAAGACGAGACGGTAGCTGTCGAGCCCTTCCGCGTCGGCCACGGCCTTGGTCTCGGCGAGCACGTCCGCGGCCACCTGCGGTGCTCCGGCGGCGAGAGCGGCCGCGTTCTCGTAGTGGGCCTTGGGGATGACCAGGACGTGGGTGGGGGCCTGGGGGTTTATGTCCCGGAAGGCCACGGTCGTCTCTGTCTCCCGGACGATCGCCGCCGGGATCTCGCCCGCGACGATTCGGCAGAACAGGCAGTCGTTCTGCGGCTCTCCGGCCATGCGCTGCGCTCGCTTTCAGGGGTGATCAACAGGGTTGGCATGGTAGCCCGTCGGGGGCGGGTCGGCACCGCTCAGTCCGGGAGCCCCGGAGGCGTCTTCGCGGGGTTCGTCTCCAGTGCCTCCAGCGCGAGCGCGATCGCCGCGTCCAGCTGGGCGTCCGTGCCGGAGGCCCAGTCCTGGGGCCGCTGGACGACCTCCACGTCCGGGTCCACGCCGTGGTTCTCCACGTCCCAGCCCAGGCCCTCCAGCCAGATCGCGTACTTCGGCTGGGTGACCAGGGTGCCGTCGACCAGGCGGTAGCGGCTGTCGATGCCGATGACCCCGCCCCAGGTGCGGGTGCCGACGACCGGGCCGATGCCGAGGGCCTTGATCGCCGCGTTGACGATGTCGCCGTCCGAGCCGGAGAACTCGTTGGCGACGGCGACGACCGGGCCGCGCGGCGCGTCCAGCGGATAGCTGGTGGGGCGCATGCCGCGGGCCAGGTCCCAGCCGACGATCCGGCGGGCCAGCTTCTCCACCACCAGCTGTGAGGTGTGGCCGCCGCGGTTCTCCCGGACGTCGACCACGAGTCCCTCGCGGGCGACCTCCACCCGCAGATCGCGGTGGATCTGCGCCCAGCCGGGGGCCTGCATGTCGGGGACGTGGAGATAGCCGAGGCGGCCGGCGGAGGCCGCGTGGACGTGGGCGCGGCGGTCGGCGACCCAGGCGTGGTAGCGCAGCGGCTCCTCGTCGGCGATGGGCACGACGACGGTGTGCCGGGGTTCGCCGCCGCCGGCCGGGGAGACGGTCAGCTCCACCGGATGGCCCGCCGTACCGACCAGCAGCGGGCCCGGGCCCGCCACCGGGTCGACCGGGTGGCCGGCCACCGCGATGACGGCGTCCCCGGGGCGGACCGCGACGCCGGGCGCGGCGAGCGGGGAGCGGGCCTGCGGGTCGGAGGTCTCCGACGGCAGGATCCGGTCGATCCGCCAGCTGCCGTCCTCGTGCCGGGAGATGTCGGCGCCGAGCAGGCCGAGCCGGGCGCGGCCGGAACCGCCGCGCGGGGTGACGTAGGCGTGCGAGGTGCCGAGTTCGCCGTGCACCTCCCACAGCAGGTCGACCAGGTCGCTGTGGGTGGCGAGGCGGGCCAGCAGCGGGCGGTAGCGGTCGAGGATGCCGGACCAGTCGGCGCCGCCGAGGTCGGGGCGCCAGAAGTGGTCGCGCATGAGGCGGCCGGTCTCGTCGTACATCTGCCGCCACTCGGCGGCCGGGTCGACGGTCCCCCGGACGCGGGCGAGGTCGACGGTGACGCTGGTGTCGCCGTCGTCGTCGCCGCCGGTACGGCGGTCGCTGGGCACGACCCGCAGCCGGCCGTCGCTCCACAGCAGCAGCCGTTTGCCGTCGCCGCTGACCTCGAAGTGGTCGGCGTCGGCGGCGAGGTGCTCCAGGCGGCGCTGGGCGAGGTCGTAGCGCTCCAGCTCGGTGTGCGGGTCGGAGTCCTCGGGGTGGGCACGGGTGGCGCCGAGGGCCCCCTGCACCGGGTGGCGCAGCCACAGGACGCCGTCCTTGGCGGCGCGCAGCGTGGAGTAGCGGCCGGCCTCCACCGGGAAGGGGATTATGCGGTCGGCGAGCCCTTCGAGGTCGATGCGGGTGGCGGGGGCGCCCTCGCTGTCGGGGGTCTCGTCCTTGTCGGGGGTCTCGAAGGGGCGGCCGTGGCGCTGCGGGCCGAACGGCGAGGGGGTGGTGGCGGCCAGGGTGATCAGGTGCGGGCGGGCGCCGACCACGAAGGCGAGGTCGAAGACGTGTTCGTCGTAGACCGGGTCGAAGGCGCGGTGGGAGAGGAACGCGAGGTGTTTGCCGTCGAGGGTGAAGGCGGGCGCGTAGTCCTGGAAGCGCAGCGGGGTCGCCTCGGTGACCGACAGGTCGGTGGTGTGGGCGATGCGCAGCTGGGACAGCGGGCGCGGGCCGGGGTGGGACCAGGCCAGCCAGGCGGAGTCCGGGGAGAAGGCGAGGCCGGAGACCTCGCCGTCGTCGCTCCGGTCGACCTCGCGGACCTCGCCGGTCTCGCGCTCGACCAGCAGCAGCCGGCCGTCGTGCGCGGCGACGGCGGCCCGGCCGCCGTCGGGTGCCATGGCCAGCTCCAGGACCCGGCCGAGCTGTCCGGCGGCGAGCCGGCGCGGCGGGGCGCCGGGCACGGTGCCGGTCGCCGGCGCGAACTCCAGGGCGTCCTCGCCCTCGGCGTCGGTCACCCACACCACCCACTCCTCGCCGTCGGCGCGGAAGGCGCGCGGCATCCGGGCGCGGACGCCGGGGGTGGCGGCCAGGGCGCGGGCCGGGCCGGAGCGGTGGGTGACCCAGTGGACGCCGCCGCGCACGCAGACGGCGCTGCCGCGCGCGGTGTGGCCGGGGGACGCCTCGCCGAACCAGCGGGAGGCGTTGACCGGGTACGGCCTGAGGTCCACGCGGGGCCCGCCGAGCCGTACCTCCAGCCGGCGCGGCTCGGCGCCCTCCAGGTCGTCCAGCAGCCACAGTTCACCGGCCGAGCCGTACACGATCCGGGTGCCGTCACCGGCCGCGTGCCGGGCGTAGAAGCCGTCGAGAGGGGTGTGCCGGCGCAGGTCGGAGCCGTCGGCGAGGGAGGAGTAGAGCGCGCCGGTGCCCTCGTGGTCGGAGAGGAACGCGATGCGGTCACCCGCCCACACCGGGCACTCGATGTTCCCGTCGAGGTCCTCGTGCAGCCGCACGAACTCCCCGGCGCCTTCCGCGCCTTCGGCGGCCCGGTCGATCCACAGCTTGCCCGCCGTGCCGCCCCGGTAGCGCTTCCAGTAGGCGGCCTCGCGGCCCATCGGCGCGGACAGCAGCACGGTGGCCGGGCCGAGGGCGACGCCGCCGACCGGGCCGTAGGGCAGGGTCTCGGCCGGGCCGCCGTCCAGCGGGACGGCGTGCGCCCAGGTGTGCCGGAAACTGTGCCGGCCGTGCGCGCCGAGCGCGAGGACCCGCCCGTCCGGGGTCCAGCCGCACACCTCCGTACGGGAGTTGCCCCAGTACGTCAGCCGTTTCGCGGGCCCGCCGTCGACCGGGGCGACATGCACCTCGGGGGCGCCGTCCCGGGTGGACGTCCAGGCCAGGTGCCGGCCGTCGGGCGACAGACGGGGCCGGCTCACCGGCATGTTGTCGGCGCTGACCCGCCAGGCCCGGCCGCCGTCCAGCGGAGCGAGCCATACGTCGTCCTCGGCGACGAAGGTCACCAAGTCGCCGTGCAGATGGGGGAAGCGGAGGTATCCGGAGCCGTTTGCGGTTCCCGTCGAAGCGCCCTGAGTCACCCCGTCACTCTACGCAGCGACCGGCCCGGCCCGCCCCCGGTTTCCGGTCACTCGGGGTCAGCCGCGCAGCAGCAGCCACTCCTGGAGTTCCACCAAGTTGCCCTCCGGGTCCTTCAGATGGGCCACGCGCATGCGGTCGGTCATGGGGGCCGGACCGTGCAGCAGGGCCGCGCCCCGGGCGGTGATCCCGGCACAGTAGGCGTCGAGGTCGTCGACGCGCAGCACGACCAGGGAGCGGTGCCCGGTGGCGGTGTCGCCCAGCTCGGCCAGGACCTCGGCCATCATCGAGCGGTCCTGGAGCGCGATCCCGGCGGAGCCGGTGTGCGGGCTGAACTTCTCGTACGGTCCCCCGGTCGCGCCGGACTGCGGCTTGAGGCCGAGGACATCGGCGTAGAAGCGGTAGCAGGCGGTGAAATCGCTGACCAGGAGCCGGACTTGGGCGAGTTCCACGGTGTTCTCCGAGCGGTGTTCAAGACCAGCGGCCGGTGCGCCCCAGGAGCAGGGCCGCGGCGGCGGTGCCGGCGGTGGAGGTACGCAGGACGGTCGGGCCGAGGACGTACGGCGTGGCACCGGCCTGGGCGAAGAGCGCCAGTTCCTCCGGGGAGACGCCCCCCTCGGGGCCGACGACCAGCACGATCTCGCCCTCGGTGGGCAGCGGTGCGGTGGCCAGCCGGTCCGTGCCGCTCTCGTGGAGTACGGCGGCGAAGTCGGCGCGGGCGAGCAGCGCGGCCACCTGCTTGGTCGTCGCCGCGTCCGCGACCTCGGGGAAGCGGACCCGGCGGGACTGCTTGCCGGCCTCGCGGGCGGTGGCCCGCCACTTGCCGAGCGCCTTCAGCCCGCGGTCGCCCTTCCACTGGGTGATGCAGCGGGACGCCTGCCAGGGCACGATCGCGTCGACGCCGACCTCGGTCATGGTCTCGACGGCGACCTCCCCGCGGTCCCCCTTGGGCAGGGCCTGCACGACGGTGATCCGCGGGCTGGGCGCCGGTTCCTCGGCCACCGGGTCCATGCGGACGATCAGCCGGTCCTTGCCCTCGGTGCCGGTCACCTCGCACACCGCGTAGCGCCCGGCGCCGTCGGTGAGGACGACCTCCTCGCCGGGCCGCAGCCGCTTCACGGAGACCGCGTGGCGGCCCTCGGCGCCCTCCAGGACGTACCGGTCGCCGTCCGGCTTCCAGTGCTCCACGACGAAGACAGGGGCGGTCACGCGCCCTCACCCCCCTTACGGGACTCGTCCGACAACGCTGTCCGGGCCTCGGCGAGTTCCGCCGCCAGCACCTCCACCAGCCGTCCGGCCGGCAGTTCCCGGGCCATCCGGTGGCCCTGCCCCGCCCACAGCGCCATGCCCTGCGCGTCACCGGCCTTGGCGGCGGCCTTGCGCAGCGGCGAGGTGAGGTGGTGGACCTCCGGGTAGGCGGCGGGCGCGTACGGGCCGTGCTCGCGCAGGAACCGGTTGACCAGGGAGCGGGCCGGGCGGCCGGTGAAGGCGCGGGTCAGCCGGGTGCGCGCGAAGAGGGGGTCGGTCAGCGCCCGTTTGTGCGGGTCGGGCGCGCCGGACTCCTCGGTGGCGAGGAAGGCGGTGCCGAGCTGCGCCGCGTCGGCGCCGGCCGCGAGGACGGCGGCGATCTGGCCGCCGCGCATCAGGCCGCCGGCGGCGACGACCGGGATGTCCACGGCCTCGCGGACCTGCGCGAGCAGCGACAGCAGTCCGACGCCGGCGCCGTCGTTCTCGGGCGAGTCGCGGTGCGTGCCCTGATGGCCGCCGGCCTCCACGCCCTGCGCGATCACCGCGTCCGCGCCGGCCGCCTCGACCGCGCGGGCCTCCTCCGCGGTGGTGGCGGTGACCAGGGTGAGGGTCCCGGCCCGGCGCAGCCGCGCGACGACCTCGCGGTCCGGCACGCCGAAGTGGAAGGAGACCACCGGGACCGGGTCGTCGAGCAGGACGGCGAGCTTGGCGTCGTAGCCGTCGTCCCGGCCGCCGTCCGGGTCGCCCAGCTCGGTCTCGTACCAGGCGGCCTCGCCGGCCAGCTGGTGGGCGTAGACCTCGACGGCGCCGGACTCCGCGTGCTCGGGCTGCGGCATGAACAGGTTGACGCCGAACGGCCGGCTCGTGAGCCCGCGCAGCCGCTTGATCTCCTGGTACATCCCGTCGGCGGTCTTGTAGCCGGCGGCGAGGAACCCGAGGCCGCCGGCGTCGGAGACGGCGGCGGCGAGCTGCGGGACGGAGACTCCGCCCGCCATGGGGGCCTGCACGATCGGGAGGGGGAGGAGATCGGTCAGCGGGGAGGACATGACGGCATGGTGTCACGTCCCCGGGACCGGTCCGAATCGGGGCATCCCCCGGAATATCCCCGAGGCACCCCCGACATGCCCCGGGGATGCCCGCCGGGCTCGGCGCCTTCGGGGACGCGTCCCTCAGCCGACGTCAGCGACCGTCGAACGCGTCCCTCAGACGACGTCAGCGACCGTTGAACGCGTCCTTCAGCCGGGAGAACAGGCCCTGCTGACCCGGCTGGAACTGGCCCTGGGGGCGTTCCTCGCCGCGGAGCTTGGCCAGCTCGCGCAGCAGGCGCTCCTGCTCGGGGTCGAGCTTGGTCGGGGTCTGCACCTCGACGTGCACGACCAGGTCGCCCCGGCCGCCGCCGCGCAGATGCGTGACACCGCGGTCGTGCAGCGGGATCGACTGGCCGGACTGGGTGCCGGGCCGGATGTCGACCTCCTCCATGCCGTCCAGCGTCTCCAGCGGGACCTTGGTGCCGAGCGCCGCGGCCGTCATCGGGATGGTGACCGTGCAGTGCAGGTCGTCGCCGCGCCGCTGGAAGGTCGGGTGCGGCAGCTCGTGGATCTCCACGTACAGGTCGCCGGCCGGGCCGCCGCCGGGGCCGACCTCGCCCTCGCCCGCGAGCTGGATCCGGGTGCCGTTGTCGACACCGGCCGGGATCTTCACGGTGAGCGTGCGGCGCGAGCGCACGCGGCCGTCGCCGGCGCACTCCGGGCACGGGGTCGGCACGACCGTGCCGAAGCCCTGGCACTGCGGGCACGGCCGGGAGGTCATGACCTGGCCCAGGAAGGACCGGGTGACCTGCGAGACCTCGCCCCGGCCGCGGCACATGTCACACGTCTGGGCGGACGTGCCGGGCGCCGCGCCCTCGCCGTTGCAGGTGTTGCAGACGATGGCGGTGTCGACCTGGATGTCCTTGGTCGTCCCGAAGGCCGCCTCGTCCAGCTCGACCTCGATCCGGATCATCGCGTCCTGGCCGCGCCGGGTGCGCGAGCGCGGCCCGCGCTGCGACGCCGTACCGAAGAACGCGTCCATGATGTCGGAGAAGTTGCCGAAGCCGCCGGCCCCGAAGCCGCCCGCGCCGGCGCCGCCGGACTGCGAGAGCGGGTCGCCGCCGAGGTCGTAGACCTGCTTCTTCTGCGGGTCCGACAGCACCTCGTAGGCGGCGTTGATCTCCTTGAACCGCTCCTGGGTCTTCGGATCCGGGTTGACGTCCGGGTGCAGCTCGCGCGCGAGCCGCCGGAACGCCTTCTTGATCTCATCCTGCGACGCGTCGCGGCGCACGCCGAGAACGGCGTAGTAGTCCGTGGCCACTTACGACTCCGCCAGGATCTGTCCGACGTACCGTGCCACTGCGCGTACCGCTCCCATCGTTCCCGGGTAGTCCATGCGGGTCGGTCCGACCACGCCGAGCTTGGCAACCGCCTCGCCGCCCGAACCGTAGCCGACCGACACGACGGACGTGGAGTTGAGTCCCTCGTGGGCGTTCTCGTGGCCGATGCGCACGGTCACGCCCGGGTCCTTCGCCTCGCCGAGGAGCTTGAGGAGCACGACCTGCTCCTCCAGTGCCTCCAGGACGGGCCGGATCGTGAGGGGAAAGTCGTGTCCGAAGCGGGTGAGATTGGCGGTACCGCCGATCATCAGCCGCTCCTCGTTCTCCTCCACGAGTGTCTCCAGCAGGGTGGAGAGCACCGTGGAGACCGTACCGCGGTCCTCCGGATCGAAGGCGTCCGGCAGGTCCTCGACCAGCTTGGGCACATCGGTGAACCGGCGGCCCGCGACCCTGCTGTTCAGCCGGGCCCGCAGATCCGCCAGCGAGGCCTCGCCGAACGGGGCCGGGCAGTCGACCATACGCTGCTCGACCCGGCCGGTGTCGGTGATCAGCACGAGCATCACGCGCGCCGGGGCGAGCGAGAGCAGCTCCACGTGCCGGACCGTGGACCGGGTCAGCGACGGATACTGCACGACGGCGACCTGCCGGGTCAGCTGCGCGAGCAGCCGCACCGTGCGCGCCACGACGTCGTCGAGGTCGACGGCGCCCTCCAGGAAGTTCTGGATCGCGCGGCGCTCGGGCGCGGTCATCGGCTTCACGCCCGCGAGCTTGTCCACGAACAGACGGTAGCCCTTGTCGGTGGGGATGCGCCCCGCGCTGGTGTGCGGCTGCGCGATGTACCCCTCGTCCTCCAGGGCCGCCATGTCGTTGCGGACGGTGGCCGGGGAGACGCCGAGGTTGTGCCGCTCGGTGAGCGCCTTGGAACCGACCGGCTCCTCGGTGCCCACATAGTCCTGGACGATGGCGCGCAGCACCTGAAGCCTGCGTTCACTCAGCATCCGCGCGCACCTCCAGCACGTCGTCCCTCGTCCCATCGGGTCGTCCGCCTGGCACTCTTCCCACGCGAGTGCCAGCATTCCCCGGCCCAGTGTACGGCCGTCGGGTACACCCGGGGCAAGGTCGGCCCGCCCCGCCGGGTCCTACCGCTAGCGTCGCGGGTATGACCGTGACTTGGGAAGAGCTGGGGTGGGAACGGCTGGCGGCCGGGGTGGGACGGTGCCGGCTGCCGGGCTGGGACTGCACGGCGGGGCTGGTCGTGGGCGAGGGGACGGCGCTGCTCGTGGACGCCGGTTCGAGCCTGGCGGAGGGGGCCCGGCTGCGCGCGCGGGCCGAGGATCTGGCGGGCGGCCGTGTGACCCATCTCGCGCTCACCCACCCCCACTTCGACCATGTGTTCGGCGCGGCCGCGTTCGCCGGGGCGGAGGTGTACGGGGCGGTCGGCCTGGACGCCGTGTTCGCGTTCGAGCGGGCGGAGCTGCGGCTGGACGCGGTGCGCAACGGGCTGCCGGTCGCCGACGCCGACGAGGCGGTGGACGCGCTGGTGGCCCCCCGGCACCCGGTGTCCGGCGAGTGGACGCTGGACCTCGGCGGCGGCCGCCAGGCGCTGCTGGCCAACGTGGGTCCGGGCCACACGGCCCACGACCTCGCGGTGCTGATCCCCGGCTCCCCGGAGATCGTCTTCTGCGGCGACCTGGTGGAGGAGTCCGGCGAGCCCCAGGCCGGCCCGGACGCGGTCCCCGCCCGCTGGCCGGACGCCCTGGACCGGCTGGTGGCGCTGGGCGGCGAGGACGCACTGTACGTGCCCGGGCACGGGGCGGTGGTGGACGCGGCGTTCGTACGGCGTCAACGGGACGAGCTGGCGGCACGGTTCGGCGTGATCTGAACGGCGTTCCGGTTCGGATTCCGGCGTGTCGCACTTGTCACGTCGCGGCTTCTCCTATCGTCATCCGAATGCGCCCACCCGTCTCCCGCCACCGCCCTTCCAACGAGGGCCCTCCGGGCCCGCGCCCTCGTGTGTACTCGCCCGATCTGACCCCTCCCTGGAAGAGGAAGCCACAGCCGGTGCCGGAGGTGGCCGCCGAGCCGGGCCTGGTGGTGGAGGAGGCCGGTACCGGGTTCTGCGGGGCGGTGATCCGCTGCGAGGCGGGCACGGTGACCTTGGAGGACCGCTTCGGCAAGCACCGCGTCTTCCCGCTGGAACCGCGCGGCTTCCTGCTGGAGGGCAAGGCGGTCACGCTGGTCCGCCCGGCCGCCTCCCCGGCACGCCCCACCCGTACGGCGTCCGGCTCGATCGCCGTCCCGCAGGCACGCGCGCGCGTGGCCCGCGCCGGCCGTATCTACGTCGAGGGCCGGCACGACGCCGAGCTGGTCGAGAAGGTCTGGGGCGACGACCTGCGCATCGAGGGCGTGGTCGTGGAGTACCTGGAGGGCGTGGACGACCTGCCGGCCATCGTGGACTCCTTCGCCCCGGGCCCCGACGCCCGCCTGGGCGTTCTGGTGGACCACCTGGTGCCGGGCACGAAGGAGTGGCGGATCGCCCAGTCGGTCACCAGCGACCACGCCCTGGTCGTCGGTCACCCGTACATCGACATCTGGCAGGCGGTGAAGCCCTCCTCCCTGGGCATCGAGGCGTGGCCGGCGGTGCCGAAGGGCCAGGACTGGAAGACGGGGGTGTGCCGGGCGCTGGGCTGGCCCGCGGAGAACACCGGCGCGGTCTGGCAGGCGATCCTGAAGCGGGTGGGGTCCTACCGGGACCTGGAGCCGGAACTGCTGGGACGCGTGGAGGAACTGATCGACTTCGTCACGGGCAGCGGTGGGGCCTGACGTCAGCAGGACGCACTCGCCGCGTCCCCCCGGCGGCAGCCTACGAACCAGGTCAGGGACCGAACGGGCGCTCCGGGGGGATTCGCTCACCCGAGTGATCAGTCCACGAGGTCCCGTACCACCGCGTCCGCCAGGAGACGTCCGCGCAGGGTGAGGACGGCCCGTCCCCCCTCGTACGGCTCCTCCTGGAGCAGCCCGTCCGCCAGCGCGCGCCGGGCAGCCGCGAGGCCCTCCTCCTTCAGCAGGGACAGCGGGACACCCTCGCGCAGCCGCAGTTCCAACAGGATCCGCTCCACGCGGCGGTCCTCGTCCGACAGGACCTCGCGGCCGGCGCCCGGAGAGCGTCCGTCCGCGAGCGCCGCCGCGTACGCGCCGGGGTGCTTCACGTTCCACCAGCGCACGCCGCCCACGTGCGAGTGCGCCCCCGGTCCGGCGCCCCACCAGTCGGCGCCGCGCCAGTAGAGCTCGTTGTGCAGGCAGTGGCCCGCCTCGGAGGTGGCCCAGTTGGAGACCTCGTACCACTCGTAGCCCGCCCGGCCCAGCGTCTCCTCGGCGATCAGGTACCGGTCGGCGTGCACGTCGTCGTCGGTCATCGGGACCTCGCCCCGGCGGATCCGGCGGGCCAGCCGGGTGCCCTCCTCCACGATGAGCGCGTAGGCGCTGACGTGGTCGGGGCCGGCGCCCAGGGCGGCCTCCAGGGAGGCCCGCCAGTCGTCGTCGCTCTCCCCCGGCGTGCCGTAGATCAGGTCGAGGTTGACGTGTGCGAAGCCCGCCGCCCTGGCCTCCGCCACGCACGCCTCGGGACGGCCGGGGGTGTGGGTGCGGTCGAGGACCTTCAGCACATGCCGCCGGGCGCTCTGCATACCGAAGGAGATCCGGTTGAAACCGCCCTCGCGGAGGGTGGCCAGGTAGGCGGGGTCGACGGACTCCGGGTTGGCCTCCGTGGTGATCTCCGCGTCCGGCGCGAGACCGAACTCCTCGCGGATCGCCCCGAGCATCCGTACCAGATCCCCGGCGGCCAGCAGGGTCGGCGTACCGCCCCCGACGAACACCGTGCGGACCTCGCGCGGGTCGTCGCCCAGCACCTTGCGCGCCAGCCGGATCTCCTGGATCAGGGTGTCCGCGTAGTTGTCCCGGGAGGCGAGCACTCCGCCGGTGCCGCGCAGCTCGGTCGCGGTGTAGGTGTTGAAGTCGCAGTAGCCGCAGCGGGTCGCGCAGTACGGGACGTGCAGATAGAAACCGAGCGGGCGGGCGGCGGCCCCGGCGAGCGCGGACGCGGGCAGCGCGCCGTCGGCGGGGACGGGCTCGCCGTCGGGGAGTGCGGAAGGCATGCCTTCCATTGTCCAGCACCGCGGGCGTTGCCCCGCTGCCCGCGGCCCGGGGGCGTCACTCGGCCTGGAGGACCAGCAGGGCCAGGTCGTCCGCGGGCAGGTCGGCGCCGAAGTCGTGGACCAGGCGGCGGATGCGCTCCGCGATCAGCTCGGCGCCGAGCCCGGCGCAGCCGGACAGGGCGTGGGCAAGTCCGTCGCCGTCGTCGAACTGGCGGGTACCGGAGCGCCGCTCGGTCACCCCGTCGGTGACGCACAGCAGGCTGTCACCGGACCGCAGCTCCACGGTCTCGCTGGTGTACGTCTCGTCCTCCACCACACCGAGCAGGGTCTGCGGGCGGGCGACGGTGCGCACGGTGCCGTCCGGGGCGAGGACCAGCGGCAGCGGGTGGCCGGCGGAGGCGAGGGTGCAGCGGATCCCGTCGGCGTGCGGGGTCAGCTCGCCGTAGAGGAGGGAGAGGAAGCGGGTCTGCGGGCCGTCCCCCAGGGCCGGCGGCCGGCCGCCGGCGGCGACCAGGGCGCGGGCCGCCGCGTCGGCGGCCTCGGTGGCGTCGTCCAGCAGCAGCTGGTTGAGGCGGTCCAGGACGTCGGCGACGCCGTATCCCTCACGGGCGAGCAGCCGCAGCCAGGGACGGGCGAGGCCGATCACCACGGCCGCCTCGGGGCCCTTGCCCTGGACGTCGCCGACGGCGAAGCACCAGCGTCCGTCGCCCGCCGGGAACAGGTCGTAGAAGTCGCCGCTGGGGCCGCCCTGGTCGCAGGGTTCGTAGACCAGCGCGCTGCGCACACCGGGGATCTCGGCCACCGCGCCGGGCAGCAGACCGCGCTGGAGGACGGCGCTGATGGTGGCCTGGCGGGCGTACTGGCGGGCCGCGCCGATGGCCAGGGCGACCCGTCGGCTCAGGTCCTCGACCAGGCCGGTGATCTCGTCCGGGAAGCCGGCCGGTCCGCACCGGCCGATGACCAGCGTGCCGAGCGGCCGGCCGCCCGCGACCAGCCGGTAGGCCAGCGCCGTTCCGTCGGTGCCGTGCGGGCCGAGCGCGTGGCCGGGCCAGGGGTAGGGCCCGGGGCCGGAGCGCGTGCCGTCCGGCGGGCGCGGCGGTTCCTTCTCCAGCGCGGCGCGCAGTTCCTCGATGCGGGCCTCGCTGGCGTGCCAGACCCGGGCGGGGCCGTCGCGGGCGCCGCCGCGGGCGGTCGCCTCGTCCTCCAGCCAGACCGCGCACCAGTCGGCCAGCCGGGGCACGATCAGCTGGCCGGTGAGCGCGGCGACCAGGTTCTCGTCGAGCTGTCCGGCGAGCAGGTCGGAGGCCTCGGCGAGGAAGGACAGGGCGCCCCGGCCGAGCCAGTCCCGGTCGCCGTCGGCGCGGTGCGGCTGCGGGGCGAGGTCCTCGGCGACCTCCAGGGCGGGGCCGGGAGCGGGGCCGTCGAGGGCGTCGCTGCCGCCCGGGGGCAGCCGGGCCCAGACGGTCTTGGCGCCGGTGCGGTAGGTGACGCCCCAGGATTCGGCGAGCGTGGCGACGAGGCGCAGCCCGCGCCCGTACTCGGGGGTCTCGTACGGCGCCTCGCCGCCGCCGGCGTCCCGTGGGGCGCGGGAGGGGTGCCGGTCGCTCACCTCGATGACGAACGCGCCGGTCTCCTCCAGCCGCCACTCGACGTGCACGTCCGTGCCGGCGTGTACGACGGCGTTGGTGACCAGTTCGCTGACGACGGCCATGGCGTCGTCGGCGAGCCGCGCCGGGGTCCCGGGCGCCTCGGCCAGCGCGGCCCGCACCAGCCCGCGGGCCGACCCCGGGGCGAGGGGGCTCCCGGCCAGCGTGGCCCGCCCCCGCGCCGCGTCTGGCCGAGACTCGATGTCCCGCTGTGTGGGTATGGCCGCCATGTCCATGCGGCCAGGGTGACAGACCGGACCCGTCTATAAGCGCGGAGTCACGGAACTGACCGGAAGACGGAACCTTTCGAGCGCCGGTGAGCGTAAAAGGGGCGCGTGACCGCGCCGGTACGCGGTCGCGCCGCGTGGCGGAAAACCGCGGCCGGGCCGCGGACGGGGCCCACGGTCGCCCCCGGCGGGCTACGCCTCTCTGGTACCGGCGTACATCTCGTCGATCAGGTCCTTGTACGTCCGCTCCACCACCGGCCGCTTCAGTTTCAGGCTCGGCGTGATCTCGCCGTGCTCCACATCGAGGTCGCGCGGCAGCAGCCGGAACTTCTTGATGGTCTGCCAGCGCTGGAGCCCGGCGTTGAGCTGCCGCACATACCCGTCGACCATCTCCACGGTCTGCGGCGCGGCGACGATCTCGGCGTACGTGCCCTCCAGACCGTTCTCCTTCGCCCACTGAAGGATCGCGGGCTCGTCGAGGGCGATCAGGGCGGTGCAGTAGTTCCGGTCGGCGCCGTGCACGAGGATGTTGGACACGTACGGGCACACCGCCTTGAACTGGCCCTCGATCTCGGCCGGGGCGACGTACTTGCCGCCGGAGGTCTTGATGAGGTCCTTCTTGCGGTCGGTGATACGCAGATAGCCGTCGGGCGACAGCTCGCCGATGTCGCCGGTGTGGAACCAGCCGTCGGACTCCAGCACCTCGGCGGTCTTCTCGGGCTGCTGGTGGTAGCCCTGCATGATGCCGGGGCCGCGCAGCAGGATCTCGCCGTCGTCGGCGATGCGGACCTCGGTGCCGGGCAGCGGCTTGCCGACCGTGCCGGTGCGGTAGGCCTCGCCGGGATTGACGAAGGAGGCGGCGGAGGTCTCGGTGAGGCCGTAGCCCTCCAGGATGTGGATGCCGGCGCCGGCGAAGAAGTAGCCGATCTCGGGCGCGAGCGCGGAGGCGCCGGAGACACAGGCGCGCAGCCGGCCGCCGAAGGCCTCGCGGAGCTTGGCGTAGACGAGGGTGTCGGCCATCTTGTGCTTGGCGGCGAGCCCGAACGGCGCCGAGGCGACACCGGTGCGGCGGAAGTTGTCCTGGGTGACCTTGGCGTACTCGCGGGCGACCTCGGCGGCCCACTGGAAGATCTTGTACTTGGCCGCGCCGCCCTCGCGGGCCTTGGCCGCCACGCCGTTGTACACCTTCTCGAAGATGCGCGGCACGGCCGCCATGTACGTCGGCCGCACCACCGGAAGGTTTTCGATGATCTTGTCCACGCGGCCGTCCACGGCGGTGACGTGCCCGACCTCGATCTGGCCGGAGGTGAGCACCTTGCCGAAGACGTGCGCGAGCGGCAGCCACAGGTACTGGACGTCGTCGATGGTGACCAGGCCGGTCGCGGCGATCGCCTTGGCCATGTACGCCCAGTTGTCGTGCGGCAGACGCACACCCTTGGGGCGGCCGGTGGTGCCGGAGGTGTAGATGAGGGTGGCGAGCTGGTCCTTGGTGATCGCCCCGACCCGCTCCTTGATCAGCTGCGGGTGCTGCTCCAGGTAGGCGGCTCCGCGCTCCTCCAGCTCGGCGAGGCTGATCACCCAGTCCCCGGTCTCCACACCGGCCGGGTCGATCACCACGACCTTGGTGAGCGCGGGCAGCTCGGGGCGCTTCGCCACGGCCTTGGCGAGTTGTGCCGCGTCCTCGGCGACCAGGACGCGGCTCTCGGAGTCGGAGAGGATGAACGCGGACTCGTCGGCGTTGGTCTGCGGGTAGACGGTCGTGGTGGCACCGCCGGCGCACATGATGCCGAGGTCGGCGAGGATCCACTCGACGCGGGTGGAGGAGGCGAGCGCCACCCGCTGCTCGGGCTCGATGCCCAGTTCGATGAGCCCGGCCGCGATCGCGTACACCCGTTCGGCCGCCTCCGCCCAGCTGAGCGACTCCCAGTCGTCGGGGCCCTCGCCCGCGGCCGGCGGAACGGGGTAGCGGTAGGCCTCGGCGTCCGGTGTGGCCGCCACGCGCTCCAGGAAGAGGGCCGCCACGGAGGGCGGACGGTTCTCGATCAGGGTCTGTGTGTCGCTCACGACATCCTCCGGGGCCCGCGACGGTGCGGCTGACTCGATGCGGCTGGGTTGACTCACGGTGGGGTGGCGGGACTGTTGTTTAACTCGCGAGTAACTAACGAGCAGGGATCAGGGTAAGGCGCGACCGCCCGGCGCGTAAGGGGCATCGGCATGACACTTTCCGACACGGGGCCGCGCCCGTCACGCACGGGGGCCCGCCGCGCTTTCGCACGACGGGCCCCCACCTGCCCGCTTTGCGGACGTGACCGGCTGTAACCTCCGGTTACTTCTTGCCCTTGCCCGACCCCGCGCTGTCATCGCTGGACAGGACGGCGATGAAGGCCTCCTGCGGAACCTCCACGGAACCCACCATCTTCATCCGCTTCTTGCCTTCCTTCTGCTTCTCCAGCAGCTTCCGCTTACGGGAGATGTCACCGCCGTAGCACTTGGCGAGGACGTCCTTGCGGATGGCGCGGATGGTCTCGCGGGCGATGACCCGGGCGCCGATGGCGGCCTGCACCGGCACCTCGAAGTTCTGCCGCGGGATCAGTTCCTTGAGCTTGGCGACGAGCCGCACGCCGTACGCGTACGCCTGATCCTTGTGGGTGATCGCCGAGAAGGCGTCCACCTTGTCGCCGTGCAGCAGGATGTCGACCTTGACCAGGGAGCTGCTCTGCTCGCCCGTGGGCTCGTAGTCCAGGGAGGCGTAGCCGCGCGTCTTCGACTTCAGCTGGTCGAAGAAGTCGAAGACGATCTCCGCGAGCGGCAGGGTGTAGCGGATCTCGACCCGGTCCTCGGAGAGGTAGTCCATGCCCAGCAGCGTGCCGCGCCGGGTCTGGCACAGTTCCATGATCGCGCCGATGAACTCGGTCGGCGCGAGGATCGTCGCCCGCACGACCGGCTCGAACACCTCGGCGATCTTGCCCTCGGGGAACTCGCTCGGGTTGGTGACGGTGACCTCGCTGCCGTCCTCCAGGATCACGCGGTAGACCACGTTGGGGGCGGTGGCGATCAGGTCGAGGCCGAACTCGCGCTCCAGCCGCTCCCGGATCACGTCCAGGTGCAGCAGGCCGAGGAAGCCGACGCGGAAACCGAAGCCGAGGGCGGCGGAGGTCTCCGGCTCGTAGACCAGCGCGGCGTCGTTGAGCTGGAGCTTGTCCAGGGCCTCGCGCAGCTCCGGGTAGTCGGAGCCGTCCAGCGGATACAGACCGGAGAAGACCATCGGCTTCGGGTCCTTGTAACCGCCGAGCGCCTCGGTGGCACCCTTGTGCTGGCTGGTGACCGTGTCACCGACCTTGGACTGCCTCACGTCCTTCACGCCGGTGATGAGGTACCCCACCTCACCGACGCCGAGGCCGTCGGCCGGCAGCATCTCCGGCGAGTTGACACCGATCTCCAGCAGCTCGTGCGTGGCGCCGGTCGACATCATCTTGATGCGCTCGCGCTTGTTGAGCTGGCCGTCGATGACACGGACGTACGTCACGACACCGCGGTAGGAGTCGTAGACCGAGTCGAAGATCATCGCGCGGGCGGGCGCGTCGGCGACACCGACCGGCGCCGGGACCTCCTTGACGACCTTGTTCAGCAGCACGTCCACACCGAGACCGGTCTTCGCCGAGACCTTGAGCACGTCGTCCGGTTCGCAGCCGACCAGGTTCGCCAGTTCCTCGGCGAACTTCTCCGGCTGCGCGGCCGGCAGGTCGATCTTGTTCAGCACCGGGATGATCGTGAGGTCGTTCTCCATCGCCAGGTAGAGGTTGGCGAGGGTCTGCGCCTCGATGCCCTGGGCGGCGTCGACCAGGAGGATGGTCCCCTCGCAGGCGGCCAGCGACCGCGAGACCTCGTAGGTGAAGTCGACGTGCCCGGGGGTGTCGATCATGTTGAGGATGTGGGTCGTGCCCTGGTCGGGGCCCTCGGTCGGGGCCCAGGGCAGACGCACCGCCTGGGACTTGATCGTGATGCCGCGCTCGCGCTCGATGTCCATCCGGTCGAGGTACTGAGCACGCATCTGCCGCTGCTCGACCACACCGGTCAGCTGGAGCATCCGGTCGGCGAGCGTGGACTTGCCGTGGTCGATGTGCGCGATGATGCAGAAATTGCGGATCAGAGCCGGGTCGGTACGGCTCGGCTCGGGCACATGGTTAGGGGTCGCGGGCACGCAGGGTCCTGTCTCTTGAGGCGCCTTATGCCTCGGGTCGGATCGTTACGTAGTCTCCATGGTCCCACGGGGCGGGACCTAGGGCCGTTTTGGGCCGCCCGGAGGGCCACTGGTACTGTAGATGGCTGTGCCTCATGCCCTCTCAGCGCGAGGCACGTCCGAAAATTTTGGATCACCGGTTCGGGACCCGAGCGGCCCCGCGCCTGAACCTGAAAAGGCTCCTTCGTGGCGAACATCAAGTCCCAGATCAAGCGGATCAAGACCAACGAGAAGGCCCGGCTGCGCAACAAGGCCGTCAAGTCCTCTCTGAAGACCGCGATCCGCAAGGCCCGTGAGGCCGCTGCCGCGGGTGACGTCGAGAAGGCCACCGAGCTGCAGCGCGCTGCCGCGCGGGCGCTCGACAAGGCCGTCTCCAAGGGCGTCATCCACAAGAACCAGGCCGCCAACAAGAAGTCGGCGCTTGCTTCCAAGGTCGCTTCCCTCAAGGGCTGAACCTCCTTTCTGATCTGATCGCCGGAAAGACCCAGGGCGGGCCCTCTCTCATCCGCTCCCGACCGGCACCCCCGGACCCACGCGCGGCCTGCGTTCGCCACGCGGGCGTGGATCCACAAGCTTGATCCGACGGCCCCGGCGCCTTCGCCTTTCCCCAAGGCGGGCATCGGGGCCGTCGGCATGCCCTGGGGTGGGCGGCGGGACTCAAGCGCTGAGGGTTTTCGCGCGCGGGTGGTGGGGCGCGCGGGTCCGCCGAGTGAAGGCCGGCTCTTCGGTGAGCGGAGCCGACCGGTGAGCGGAGCCGGTCATGCGGTGCCCGTGTTCCGGTGGGGTGGGACCGAGCCACCCCGGCCCGGTGGCTCATCGGCAGGCGCACGGGCCGGCCTGCCGCCACCCTTGTGCCGGCTCGCCGGTGGCGGGGAGCCGTCCGGTCAGGCCCGGCCTCTGGAGCGGGCGGCCCGGGCGATCACCACGACCGCCTTCTCCAAGGCGTACTCGGGATCGTCGCCGCCGCCCTTCACGCCCGCGTCGGCCTCCGCGACCGCTCTGAGTGCCACCGCGACCCCGTCCGGCGTCCAGCCCCGCATCTGCTGGCGCACCCGGTCGATCTTCCACGGCGGCATGCCCAGCTCCCGCGCCAGATCGGCCGGCCGGCCGCCCCGGGCCGAGGACAGCTTGCCGATCGCCCGCACGCCCTGTGCCAGCGCGCTGGTGATCATCACCGGCGCCACGCCCGTCGCCAGCGACCATCTGAGGGCCTCCAGCGCCTCCGCCGTACGCCCCTCCACGGCCCGGTCGGCGACCGTGAAGCTGGAGGCCTCGGCGCGCCCCGTGTAATACCGCCCGACGATCGCCTCGTCGATCGTCCCTTCCACGTCGGCGACCAACTGCGAGACCGCCGAGGCCAGCTCCCGCAGGTCGCTGCCGATGGCATCGCACAGCGCCTGGCACGCCTCGGGTGTGGCCGACCGCCCGAGGGAGCGGAACTCGCCCCGGACGAAGGCCAGCCGGTCCGCCGGCTTGGTCATCTTCGGGCAGGCCACCTCCCGCGCGCCCGCCTTGCGCGCCGCGTCCAGCAGCCCCTTTCCCTTGGCGCCGCCGGCGTGCAGCAGCACCAGAGTGATCTCCTCGGCGGGCGAACCGAGATACGCCTTCACGTCCTTGACCGTGTCGGCGGACAGGTCCTGCGCGTTGCGTACGACCACGACCTTGCGCTCCGCGAAGAGCGACGGGCTGGTCAGCTCGGCGAGTGTGCCGGGCTGCAGCTGGTCCGGGGTCAGGTCACGTACGTCCGTGTCGGCGTCGGCGGCCTTGGCGGCGGCCACCACCTCCCGCACGGCACGGTCGAGCAGGAGGTCCTCCTGGCCCACGGCAACGGTCACCGGGGCGAGAGGGTCGTCATTCGCAGTCTTCCTGGCCATCGCTTACAGCATCCCACGCGGCACTGACAGCCAACCGGCGCCGCCACCCCGACCGGACCCGGAGCGGACCCCGAGGGCGGCTCGGGGTCACGGTTCCTCGCGCCAGCCGTCCCACTCCCCCGCGAACGCGTCCAGCTCGGCGGGGTCGAGCCGCTCGCGTTCGTCCCGCAGGACCACCAGCCACTGGGCGTCCTCGGCGTCGTCCTCACCGGCCAGCGCGTCCCGGACGAGCCGGGGCTCCTCGTCGATCCCGAACCGCTCCCCGAGCGCCTCGGCCGCTTCCTCGGCGGCGTCGCGGTCGGGCAGCACCAGCACGTGTCTCACATCGCTCACGGGCCCATTCTCCGGCACCGGGTGAGAACCTCCGGCCCTGGTAGGCGGCCTTCGGCCCTGGTGGGCGGCCTCTGCCCCGGTCGGTCCGGCCGAGGTCGGCCGGAACGTTCAGCGGCCGCCACCGGTACACCCGGCGTCCGCCACCTGTACGCCCGGCCTGCGCGACCGGTACTCACGGTTCCCACTGGTGCGCCGGCCTTCGCCACCGGTTCTCGTGGCACCGCCGCAGGACGCGCCCACCGCCCCACCCCGTACCCGTGCCGGCCCTGATCCCGGAGGCTCGGCCCTCACCGTGGCAGGCGCGGCAGCGCCCGGAGCCACCACCGGCTGCTTGGACATGCCCGCGGCCAGGACAGGGTGATCCGGGCGGTCAGCTCTTCGGCACGATCTGCACGTCCAGGTCGACGCGGATGCTCGGTCCGACCGCCGCGATGCCCCGGGCCAGCATCGACTGCCAGCTGATCGTGAAGTCGTCCCGGTGCAGTTCGGTGGTGGCCCGGCAGGCTGCTCGCGTCTCGCCCTCCACCCCGTTGCCGAGCCCGAGGTACTCGGTGTCGAGCGTGACCGTGCGGGTCACGCCGTGCAGCGACAGCGCCCCGACGACCGCCCACCGGCTGCCGCCCTTGTGCACGAAGCGGTCGCTGTAGAACTCCAGCGCCGGGAACCGCTGTACGTCCAGGAAATCCGCCGACCGCAAGTGGTCGTCGCGCATCCGGATCCCCGTGTCGATGGAGGACGCGTCGATCACCACGTGCATCGCCGACTGTTCCATCCGCTCGGCGATCCGCACCACCCCGGCGAAGGAGTTGAACCTGCCGTGGATCCGGGCCAGTCCGATGTGCCGCGCGGTGAAACCGATCGAGGAGTGCGCGGCGTCCACGTCCCAGTCGCCCGGCGCCGGCGGTTCCGGCGGCTGGGCCACCTGGAGCGTCACATCGCCCAGCGACGCGAGGGAGTTCTCCCCGACCAGCGCGGTGGCCCGGTACGGCGCGTAGCCCTCGGCCGCCACCGCGATCCGGTACTCCCCCGGCGGCACCATGGTCAGGAACAGGCCGTAGGGGTCGGTGCCCCCGGCCACCACCCGTCGGCCCATGGCGTCACCGACCGTCACCTCGGCGCCCGTCACGGGCTCGTTGACCGGGTCGACCACCCGGCAGCTGAGCACTCCGGCATGCGGCGGTGTCCGGATCCCCGCCAGGGGATTCGTCCGTTGCAGGCGGTTTCTCTGATTACCCAACAAGCGGCCGAACATCCACGACACCCCTGTACCCCTCGACATGATCCATTGCCGAAGGTTCATTCGATCACTGATGCGGCTTTCGAGGCAACACGGACCCACATCACAGCAATCCACTGGATGCGCCGGGACTGATCCGAATTGGTCGTTCAGGTCAGGTTTTCACGCTGCCGTCACACAGCTCCTACCGCGTGGCGCCGGGTCAGCGCTCGCTCGTCACCCGCATCTCCCCCTCCCTCCCTCCGGTCCCGGTGAGCGCGAGTGCCCCGTCCCGGTCGGTGCGCAGGACCGTCGCTCCGCCGGTCCGCAGGGCGGCCACGGTCGACGGCGCCGGATGGCCGTAGGAGTTGCCGGCACCGGCGGAGACGAGCGCCACCCGGGGTGCGGCGAGGCGTATCAGCCGGGGGTCCTGGTAGGCCGAGCCGTGGTGGGCCACCTTCAAGGCGTCCACCCGGGCCAGCCCGGCCGCCGCCGGAGACCTGAGAATTTCAGCGAGACATGGCACTTTTCAGCGAGAGCTGGCACCGCTCCGACTGGAATCTCATGAAGGGCGTCAGTCTTTCGACGCAGGGGGTCCGGTGGTTCTGCATCACCGGACCCCCTGAGCCTCGCTGTTAGTTGCGCGTTGCCCTTGTCCAGTCGATCAGCTTCTGCATGAACTCAAGCAGCGAGTCATGCCGTCGCTGAGGGAGGAAAGGCCACGTCAGGAAGGCCGGCGCCATCAGGACAACGATGATCAAGACAGGCAGGAACCGAAGAACAGTGAGTAGATACCGAGGGTTGAATACCTCAAGAATAGTAGAGAAATAGCCCAGCACAGTGAATTCCTTCTGGAACGAGCTGTGGCAGGCATCGGAATGACTTGCTCCCTGAGACCACCACAGCGTTGCCTTGGGTCTAGGTGCGTGTTGACGCAACCGACCCTTGCACCTGTGCGCCGAAGCAAGTCTTGAGGTCTTAGCGTTATGGCCCTTACGTGCTTCACGAAGACGTGGCACTGCCAGCCCTAGGTGCAGGTCACCAACCATTCCCTAAGGCGCTCGCTCAAGAGTGCTTTCGGCGAGTCTCGTTTCGCCGGGGAGCCACTCCTCTTCTGCTGGTGTGTCCTATGCGGGAGTGTAGCGAGGCGGACAGGGACCTTCAAGGAGGACAAGAACGGCCATCTTGTGCCGACCGCCGCGCGTCCCGGCCGGGTCCGGCCCGGCCTCCATGCCGTCGGCGATGCGCGCGACCTGACTGCTATGAAACTGGATCACACCTGCTCAGGTGCTGCTGCGTGAGGCTCTTCCAGTCCGGTGCGAGGTCCAGGGGCTCGCTTCAGAGGATGGGGTTTGCCCTCGGTCGATGATCGGTGTCAGGTAGGCAGCGTACTCCTCGAGCACCGTGATCATTTGGGTGTCGGTGGGCCTTGTGTTGCCGTGTCGTATGCGCGCCCAGACCGCGTCGACGCTGTTCCGCCATTTCCTCTGCGTCTCGGGGTCTTGTTGATCGCAGATGGGCGTCGGGGCAAAGACATGCTCTGCCTGTGTCATAAGGGACCAGAGGATGACGGATGCGATGTTCCGTTTTCGGTCACTGAGATCAACGGCAAAGCCCCCACCAGCAGCGTAATTGCCGACCGGGACGGCGATGCGGCTGGCGATTACTTCCCATGGCCTCGGGCCGATGCACCACGACGCCAGTGCCTTTCGACGCTGCTCGTAGTCGATGAGATTATCTCTGGCATCGAGTTCGGCTGCGAGATTGCGGAGTGCAGTTTCAAACTCAAGCGGGTCAGGGCGCTTTCGGGCCCATCCGTGAACGTGCTTAGGGCTGTCTGCAATCCGGGCGGCGATGGCCGGATCCCCCAAATATAGACTCAAGCGGTCCGCGGCCTTCTGAATCGAGCCGCCGGATGCTGCTTGGCAGAGCCGAATCGCGACAGTCCGCCGGAGACGGACCGTCGCGATGCCGTCCATGTGCGCGAAGTGCCGTTGATACCAGTCTTCTTCGAGGAACTGAGGAATATGCTCCGGGCGGAAGCGGGTCCTGCGGACCGGTTGCTTCAAGCTCCGTCCAAGGGATCGCCCGGCATAGGTCTGCAGCACTGAGGAGACCGCTTGGAGAAACCCTTCCGAGCACTGGGGGCGGGTATTCAGGAAGGCGCGAGCCCAACTGACCTTGGAGGGCCGGCGTTCAGGTTCATCGAGAAGGAGCCGTAAGTGACTGGCGAAGGTGTCCGGGTCGCCCGCCCGCAGCAGGCGGTCCGCTGCCAGGAGGAGGGCCGCGTGCGGCTGTGCCTCCATCTGGGGCATGTCGCTGACGGCGTGGACGAGCGTCGACCGGGACCGGGGGGTCTCATTGGCGGCTGCCTCCAGGAATGAGACGAGATCTTTATTGTCCAGGAGATGGCGGGATTTGGGCCATGACGCCCTCAAGATTTGGCAGGCCGTTCTCAGATCCGTGAAGTAGTGAGCAGGGGATGTCGAGTGCCCGAGAGTTATCACCTCATCAGGACCAACCGGATTCAGAAGGCCGAGCAATAATTGCTGGAACTCCTCGTATTCGACTGGCAGCGGTTGAGAGTTGACCGAGTCTCGGTCAAGGCGATGCCCGCACTGCCCGTCGACGAATGCTCTGCATTGTGCCGGGTGCAGGCTTGCCTCGCGCCAGCGGGGAAAGTGCCGGACAGTGCTGCGGGTCGCGGTGGGAAGGATCACCGATTTGCATGCTGGGCATTCGTGTTCCAGGAAGCGGCGGTGTGCCAGGCAGGCGAAGACCGGCGGAAGGCGCCAACAGGTCTTCCAGGCCCCGCCGAAGGCCTGTTCCACCGGGTTGTCCTGGCCGGTCAGGCATTGGGGGCAGTATCGGGTGGCGTGCATGAAGAGCCAGCGGTGTTGTTGGTTCGCCAGGCCGTTGCGGCCGCTCGGGGAGGGCTGTGCGGGCGGGTAGCGGCTGCTGTAGGTGTCCAGCAGCATGGCGTCCACTTCGGTGTCCGTGGCCTTGATCATCCGGGCAAAGGTGTGCCGTCGCTCGGCGGTGAGGCCGATAAGAAGCGGCACCGGCAGGACGGCCCGATCTGCGCGGTCGGCGAGTCCGGTGCGGACGGCCAGTTCTGCTGGCGAGGTGTGCAGTCGGAAGGCGAGCCGAAGGAGGAATCCGGGCAGGGACTCGTCCGGCAGCGGCGGAAGGCTTCGGGCCAGGGGACGCAACGGGGGCAATGCCGTCTCACTTCCGGACTGCGGTCATCTGGGGGACGCCCTTGTCGTCGAAGACGGTGTTGCGCGGTCTGCGGCCCTGGACTGCCTTCTTCGCCGGAAGGGCCGGCGGGACCTCGCCCTCCTCCCCGGCGGCCCGGTCGCGCTTGGGATGCTGGGTGCGGATGATCACTCTGTCCAGCAGTTCCTCGGTGATCTCTTCGATGCCGGTGTCCATGGCCAGCGAGGCGCCGTCCTCGATCAGCCGCTCGATCAGCCCGACGACACCGCCGGTGCGACGGTAGATGTACTCGGGCATGCGACCGCCTGTCAGCATGCCCTCGCGGGCGTTGAACAGCCTGAGCTCGTCCTCCAGTCCGGTGAGATGGTCGACGAAGTCGGCGATCTCGTCGGCTGTGTCATAGCTGAACGGCCGCAGGTCGACGAGGTCGAACCGCCTGGCGGTCTGGGTGGACGCCTCGTCCCTCCAGTCCTCGTGACCGGGTTCGGGAAACTCCCACTGGCCGGTGGTGGGGTTCTGCCAGCCTCCCCTGAGCAGGCCGGAGTCGGGGATGCCGACACCGATCAGGACCAGGGTGACGCGCATGCTCATCAGGGCCCTGATCAGGTCGAGGGTGTCCTGGTCGTCCTTGCGGTGCATGCGGAGCCGGGTGATGTCGTCCAGAATCAGCACGCGGGTGCGATGATCACGCAGGGACGCACGGACCTGCTGGACGAGCTGGGTCAAGGTCATGTTGCGACCGCTGGTGCCGAAGAAGTCCAGGATGGCCTGGCAGGTCGATTTCGGTGTCGCAGTGACCGGCGTCTGAACGTAGGCGACGGTGGCCCGAAGATCGCGGGCACCGGGCAGCTCGGGGACGTCCACAAACTCCTCGAGCCCCAGCCACAGGTCCTCGAACGCGGCTGCCGCCTCGGCAGCCGTTTCCGTCTTGCCCTGGTTCCCACCACCGTTGATCATGAGTCCGGGACGCGTGGTCGGCTTCTGCTTCATCGCATTGCTCAGCAGCCGGTTCCCCATCAGCTCGGAGACGACCAGGCTCATCGGAGTGTCCAACAGCGGCAGGTTGGCGTGGGTGGCCCGGCGATGGAGATCGTGGATGGCCTTGTCGCGCTTGCTCTTGTTGTCATAGACGGCGCGGGAAATGCGGGGTGCGGGGACGAACGAGTGCCGCGTCAGCCTCCACCGCGTCCAGCCCTCAGCGGTCTCCCGGTCCGGGACCTCGCCCGGCAGAATGAATCCCTCGGCAGCAAGCCTGGCTTCGACACTCACCGTGCTTCCCCACGTTCTGTCTCGTCATCGCGTACCGAATCCGCCTCGGCCGGTTCGTCCGCGGCCAGCAGAGCGTGGGCCCTGCGGCGGGATCCGTCTCCCAGCCGGCGGGGGGCTCGGGGCGGCTGCAGGATGGCGGCCTCGCGCCGGCTGCGGCGCTCGGCGTCCACCGCCTCGTCCACTCGGACCGGTCGGCTGGGCCGGCTGCCGATGGCGGCGCCGGGCGTGCCCGCGGCGGGCCGGTCAGCCGCTGCCGTCTTCACCTGGGCTGCCTCACGGGCCCGTTCCCTGCGTTGGGCCTTGGTCAGCTGTCCCGGCCACTGCTCGGCCTTGACATGGGCGGCGAGCAACTCCAGCAGTAGGGGCAGCAGTTCGCTGTCCGTGCGGGGCTTGAGACCGGCCTGTTTCGCCGCGGTCAAAAGTTCGCGTACCCGTGCGTCAGTGAACGCGGGGATCTCGCCCGCCGGCGGCATGCCCGTCCACCGCAACTCGTGCCAGTCGTGCGTGCGCGGGTCCTGGAAGAACGCGAACCGTGCATCGCGCGGGTCGCGGTGCACAGTCCAGCGGTCCTTGTGCCGCCCGCCGCGACCGGATCCCTCCTCGTCGCGGTAGGGGTCCAGGGCCCTGCCGTCATACCAAAGTCCGCGGATCTTCACCCCCCTCTTGCCCTGGATGATGACCTGGTGCCGGGGCAGCAGCTGGTAGTAGAGGCTCGGCGAGGGAATCTCCAGGGCCCATCCGCCCTGGGCCATCGACGCGGCGAACAGCGTGTTCGGGCTGTGATCGCCGACCGGGTCCCAACAGGGGGCGTACTCGCCCATGCGCCGGTTCTGCCAGATGCGGACGATCCAGGTCGCCAGCAGATGCTCCATCTCCGCGACGGTGAGGACCGCGTCGCCCTCGATGTCGGCGCCACGGTCGGATGCGTCGACGCCGGTGTAGCCGGGCAAGTACTCGAACAGCATCGAACGGGCGGACCCGAATGCCCGCTCGACCGCCTGCTTGTCGGTCGGCCGCAGAACCCGCGCCGGCAGCACCTTCACACCCAGAACGTGCTGAGCCTGAACGAGGTGATGGTTGCGGTAGACGCTGCCGTGATCGGTCGTGACCGTCTCCGGCGCGAAGAACGGCAACGCGGCGACCTCGTGCCCGGCGAACTCCGCGACCAGGGCCGCCGGGACGCCCGGATAGGGCCACTCCATGTCCTCGCCCCAGTCGTCCCGCATCGGCAGCGGCATCGTCACGTCCCGCAGCAGCATCGCGACGTCGGTCGACGTGTCCGAGACCAGCGTCAGACGGAACCCGACCAGCGAGTGCGTGTAGACACACATGGCCAGCGTGAGATAGACGGTGACCGGGTCGTCGAAGACCGTCTCGCGCAGCATCACCGGCAACACCGTGGTGTCCAGGGCAACGACCTGACCGGGCCTCTCGACGATCACGTGTTCGCCCGTGGTCTCCAGCAGCGCGGAGCGGGCATAGCGCTGACGTGCGCGACCCGTGCCGAACCACTCCCGCCAGACCACTCGCAGCGTGCCGTAGCTCGGGATCTTCTCGGCGGCCTCCTCGCCGTAGGTCTCCAGCACGTACTGGTGGATGAGGCCGACCCGGGCCCGCATGTTGATCTTCGACCGGTGCAGGGTCTCCTGCCGGACGGCGAGGATCGCCTTGCGAACCTCGTCCGTGATGCTCGGGTGTCCGCGCGAGGCGGGGGTCCAGCGGTCGTCGGCGCATCCCATCGTGACGTCGGCCCGCCGTTTGGACTCCCACCGAGTCAGCGTCCGGTAGCTCACTTGGGACAGACCCAGCACCTTCGCGTGTTCCGGATCAAGGGCCTTCAGCTCGGCGACCTTCGCCCGCCGCCGTTGGGTCACGGTGGTGCAGTCCGGGTCGTACTCGGGCCGAGGCTCACCCGGCCCGGGGTGCAGCGGGTCACCGCCGCGGTATCCCGTCTCGACTTCCAGCAGGTGGCCCCGCCTGATCTGCAGCAAGGTCCGTTGGTGATCGGTGAGATCGTCCTCGGTCCTCGGCTGCAGACGCCGTCCCGACACGGTCGCCACCGTCGAACGCCGGCAGCGAGGATGGTGGGCGAGCATGCGGAACGACACCGTCTGCCGCGTCCCCGTGTCGGACGTCAGCAGCACCCTGCCGTACTGCGGTTCGACGAGATCCACCCGCCATTCCTCGTCGTCCAGGATCAGGCTCTCGCCGATGGCCAGTTCCAGCAGCCCGGCCGCCTGCCCGCTCATCGAACGGCCTCCCTCGCGACGCGAAGGATGCTGCTGTCGCCGAACGGAGCTGCCAGGTCGACGCCCAGCTGGCGGTGCCAGAGCAGGTGCAAGATCACCGGTCGGGCAAGGGAAGGGAACTCGTAACTGTCCGCCAGCGCGCGGAAGGTGAGCGGCTGCGACAGGGCCTGGGCGGCCCGGGCCGTCTGCAGCAGCATCGGCTTCAGGCCCAACCGGTCCTGCATCGGGCGGCGCCGGGAGTAGAGCAGGTCGACGTTTCTCCAGGTCAGCGGCCTCCATCCCGTGACGACGGCGTAGCCCCACCCCAACGCGAGCGCGACCTCGGACGTGGCCGCGAACTTCATCAGATCATCGTCATCCATCCGGCCTGCGGGCCTGACATCCACAAGCCACCTGCCTCGCCTGGAAACCAGAAGGAAATCGGGAATGTGCTCACGCCAGCCGCCCTCTCCTTGGAACTCCAGCAGGAAAGGCTGCGACAGCATTTCCTCCGCATCACCCGTGAAATCCGCCATCGCGAGGAACTGATCCTCACGGTGAGACTCGAAAGCATGCTGACGCCCGGTCGACAACACTGACTCCAGACCCGGGCGATGGAACTGCCCTTGGCGCCAGGTGAAGCCCCGCCAGGGAACGCAGCCGGTCAGCGGCACCGCGTTCAAGCCCTCGACCGGGCCGGCCCGCTTCACCTTGCCGACCTTCCACGTCGCACTCCACCGGGCCGACCAGCCACGATCGAGGTTCAGCATCGCCCGGCCGACCGCGAGATTCTCCTCACCGCAGAGGAGGGCGAGGTCCTCCCAGCCGCACGCATCCGACCAGAGCGGGCTGGCAACCCTCCCCTCAGATACGCGCGAGGCGACAGGCCCTTCCACACTGGTCTGCTTCATAGGAACAGCAGACAGGGGCGCGCAGAAGGTAAGGAGAGATTTGAGCAAAGAGGTGCCAACAAGCGTGAAACCTGCGTAAGGTGCCACCCCTCACCGGCAATCAGTGCCAACCATCATTGACAGATTTTGCCGGGACCGCAGGTCAGCGCTCTCACTCGGTGCCACCCGCGATTGAAATTCTCAAGACCGCAGCAGGGCCTGCTGGGCCGGGGGTTCGAGGTCCCCGAGCAGCAACAGCCGCAGCCCGCCCGTGCGTACCAGCAGCGTGACACTGGCGTCGTTCGGCCCTTCCGGCCGCAAGGCCGGGCCGGATACGGAGGCGGGTGTTCGACTTCCGGAGGGCACCCGGGCTCCCTGGGGCGGGGGCCACAGGACCCGCCAGGTGAGCGGTCCGACGCCGCGTTCCTCTCCCGCGACGGCCGTCACGACCGGGATGTGCCGCTCGGCCGCCTCCTTGCGGACGAACCGCGCCTGGTCCGCGGGCTCCGCGAGCCCGGTGGTCTGGATCGCGGCAACCGAGCGACCCCGCAGGACGCCGGGCAGGCCCGCCACGTGGTCGGCGTGGAAGTGGGTCAGGATCACCAGGGGGACGCGGGTGATGCCCAGCCGCCGCAGACAGTCGTCGACCAGTGCGGGATCCGGTCCGGCGTCCACGACCACCCCGGTTCCCTCGCCCGCCGCCAGCACCGTCGCGTCGCCCTGTCCGACGTCGCACATCACGAATCTCCAGCCGGGCGGTGGCCAGCCCGTGATCACCCGGGTCAGCGGAGCCGGCCGGGTCACGACCAGCACGAGCAGTATCCCGAGCAGACCGCACCACACGGGGTGCCGCAGCAGCCTCCGGCCGAGCGACACGACGGCCACGGTGACCGCCGCGAGCGCCAGTGCCCCCGGCCAGCTCCCCGGCCAGTCCACGCCCGCGCCGGGCAGCGCCGCCCCGGCCCGGGCGACTCCCGCGATCCACCCGGCAGGCCAACTCGCGCACCAGGCCAGAGCGTTGGCCACCGGCATCAGCAAGGGCGCCGTCACAAGTGCCGCGAACCCCAGTACCGTCGCCGGCGCGACCGCCAGCTCGGCGAGCAGGTTGCACGGCACCGCCACCAGGCTCACCCGGGCCGACAGCACCGCCACGACCGGCGCGCACACGGCCTGGGCCGCGGCAGCCGCCGCCAGCGCCTCGGCGAGCCTCGGGGGTACCCGGCGCCGCCGCAACGCCTCGCTCCAGCCCGGCGCCAGTACCAGCAGCGCGCCGGTGGCCAGCACCGACAGCAGGAAGCCGTAACTGCGAGCCAGCCACGGGTCGTACAGCACCAGCAGCAGAACGGCCGTGGCCAGAGCCGGGATCAGCGATCTGCGGCGCCCGGTGGCCAGGGCGAGCAGTGCGACGGCACCGCAGGCCGCGGCCCGCAGGACGCTGGGGTCGGGCCGGCAGACGATCACGAAGCCCAGCGTCAGCGCTCCCGCGAGCAGGGCCGTCACCCTGAGCGAGAGGCCCAGGCGTGGTGCCAGACCTCTGCGTTCGGCCCGTTGCGCCAGGCCCGGCGGTCCGATGAGCAACGCGAGCAGGACGGTGAGGTTGCTGCCGGAGACGGCGAGGAGGTGCGCCAGGTCCGTCTCGTCGAAGGCGTGGTCCAGCTCGGGTGTGATCCGCGAGGTGTCCCCGACGACCAGTCCGGGAAGCAGCGCCCGCGCGTCCCCCGGCAGGTCCTCGGTCGCCTCCCGCAGCCCCGCCCTGAGCCGGCCCGCGAGCCGTTGCGGCCCGCTCGGCCCCGCCACGATCCGGGGCACCGGCCGGCCGCGCACCCGGAGCACGGCCGCCGTCCGGTCGCCGCCCGTGAGCGCGGGCGCCAGCCGCCCGCCGACCCGGAGCCGCGTGGACGGCAACAGCCCGAGCCAGGCGGCTCGCCCACCCGGCCGGTGCCGTTCGGCTCCGGCCGGCGGCCCGGGACCCCGGCTTCTCCCGGCGCTTCCCTCCGGTGCCGGGACATCCGCGTCGACGATCAGCAGCACGGGCGTCCGGATCCGTGTCCGCCGTCCGCCGGCCACCTCCACGCTCAGCACCTCGGCCCGCGCCAGCACGGCCGTCGGTGCCATGTGGTCGCCGCTCACCCGTGGCCCGCTCAGCCAGGGATCGCCGCTCACCTCGACCTCGGCGGTGACGGTCGCGAACCGCCGGGCCAGCTCGGGCACCGGGCCGCGCCGTACATCGGCCCCGTGCAGTCCGGCGGAGACGGCCGCCGCGGCGGCACAGAGCAGCACCGCGGCGACGGTGGCCCGCGCCCAGCGAAACCGGCCCCACACCCACCCGGCCGTCCCGGCCCGTCCGGTCCGCCCGGACTGTCCGGGTAGCCAGGACTGTCCAGGCCGCCCAGGCCGCCCAGGCCGCCTTGACCGCCCCGACCGTCCGCTCCGCCCTGTCAGCCCCGTCCGCCCGGCCCGGCTCGGTCGCCGCACCGACAGCAGCAGGACACCACCGAGCAGGCAGCCGAGGACGGTCCCGGCGGTCCAGGCCGCCGGTGCGTCCAGGGTCAGGGCCGCCGTGCCCCAGGCGGCGAGCGCGGGCGGCACCAGGCGCAGGTCCAGGGGGTCGGCCCGACCGGTCGGCGCGGGGCCGCTCCCCTCGTGCCCGGCGCCCGGTGCGGCCGCGTCGAGCGCGCGGCTCATGGCCGTACCAGGTCGCGCAGATCGGTGAACCGGCTGTCACCGATGCCGTTGACCTCGCGCAGTTCGTCCACCGAGCGGAAACCGCCGTGCTGGGTGCGGTAGTCGATGATGTGCCGGGCCAGTACCGGGCCGACTCCGGGCAGGGTGTCGAGCTGGTCCGCGGTGGCGGTGTTGAGGGACACCGGCGCGGCCGGGCCCGTGCCGGTCGCACCGGAGAGGGGCCCGGGCACCGAGCCGGCGGGAGCGGCTCCCACGGGGACACCAACGAGGACCTGCTCACCGTCGACCAGGAAACGGGCCCGGTTGAGCCCCTCCGTACTCACGCCCGGCCGGACCCCGCCCGCCGCTCGCAACGCGTCGGCCACCCGGGCGCCGGACGGCAGCCGCAGGATTCCTGGTTTGCGGACCTTGCCGCCGACGTCCACGACGATCTCCGCGCCGGGTGTCGCCGAGGCGGCCCCGGTCACCGCGGTCGCCGTCTCCTCCTCCTTCTTGGTGAACGGGGGCTGCGCGTGGACCACTTGCGGGGCGCTCACGGACTGGGTCCGGCCCGACCAGAAGTGCTGCGCGGCGAAGACGGCAGCGATCACGAGCACCACGGTCAGGGCCACGACCGCTCGCCGCTCCAGCCCGTACCGCGTCTGGAGCCATACCGGCATCCGCTCCCGCAGCGCCAGCCCGGCGCGTTCGTGCCAGCCCGGAGCCGTGGGCACCTGCGCCTCTCCCGGGCCCCCCGGTTCCGGCGGCTGCGCGCCACCGGCCCGTTCGTCCTTCGGTAAAAGGGCGGATGACGGGGGCGGTGGGGCAAGGTCGGCAGGTGAGCGCGGCGGGACCGCGCTCACCGCTGCCGACGCGCCGGCGGAGCCATCCGGATCCGGCGGCGCGTTCCCGGACTCCCGCCACTGCACCGCCCGTTCACCGAAGAGGAGTTCCGCTCGGCGGCGCAGTTCCTCCGCCGGCGCGGGCGGACGACTGCGGGTGCGACGGTGTTCGGCGGGGCCGGGATCGGTGGCGCGGTGACCGGTGACGCGCTGTCCGATGGCCCGATGTCCGGTGGCGCGGCGGTGCCGGACGCGGCCGTCGGAAGCCGGGCCACGGCCGGGGCCGCTGGTCGGGGTCGCGATGCGGGAGCGGGATCGAAGTGCCATGTGACGAGGATGGAGCACTTCGCCGCATCACGATGATCTTGGTGAATTCCCGTGCATTACCGCCCGGTTGTGGATAACTCCGCCACCCACACGAGTGAAACCGACAGGACGACAGGCGAGCCGGGCCCCCGCCCCGGCCTCAGCGAGGCGAGACGACCGCCCCCAGCAGACCAGGCCCGGTATGTGCCCCGATCACCGCTCCGACCTCGCTGACATGCAGGTCGGCCAGGCCCGGGACGCGTGCCCGCAGCCGGTCGGCGAGCGCGGCGGCACCGTCGGCGGCGTCGAGATGGTGAACGGCGATGTCGACCTCCGCGTTGCCCGCCCGCTCCACGGTGAGCTCCTCCAGACGCGCGATCGCCCTGGACGCCGTACGCACCTTTTCGAGCAGCTCGATACGGCCGTCGTCGAGTTGGAGCAGGGGTTTGACGGCGAGCGCGGAGCCCAGCAGCTTCTGCGCGGCGCCGATACGGCCGCCTCGGCGCAGATAGTCGAGCGTGTCGACGTAGAACACGGCGGATGTCCCGGCGGCCCTCTTCTCGGCGGCCGTGACGGCCTCGTCCACCGTGCCGCCCGCCTCCGCGGTCTCGGCCGCGGTGAGGGCGCAGAAGCCGAGCGCCATCGCGATCACCCCGGTGTCCACCACGCGTACGGGCACCGGTGCCTCGCGCGCCGCGAGGACCGCCGCGTCGTAGGTGCCGGACAGCTCGGCGGACAGGTGCAGGGAGACGATGCCGCTCGCGCCGGAGTCGGCGAGTCCGCGGTAGGTCTCGGCGAACACCTGGGGGCTGGGGCGGGAGGTGGTCACGGAGCGCCGTTTCTGCAGCGCCTGGGCGAGGGAGCGGGTGGAGATCTCGGTGCCCTCTTCGAGCGCCTGGTCACCGAGGACCACGGTCAGCGGGACCGTGGTGATGCCGTGGCGCTCCATCGTCCGGGGCGGCAGGTAGGCCGTTGAATCGGTGACGATCGCGACATGGCGGGACATGAGCTGGAGGTTACCTGGCGCAGTGCCCGCTCGGCAGCCCGGCCCCTGTCGGGTGCCCGGTAAGCGGCCCGCTCATGTGGTGCTCTCGGGGCGGGGCTTCTTCTGCCACGGGACGGTCGGGCGCCACGAGGGTCCGGTGATCGCGTCGGGGGCGGGCCGCGCGGTGGCGGGAGCACCGGCCGCCCCGGCCCGCGCCTGCCCCGTGGCGGGGCCGTCCGCAGGGGCGGCGGGGGTGTCGGACCAGTGGGAGGACGTCTGGCCGGGCTCGGTTCTCGTCCAGTGGCGCAGGGCGTCCGCCTCGATGCCGATCTGGGCGCTGAGGTGGTCCAGCTCGTCGTCGGAGAAGCGGCGGGCCCGGTCGCGGACGGCCCAGCGCAGGGAGTCGGCGGACTGGGTGATGCGCTCGGTGCGCGCGCGGAGTTCGGGCAGGCGCGCGGCGAGCGTGGCCCGGTCGGGCTCGGTCTCCAGGCGCTTGAGGTCGGCGTCCAGGTCATGCCCGTGGACGCTGAGCCGTTCGAAGAGGCCGAGGGACTCCTTCAGCGACTCGTCCTCGGCCGCGCCCGCGTGCAGCGCGTCCTGCGTGGCCCGCATGGAGGTGCGCAGGGCGAGCCGCAGCCGGGCGATCTCGCCGGCCGGCCCGGGCTGCGCGACGGACTTGGCGCGCAGGGTGTGGTCCTCGACCGTGCGGCGGGCCTGCGCGATGGTCCGGTCCACACCGCGCTTGGTGGCGCGGACGGCCTTGACCGTGGCGTAGGCGCCCAGGGCGACGAAGATCAGGAAGAGCAGGGCGAACACGGTGAGCACTACGTCCATGGCGCTCCTCCTCCGGTCGGTGCGGTACGGCCCGCTGCGCCTCTCCACGGTAAACGCAGCGGGCAGGCCCGGAGTTCCGTCCGAACCCCGAACCTGCCCGTAGGGGACTACCCCGAGCCGGTGGAAGCACCCGTCTCGTGCCCCGGTGTACGCCGGTGTTTACGCGGCAACGATCACGCGGGAACGATGTTGACCAGCTTCGGCGCCCGCACGATCACCTTGCGGATGCCCGCGCCGCCCAGCGCCGCGATCACCTTCTCGTCGGCCAGCGCGACCTTCTCCAGCTCCTCCTCGGAGATGGCGGGCGGCACCTCCAGCCGGGCCTTGACCTTGCCCTTGATCTGCACGACGCAGGTCACCGTCTCGTCGACGACGTAGGCGGGGTCGGCGACCGGGAAGTCCCGGTGGACGACGGAGTCGGTGTGGCCCAGCCTGCGCCACAGTTCCTCGGCGATGTGCGGGGCCAGCGGGGCGACCATCAGCACCAGCGGCTCGGCCACGGACCGCGGCACCGCGCCACCGGCCTTGGTCAGGTGGTTGTTCAGCTCGGTGACCTTGGCGATGGCGGTGTTGAAGCGCAGGCCCTCAAGGTCCTGGCGTACGCCGTCGATGGCCTTGTGCAGGGCGCGCAGGGTCTCCTCGTCGGGCTCGGCGTCGGTGACGGCGACCTCGCCGGTGGCCTCGTCGACGATGTTGCGCCACAGCCGCTGCAGCAGCCGGAACTGGCCGACCACCGCGCGCGTGTCCCACGGGCGGGAGACGTCCAGCGGACCCATGGCCATCTCGTACAGGCGCAGCGTGTCGGCGCCGTACTCGGCGGCGATCTCGTCCGGGGTCACCGCGTTCTTCAGGGACTTGCCCATCTTGCCCAGCAGGCGGGTGACCTTCTCGCCCTGGTAGTAGTACGCGCCGTCGCGCTCCTCGACCTCGGCGGCGGGCACCGCGATGCCCCGGCTGTCGCGGTAGACGTAGGCCTGGATCATGCCCTGGTTGAACAGCTTGTGGAACGGCTCGGCGGAGGAGACGTGCCCCAGGTCGTAGAGGACCTTGGACCAGAAGCGCGCGTACAGCAGGTGCAGCACGGCGTGCTCGGCGCCGCCGACGTACAGGTCCACACCGCCGTGCGGCAGGCCCTCGCGCGGGCCCATCCAGTACCGCTCGATCTCCGGGTCCACCAGCCGGCTGTCGTTGTGCGGGTCCAGGTAGCGGAACTCGTACCAGCAGGAACCGGCCCAGTTGGGCATGGTGTTGGTCTCGCGGCGGTACTTCCTGGGGCCGTCGCCCAGGTCCAGGGTGACGTTGACCCATTCCTCGTTGCGCGAGAGCGGGGTCTCGGGCTGGGTGTCGGAGTCGTCCGGGTCGAAGGTGCGCGGGCTGTAGTCCTCGACCTCGGGCAGCTCCAGCGGCAGCATCGACTCGGGCAGCGCGTGGGCGATGCCGTCCTCGTCGTAGACGATCGGGAAGGGCTCGCCCCAGTAGCGCTGGCGGCTGAACAGCCAGTCGCGCAGCCGGAAGTTGACGGTGCCCTCGCCGATGCCCTCGCGCGTCAGCCACTCGGTGATGCGCGCCTTGGCGTCGGCCACGCCCAGGCCGTTCAGGCTCAGGTCGCCGTTGTCGGAGTCGACGATCTTCGCGTCGTGGGAGACGAAGGCGTCCTCCCAGGTGGACGGGTCGGTGCCGCGGCCGTCGGTCGGCTCGACCACGCAGCGGACGGGCAGCTCGAAGGCACGCGCGAAGGCGAAGTCGCGGCTGTCGTGGCCGGGGACGGCCATGATCGCGCCGGTGCCGTAGCCCATCAGGACGTAGTCGGCGATGAAGACCGGGATCCGCTCGCCGCTGACCGGGTTGGTCGCGAACGCGCCGGTGAAGACACCGGTCTTGTCCTTGGCCTCGGCCTGCCGCTCCACGTCGGACTTCGAGGCGGCCTGCGCCCGGTAGGCGGCGACGGCGTCGGCCGGAGTGGCGTGGCCGCCGGTCCACACCTCGTGCGTGCCCTCGGGCCACGCCTCGGGGGTGAACTTCTCGACCAGCGGGTGCTCGGGCGCCAGCACCACGTAGGTCGCGCCGAACAGGGTGTCCGGGCGGGTGGTGAAGACCGTGATGCGCTCGCCGTCGATCGGGAAGTCGATGCGGGCGCCCTCGCTGCGGCCGATCCAGTTGCGCTGCTGGAGCTTGATGGCCTCGGGCCAGTCCAGCTCCTCCAGGTCCTCCAGCAGCCGGTCGGCGTAGGCGGTGATGCGCATGTTCCACTGGCGCAGCTTGGCCTTGAAGACGGGGAAGTTGCCGCGCTCGGAACGGCCGTCGGCGGTGACCTCCTCGTTGGCCAGGACGGTGCCCAGGCCGGGGCACCAGTTGACGGGCGCGTCGGAGGCGTAGGCCAGGCGGTACTCGCCCAGGATGTCGGCGCGTTCGCGGGCGCTCAGCTCGTGCCACGCGCGCGTGGTGCCCGGAACGGCGCGTTCACCGGACTCGAACTGGGCGATCAGCTCGGAGATCGGGCGGGCCTTGCGCGCCTCGTCGTCGTACCAGGAGTTGAAGATCTGCAGGAAGATCCACTGGGTCCACTTGTAGTACTGCGGGTCGATCGTGGCGAACGACCGGCGCTTGTCGTGGCCCAGGCCCAGCCGGCGCAGCTGGGCCTTCATGTTCTCGATGTTGGCCTCGGTGGACACGCGCGGATGCGTGCCGGTCTGCACGGCGTACTGCTCGGCGGGCAGGCCGAAGGCGTCGAAGCCGAGGGTGTGCAGGACGTTGTGGCCGGTCATGCGCTGGAACCGGGCGTAGACGTCGGTGGCGATGTAGCCCAGCGGGTGGCCGACGTGCAGGCCCGCGCCCGAGGGATACGGGAACATGTCCATGATGAACTTCTTGGGCTTGGCGGCCAGCTCCGGGTCGCCCGCCAGGTCGCCCGTGGGATTCGGCGCCGCGTAGGTGCCGTCGGCGTCCCAGAAGTCCTGCCAGCGTGCCTCGATGTCGGCTGCCATGGCGGCCGTGTAGCGGTGCGGCGCGACCTCCGCCGACGCGGCGGCGGTGGCAGCGGGGTTCGTCTCGCTCATGATCCTCAAAGCTCCATCGATCGTCTCTGCCTGCGGAAATGAAAAAACCCCTCACGCAGGAGGGGACGCCGCGCCGATGCCGGCCTCACGGCTGAACCGGGGTCGGTACTGATCAGCGCGGCCCGCTAAGCAGAAGGCGTACGGCACGCATGGCGCTAGGGTACCGCAGCCCTTGAGCAAGCCGCGACGGGCTTCCGTATCCCTGAGGGACATGTCCACGAAGCCCGCCGGAAGTGAACAAAGGTCGGCGATTACTTCGCCCACCTCCCCCTATGGAACGCCACTCCGATCAGATTGTCCGTCGATAACAACGCAATAACCCAAACCCCGTACTGATCGGTATGGCGCCACTTAGAGTGCGGCAGCGGGACCGCTTTCCCGAAACTGCTCGGAGTCGCCCCCATGAACCCTCGTCGCAGTACCAGCTCGCTCCCTCTGCCGGGCCGCTCGGCCTATGGGATGGCGTCCGCCGTCGCCTTGCTGCTCCTCCCCGTGTCCGTGCCGGTCGGAGGCGTTCGGTTCCGCGAGTTCCTGGACTTCGGCGCGGGCGTGCTGTCCCTCGTCTCGCTGAGCTGCTCGGTGATCTGGGGCCTGTTCGCCCAGGACCGGATCTTCCTGAACACCCGGCAGCGGATCATCGGCCAGGCGGTGCACCGGACGACCGCGGTCGCCTCGATCGCGTTCCTGCTGCTGCACATCACCACGAAGATCGCGCTCGGCCACACGGAGGTGATCGCCGCGGTCGTTCCGTTCTCGCTCGGCGTCACCAAAATCGCCGGCCTGATCGGGCTGGGCTCGCTCGCGGCCCTGCTGATGGTCTTCGTGGGGGTGACGGGCGCCCTGCGCGGCGCCTTCGCCAGCCCTGCCCCGGTCGCGGCGCGCTGGCGGGCCATGCACATGCTGGCCTATCCGGCATGGTGCGCGGCGCTGATCCACGGTCTCTACGCGGGTCGCGCGGCCAAACCCGTCTTCGTGGTCCTCTACGGCCTGTCCCTGCTCGGCGTGATGGGCGCCCTCGCGCTGCGCGCCGCACCGCGCCCGGTCAAGCGCCGGGTCGCCGGCCGGCTGACGGCCCTGTTCGACCGCTCCGGGCGGCCCGGCCCCGACGAGCCGGAGGCGCGCCGCTCCCGGGCGGCGGACCCGGCCCGGCCCGCCCCGCACGGCCGCCGGGAGCCGCGTCCGGCACCCGCCGCCCCACTCCACCAGGCCCCGGCCGCCGAGCCCCCCGCCGGCTTCGCCGCGGCCTACCGCGCGGTGTCCGTCCCGAACCGCACGCGGCAGCCCTTCACGGCCGCCCAGGCGGCCGCTGCCGAGCTGCCGCCGGATCCGTGGCCTCCGTGGCCCCCGCAGGCCGTTCCGCGCCCGGACGGCCCCTACGGCGCCTCGGGCGGCTGGCCGGTCCCGTCCCCGCCGCCGGTCGGCGAGGCCCCGCCGTCCGCGGACGACCCGCTCCAGGACACCGGGTACACCCTCCCGGTCCACGGCGGTCCGGGCACCACCGGCTACGGCGGACGTGACGTGTACGACACCGCTGAGACGAACGGCTTCCACGGCACGTACCCCCCGGGTGACCCGTTCGACAGCGGTCCCGCCACCGAACCGCTGCCCGGCTCGCCCTACGGGGCACCGGGTTCGGGCGAACCATGGAACACGCCTTCCGGAGGCTTTGAGTGAACGAGGCCCTGCCCGACGTCCCCGAGGTCCGCGTGGTGGGTCTTCCCCAGCTCACGTCGGGCTTCGACCTTGTGGAGCGACTCGACCTGCCGATGCACCTGAAGGTGCACGGGCCGCTCGACCCGCTGGGCGGCGAACAGCTCGCCCAGCTCGCCGAACGCATCAACCTCAAGGGGCGCGGCGGAGCCGGTTTCCCCTTCCACAAGAAGCTGCGCTCGGTCGCCGAGTCGGCGATCAGGCGCGGGGTGCGGCCGGTCGTCGTGGTCAACGGCAGCGAGGACGAGCCGGCCTGCCGCAAGGACACCGTGCTGATCAACCGGGCGCCACACCTCATCCTGGACGGCGCCCTGCTGTGCGCGGAGGCGCTCGGCGCGCGCACCCTCGTCATCGGCGTCACCCGGGAGTCCACGCAGCGTTCCATGGAGGCCGCGCTCGCCGAACGCGGCCTGGGAAACAGCCGTAGATCGGCGCTGCGCGCATGGGTGCAGCGCAATCCGGTGCGCATGGTCACCGGTGCCGCCGCCGCGCTGATCCGATCGATCGACGGCGGCCCGGCGATCCCGCCCGGCCGCAAGGTCAGCGCCTCGCGCAGCGGCGTCGGCGGGGCGCCCACGCTGCTGTCGAACGCGGAGACGTTCGCGCAGCTCGCCATAGCCGCCCGCATCGGCCCGGAGCGCTACGCCCACACCGGTCTGTACGAGGAACCGGGCACCGTGATGCTCACCGTGTCCGGTGCGGTCGCCCGCCCGATGGTGGTCGAGGTGCCCACGGGCGTGCCGCTGCGCTACGTGCTGCAGCTCGCGGGCGCCCCGCCGGTGCCGCAGGGCGTGCTGACCGGCGGCTACCACGGCAAGTGGATCGACGCGGCGACCGTGGACGAGGCGATCGTCTCCCGCAACTCGCTGGATGCGGTGGGCGGTTCGCTGGGCGCGGGCGCGATCCTGCCGATCGGCCGGGAGACGTGCCCGCTGGGCGAGTCGCTGCGGGTGGCGCAATGGCTGGCCGAGGAGAGCGCCGGCCAGTGCGGGCCCTGCTATCTGGGACTGCCCGCCGCCGCGCGCGGGCTGGAGGACGTCCTGAACGGCGGTGGACCGGCGGCCCTGGAGGCGCTGAGGCAGGTCGCGCACAACGTGAAGCGGCGCGGGGCGTGTTCGCACCCGGACGGCTCGGCGATGTTCCTGGAGTCGACTATCGGGGCGTTCACCGACGACCTGGCGGCGCACGTCCTCGGAAACGGCTGCGGACGGCCCGTGGAGGGCGTTCTGCCGCTCTTCGAAGGGGGCGGGGCCCCTACGGGCGTCCCGGGCGGCGCAGACCCCGCGGAGAGCGGCGCGAGCCGGCAGAAGATCCACGTCGACTGGACGCTGTGCCGGGGCCACGGATTGTGCGCGGACATCCTTCCGGAGGTGTTCGAACTCGGCGCGGACGGCTTCCCGACCGTCGCCCAGGCGCGGGTACCGCGCCATGCGGAGGCGAAGGCGCTGCGCGCGGTGCGCCGCTGCCCGGCGCTCGCCCTGCGCATCGAGGAGGACACGCGCGGGCAGGCGCCGTCGCGCAATCTGCCGGTGCTCTCCCAGGGGCGCGGCCGGCGCGCGCTGGGCCGCTGAACCCACGTGCGGAGCGGGCCACCCGGGCCGGGTGGCCCGCTCTCGAAGTTCCACCGTGCTCCGCACGGCAACACGCCGAAGGCGGGCCATCCCCAGGATGACCCGCCTTCGACTTCTGTGGAGCTAAGGAGAATTGAACTCCTGACCTCCTGCATGCCATGCAGGCGCTCTACCAACTGAGCTATAGCCCCTTGTTTTGTTGTCTCGCCCGGTTCCCCCGGCGACGACGTAAACATTACAGGCCCGTGGACGCAGCACCAAATCGGTTTCGGCTTCACTCCGGTATGACCGCTAATGTCGGCTTCCATGACCGAGAGGGCGCCGTTCACAGCACACCGCCGGATCCCGGTCGCCCTGGGCGCGTGCCTGATGTCCTTCACGGCGTTCTGGGCCGCGCAGCGGGCCGCGCACGTGTCGATGGTCGACCTGATGGTCTACCGGGCCGAGGGAGCCACCGTGCGCGCCGGCGGCGACCTGTACGCGCTGCGCGCGACCACCGCGCACCTGCCCACCACCTACCCGCCGTTCGCGGCCCTGCTGTTCACCCCGCTGACCCTGCCGGACACCGCGCTGCTGCGCACGCTGGCCACGGCCGGCAATCTCGCCCTGCTGGTGGTCTTCGTACGGCTGTCGCTGAAACTCGTCGGCCACGCGCGCGTGGAGACCGTCTGGTGGGTCGCGGGGGCGGCCGTGTGGTGCGAACCGGTGTGGACGACCCTGCGCTACGGCCAGATCAACCTGTTGCTGGCCGTGCTGGTGCTGTGGGACCTGACCCGCCGGCCCGCCGACGGCCACGACCGCTGGAGCGGGCTGGGCCTCGGGCTGGCCACGGCGGTCAAACTGACGCCCGGACTGTTCCCGGTGTTCCTGCTCGCCACGGGCCTGGTGGACCGGCTGCGGGGCGGGCGGGGCGAGCCGTGGCTGCGGCACGCGCGCGGGGCGGCCGTCGCGTTCGCCGGGGCGACACTGCTGGCGGCGGCCGTCCTGCCGTACGACTCCTGGCGGTTCTGGACGCGCATGGTGTTCCACGCGAGCCGGGTGGGACTGGCCGAGGACACCGGGAACCAGGCGCTGCGCGGCATTCTGGCGCGGCTGCTGCACACACCGGACCCGGCGGCCGTCTGGGCGGCCGGCGCCGCCGTACTGGCCGCCCTCGGCCTGACGGTGGCGGTGCGGGCGGAGTCGCGGGGGCGGCGGGCCTGGGCGGTGTGCGCCTGCGCGGTCACCGCGCTGTTGGTCAGCCCGGTGTCGTGGACCCACCACTGGGTGTGGTGCGTGCCGCTGGTGCTGCTGCTGTGGACGCGCGGGCACCGGGCGGCGGCCCTGGGCACCGTGCTGGTCTTCTGGTCGTACCTGCCGTGGTGGGTGCCGCACGGGTCCGGACGGCCGGAACTCCACCTGGGGAGCGCGCACTTGCTGCTGTCGGCCGGCTACGGCGCCGCCGGTGCGCTCTTCCTCGCGCTGACCCGGACAGCGTCGCCGGGGCCCGGGGCCGGCGGGGTCCGGGTCAAGCCGTGACGAACTGGTAGAACCGCTTGAGCGTGCAGTGCTCCTCCAGGAGCCGGCCGTAGATCGGCTCGCCTTCCAGCTCCCGGTAGGTCTCGATGGGGTCGCCTTTTATGATCAGCGCCCGCGCGCATTCCTCGCACCAGTACTGGTAGTCGGGATTGATCGGCTCCATGTCGCGGACGATGGGCGTACCACTGCCGCACCAGTCGCACTTCCGCCGGTGTGCCCCCATCGATCAGCTCCAGGTGTGGCCGCAGGCCGTGCACACGTACGAGATCCCGCCATTGTCGCCGAGCACTTGCGCCACATGCGCGGAACCGCAGGAAGGGCAGCTCAGACGGGTGGTCGAATCCCGTATCAACGCCGCATCGAGGAGGTGGCCGACCTCCTCACGGATGCTCGCAGGCATCACTACTCCCTCCCGTCGGGCCGCGCCCCCTTCCGGCCGTTTGATTCTGCCACGACCGGACCAATACGGTCAGCGACGCCTCGGCACCAGTCCGGACACGGCGCCCGCCGAGGACGCCTCCGCGGAGGTGTACGGACCGGGGGCCCCGGACGACTCAGACCGGTTCACGACGTACGGCCGGACACAGAAAATCCCGCCCCCTGGCGGGGACGGGATCCTCATCACGATCTTTGACCACTCGACAGAGTGTCGATCCGTGGAGCTAAGGAGAATTGAACTCCTGACCTCCTGCATGCCATGCAGGCGCTCTACCAACTGAGCTATAGCCCCTGGTGTTCTTCCCGCTCGGCGGGGCGAACAAGAAGAACTTTAGCCTGTGACCTGCCGGAAAGTGAAATCCGGGGTCCGGGGGCCCGGGACGGTCAGTCGTCGTCGCCCAGGACGGGCTCCGGGAGGGTGCCCGCGTTGTGCTCCAGCAGGCGCCAACCGCGGGCGCCTTCGCCGAGCACGGACCAGCAGCAGTTGGAGAGGCCGCCGAGGCTCTCCCAGTGCCGGGCCTCCAGGCCGAGGAGCCGGCCGATGGTGGTGCGGATGGTGCCGCCGTGGCTGACGACGACGAGGGTGCCGTCCTCGGGCAGCTTCTCGGCGTGCCGCAGCACGATCGGGGCGGCACGGTCGGCGACCTCGGTCTCCAGTTCGCCGCCGCCGCGGCGGACCGCTTCCCCGCGCTTCCAGGCGGCGTACTCCTCGCCGTGGCGGGAGATGATCTCCTCGTGCGTCAGACCCTGCCAGACGCCCGCGTAGGTCTCGCGCAGGCCCTCCTCGCGGGTGACGTCGAGGCCGGTGAGGGCGGCCAGCTCGGCGGCCGTGTGCGCGGCCCGCCGCAGGTCCGACGAGACGATCGCGTCGGGCCCCAGGGAGGCGAGCAGCCGGGCGGCGCGGCGGGCCTGACCCAGCCCCGTCTCGGTCAGCTCGACGTCCGTGGTGCCCTGGAAGCGCCGTTCGACGTTCCACGAGGTCTGGCCGTGGCGCCACAGGATGATGCGGCGGCCCCGGCCCTTGCGGTCGGTCACCTCACCCGTGGCGCTCATCACCACTCCCCGCCCGGTTCCTGGTCGGCCTCGGCGGCCTGGAGCCTGGCGTGCTCCTCGGCCTTGCCCCGGGTGGCCTTGGCGTCGGCGGGCAGTTCGAGCTCGGGGCAGTCCTTCCACAGCCGCTCCAGGGCGTAGAAGACCCGCTCCTCGCTGTGCTGGACGTGGACGACGATGTCGACGTAGTCGAGCAGGACCCAGCGGGCCTCGCGGTCGCCCTCGCGGCGGACCGGCTTGGCGCCGAGTTCCTTCAGCAGGCGCTCCTCGATCTCGTCGACGATGGCCTTGACCTGGCGGTCGTTCGGCGCGGACGCGAGCAGGAAGGCGTCCGTGATCGACAGTACGTCGCTCACGTCGTAGGCGATGACGTCGTGGGCGAGCTTGTCGGCCGCCGCCTGGGCGGCGGTGTTGATGAGCTCAAGGGAACGGTCTGTGGCGGTCACTACATGGCTTTCCGTCGGCGGTCTTTTGTCATCAAGGGTCTCACGGACCGCCCGGCACACCCCACGTGATTACGGCGGCACCCGGGGCTCCCGGGCCGCGCTCCGCCCGGGAGCGCGGCCCGGGGTCAGGACGAGGACGGCTTGTAGTCGCGGCCGAGGACCACCGAGACGTCGGCGCCGGAGGAGACGGTGCCCTTGGCCACGGAGCCGGCGGGCAGGCCGAGGGTCTTGGCGACCTCGGTGGCCTTGGCCTGGTCGGCGGCGTCCGCGTAGGTCACCTTCGAGGTGGCCGCGGTGCCGACGGCGCTGCCGCCCTCCAGGAAGGTGAAGCCGCCGTTGAGGAGCACGACGCGGGCCTTCTCCGTGTCGTCCTTCACACCGGTGGCGTTCTGCACGGAGACCCGGACCGCGGAGCCGGCGTCGGGGCTCTTCGCGGTGCCGCCCAGGATGTCCTTCACCACGCTGTCGCCGGTCCCGGCGCTGAGCGTGCCGTCGGGCCGCACGGGCAGCACAGCGGTCTTGTAGTCACCGTTCTTGGCCAGGTCGGCGAGCCTGGCGAGGAAGCTGCCGAGATCCTTGTCGGTGAGCGGCGGATCGAGGATCTGCGCGAGCGTCTGCACGGTGGTGGTGGCGGCGGCCGGGTCGGAGGACATCTTGCGCAGCACCCCCTGCATGACCTGGCCGAACCGCTGCAGCTGGGCGTTCTCGGACTCGCCGGGGGCGCGGTAGGTCGCGTAGGCGACGGCCATCTTGCCGCTGAGGGTCTGGTCCCGGCCCTGGTGGACGAGCGGTGCGGCGCCCTTCTTCCTGGTGTCCGGGTCGGGCACGTCGGTGTCGGTGTCGATCTCGATGTCGCCGACGAGGTCGACGAGGTTCTGCAGGTAGGGGGTGTCGAGCCGCCAGCTGCCCTGGATGCTGGTGCCGAGGACGGTGTCGAGCTGGTCGCGGGTGCCGGAGGTGTCGTCGTCGTCCACGGACTTGGCGAGGGTCGTGGTGGAGCCGTCGTCGCCGGTCAGCGCCAGGGAGTTGGGCAGCAGGACGGTGGTGCCCTGCCGGGTGGTGGTGTTGTCGACCAGCAGCGCCGTGGAGGTGCCGCCCTTGACGGTGTTGTGCAGGTGGACGACGAGCACATCGCGTTTCTGGGCGGTGACCGGGGTGGCGGAGCCGTCCGCGCCGCCGGAGGAGGACAGTCCGGGCAGCTTTCCGGCGTACCAGAGGTAGCCGACGCCGCCGGCCGCGACGACGGCGAGGACGACGAGCAGGGCGATGAGCCGGCTGCGGGCGCGGCGGCGGGCCTCCTCGCGGCGCTCGGTGCGGTTCTCGGTGAACTTCAGCCAGTCGATGACGTCCTCGGAGTCGCCGTCCGGCTCCTCGACGAAGGCGAACTGCTCGGTGCGGTAATCGGGCTCGTCCGGTCCGGGCCCGGCCTCCTCGGCGCCGGTGCCGTCGCGCGCGGCCGGACCGTCCTCCGTGGGGCCGGCCTGCTGCGGGATGTAGGCGGTCTGCTCGGCGACCCGGGGCTGCCGCCCGCTGCCCGCGGCCTGCCCGTAGGGGTCGTAGCCGCCGGCGTCCGGGATTCCGGTGGCGTACGGGTCGTACGGGGTCTGGGAGCCGTAGGGGTCGCGGGGGGCGTAGGAGTCGTGGGTGGGATACGAGTCCTGGGTGGGATACGAGTCCCGGGTGGCGTAGGGGTCGTAGGCGGGCGGCTGGTGGCCGGGGGCGTAGGGGTCGTAGCCGTAGCCCTGCTGCTGGGCGTACGGGTCGTAGGCCGCCGGCCGGGCCTGCGGGACCTGCTGGGCCTGGGGAGCCTGCTCGGCCGGTACCTGCCGGTACACGGGCCGGCCGTACTCGTCGTAGCCGACGACTTCGTACGGAACGGCGCCGTAGCCCGTGTCACCCGCGTCGTATCGGTCGTTCACCGGTGCCCCTCTCGGCTCACTCGCCGCGGTACAGCTCGCGCTTGTCGATGTAGCGCACGACTCCGTCCGGGACCATGTACCAGATGGGGTCGCCCTTGGCGACTCGCGCGCGGCAGTCCGTGGAGGAGATGGCGAGGGCCGGCACCTCGACCAGCGAGACGCCGCCTTCCGGCAGGCCCGGGTCGGTCAGGTGGTGGCCGGGGCGGGTGACGCCGATGAAGTGCGCGTAGGAGAACAGTTCCTCGGAGTTGTGCCAGGTCAGCAGCTGAGCGAGGGCGTCGGCGCCGGTGATGAAGAAGAGGTCGGTGTCCGGGTTGAGGGCACGCAGATCGCGCAGGGTGTCGACGGTGTAGGTGGGGCCGCCGCGGTCGATGTCGATGCGGCTGACGGAGAACTGCGGGTTCTCGGCGGTCGCGATGACCGTCATCAGGTAGCGGTCCTCGGCCGGGGAGACCTCGCGGTGGGACTTCTGCCACGGCTCGCCGGTGGGGACGAAGACCACCTCGTCCAGGTGGAACTGCGCGGCGACCTCGCTGGCCGCCACCAGGTGCCCGTGGTGGATCGGGTCGAATGTCCCGCCCATGACACCCAGGCGCCGCTTGCCCGTGTGGGCGGGGGCGTGGCCCGGTCCGTGCTGCGGGCGCTTCACCGTGTCGTCGGCCGTCTCACGCGCCGGACCGGTAGGCATGTCCTGCTCTCCCATGCGTGCAGACCCTACCGGCCCGGCTTCGAACGTCCGGCCGGGGACGGGGTCCCCGCTCAGCGGTCGCGGTTGAAGCGCGTGGTGATCCACAGCAGCAGGAGCAGGATGATCAGGGCGCCGCCGCCGGTGACGAGCGGGTTCAGGCTCTCGTGGTTTCCGCCGCGCTCCTCGCCCTCGGCGGCGAGGGTGACCAACTGGGCTGCGGCGCTGTGGAAGCTCATCTTCGGCAGGACCTATCGCGTGTGGGCGGAATAAAGATGTCGGCTCATCGTAAGCGGGCGGCCGTGCGGCGATCACGCCGACTCCGCCGTTGGCGACGCGAGGACGCCGGCGGCCGGTCCGGCGAGGACCGTTCGCCGCGGGCGGGCGGGGAACTTTCGGCGCGCGTCAGTCGTCCTTGCGCTTGTAGCCGCTCAGCAGGAACCAGGCGGTCAGCGCACAGCCGAGGACCATCACGATCAGGATGACACGGAGCAGGTTGCCCGTCCCGTGCTGCTGGACGGCGCTCGTGGCGGCCTCGGTCAGCCGGGCGGCTGCGGGGTGGTGCTCCATGGCGGGGACTCCTTCGGGTGTACTGCCCGTCCACGGTATCTCCGCCTAGGCTGGGCCCCGCCTCGGGGGCGCGGTGGGCACAGACACGTACATGGGGGAAGACATGTCCGACGACGGCCGGCAGCAGACGGGGCACGAGCGGGTGCCCGGCAGGCAGCGCAGGCGTTTCCCGGGGATCTCCTCGCGCGCGTACGAGCACCCGGCGGACCGTTCGGCCCTGGTGGCGCTGCGCAAGCTGAGCGGGTTCGACACCGTGTTCAAGGCGCTCAGCGGGCTGCTGCCGGAGCGGAGCCTGAGGCTGCTGTTCCTGTCGGACTCGGTACGGGTCTCCGAGCGGCAGTTCTCCCACCTGCACGACATGCTGCTGGACGCCTGTTACATCCTGGACCTGGAGAAGGTCCCGCCGATGTACGTCACGCAGGACCCGCAGCCGAGCGCGATGTGCCTCGGCCTGGACGAGCCGATCATCGTGGTCAGCACCGGGCTGGTGGAGCTGCTCGACGAGGAGGAGATGCGGGCGGTCGTCGGGCACGAGGTGGGGCACGCGCTGTCCGGGCACTCGGTGTACCGCACGGTCCTGCTGTTCCTGACCAGCCTCGCGGTGAAGGTCGCGTGGATCCCGCTCGGCAATCTCGCGGTCATGGCGATCGTCACGGCGCTGCGGGAGTGGTTCCGCAAGTCGGAGCTGTCCGCCGACCGGGCGGGCCTGCTGGTGGGCCAGGACGTGCGGGCCTCGATGCGGGGCCTGATGAAGACAGCGGGCGGTAATCACCTGCACGAGATGAACGTGGACGCGTTCCTTGAGCAGGCCGAGGAGTACGACTCCGGTGGCGACCTGCGTGACTCCGTGCTGAAGATCCTGAACGTGCTGCCCCGTTCCCACCCGTTCACCACCGTGCGGGCCGCCGAGCTGAAGAAGTGGGCCGAGTCGCGGGACTACCAGCGGATCATGGACGGCCACTATCCACGGCGCAGCGAGGACAAGGACGCCTCCGTCGGGGACTCCTTCCGCGAGTCGGCGGCCGGCTACGCGAGTGATGTGAAGGGCTCCAAGGACCCGCTGATGAAGCTGGTCTCGGACCTGGCGGGCAGCGCGGGGGACCTGGGCGGCCGGGTCCGACGCGGCTTCGACGGCTTCCGGAGCCCTCCGCCGGCCGGGGGCGAGGCACCGGGCACGGACGGATAACCCCGCCGCGCCCCGGCCGCCCTCCCCTGGGCGGGGCCGGCAGCCGGCCCCGCCGCGCGTCCGGGAGCCCTAGCCGGGGCACGCGCGGCCGGCAGCCCTCACACCCTCGGCTGCGCGCCCGTGGCCAGTGTTCCGCAGAGGGACGGCGGGCTGTCCGTGTCGTAGGGGTCGGTGCCGGCGGGGCCGCCCGTTGCGGCCTCCTGGCCGGCCAGGAGGGGGCGCAGGTAGGCCGAGGAGTCGTCGGCGCAGGCGAGGGGGCCCGCCTGGACGTAGGACGCGATCAGCTGGACCTGGCGGGTGCGCAGGTCGTCGCGGTCCAGGTGGAACGTCAGCTCGCGGCGGACCGTGAAGAGGGACGCGGCGGCGTGAGGGGCGGCGGCGGGGCGTACGGCGTACACGAAGGTGTGGTCGGCGAAGACCTCCAGCGTCGCCGCGTCGGCCTCGGTGGTCCTCAGGGTGCCGAAGACGCGGATCCGGTCGTCGGCCAGCCGGGCTCGCGCGGGGTCGATGCGGACCATCCAGCCCGTGGGCGCGTGCCGCCCGTCCGCGGCGGGGTGGGCCAGGCTCCGGTCGAACTGGTCGAGCTGCTCGGAGTCGACCAGGGCCCGGACCGGGCGCACCTCGCGGCCGGCCAGCACCCCGGGATGGAGGGAGGAGCGGACGATGTAGTCCTTGACGGTGGTGAGGGCGGTCGTCACCTGGCTGTCGGAGAAGTGGGCGGTGCTGCGCGAGGCCGGCAGCGGAATGCCCTCGGCGCCGACATCGAAGGGGGCGGCGGGGCTGTGCGCGAACAGCTTCTCGGGATCGGCGGCGCCGGGCACCTCGCCCCGCGGGGCGAGCGGGACGACCGTCATCCGCAGGGCCGCCACGGACCGGCGGACCTGCGCGGAGCCGTAGGGCTGGCGGACGCCCATGTAGATCGCGGTGCCGAAGGCGACGGCGATCAGCAGGGCGAGGACCAGGACCTGCCGGGTGAGACCGCGGCGCAGGGGCGGGCGGCGCCGTACGGCGGGCGCGCGGTCGGCCATCCGCTCCACGGCGGAGGACTCCTGGAGGCGGGCAGCGCGGACGAACGACTCGTCGAAGACGACGGATCGGTATTCGTCCTCCGCACCGCCGGGGCCGCCCTCGGGTGTCCCCTCCGGTGGGTCTCCAGGCCCGCCCATATCTTGAGAGTAGGTTCGGCGGGCCCCGGGTAAACGCCCGGCCGGCGACAACTTCTGACAGGGTCTCAACAGGCGCGGGCGGGCGCTCGAAGGGCTCTCAGGGGGAGTGCGGGACGGCCGAGACGGCCGGCCGGGGAGGGGCGTCGGAGGCGGCGGGGGCGGAGGCGGTCTCCTTGCCGACGCCGGTCGAGGCGGGCGCGGGCACCCGGTCGCGGGAGCCCGAGGAGCCGCCCCGGTAGACGGCGGCGAAGGCCAGGGCGACCATGCCGACGCCCATCACGACGGCGAGGACCCAGGCGACGGGACGGTGCCAGCGGACCTGCTTGCCGTACGGTCCCTGGGGGCCGTCGCCGAAGGGGTAGGCGCCGTCCGGCTCGTCATCGTCATGATCTTGGCCGAATCCGGTGCTCTCGGGGCCGTAGCCCTCGTCGTAGCGCTCGCCTCGGGCGCGGGCGCGGCGGGCCTCCGCCTCGGAGGCCTCGGCTCTGGCCCGGGCGGCCGCCAGGAGGCGTTCGACGGCGGACGGCTCGTGGACCGTGGCCGCCTGTACGAAGGCCTCGTCGAAGACCACGGAGGCGAACTCTTCGTCCGACACCCCGTGGTCGTGGTCGTCGTCGGGCTCCCAGCCGTCAGGGAACGGCGTGCCCCCCACGTCCTCCGGCACGGGTCCAGAGTAGACCTGGGGGGTCGATTTGGGCAGACGGTATGGAGATTCGTCCGCCCGGTGAGACGGCTTTCGGCCGCGTTCCCCCGGGCCGGGGAGCGCTCGGCCGGACGGGTGAACCTCAGCGGCGTACGTGCCCGTCGCCGGTGACGATGTACTTCGTGCTGGTCAGCTCCGGCAGCCCCATCGGGCCGCGGGCGTGCAGCTTCTGGGTGGAGATGCCGATCTCGGCGCCGAAGCCGAACTGGCCGCCGTCGGTGAAGCGGGTGGAGGCGTTCACGGCGACGGTGGTGGAGTCGACCAGCTGGGTGAAGCGGCGGGCGGCCTGCTGGGAGGTGGTGACGATGGCCTCGGTGTGGCCGGAGGTCCACAGCCGGATGTGCTCGACGGCCTTGTCCAGCGAGTCGACCACCGCGGCGGCGATGTCGTGGGAGAGGTACTCGGTCTCCCAGTCCTCGGGAGTGGCCTCGACCACGGTGGCCTTGGAGTCCTTGGCGTAGGCCATGACCCGGTCGTCGGCGTGGACGGTGACCCCGGCCTCGGCGAGGGCGTCCAGGGCGCGGGGCAGGAACTCGGCGGCGATGTCCTGGTGGACGAGGAGGGTCTCGGCGGCGTTGCAGACGCTGACCCGCTGGGCCTTGGAGTTGATCAGGATCTCGACGGCCGTGTCGATGTCGGCCTGGGCGTCGACGTAGACGTGGCAGTTGCCGGTGCCGGTCTCGATCACGGGGACCGTGGACTCGTTGACCACGGTCCGGATCAGGGAGGCGCCGCCGCGCGGGATGAGGACGTCGACCAGGCCGCGGGCGCGCATCAGCTCGCGGACGGAGTCGCGGCTCTCGCCGGGCACGAGCTGGACGGCGTCGGCGGGGAGCCCGGCGCCGCCGACGGCGTCGCGGATCACCCGGACGAGGGCGGTGTTGGACGCGTAGGCGGAGCCGGAGCCGCGCAGCAGGACGGCGTTGCCGGACTTCAGGCACAGGGCCGCCGCGTCGACGGTCACGTTCGGGCGGGCCTCGTAGATGATGCCGACGACGCCGAGCGGTACGCGGACCTGGCGCAGGTCGATGCCGTTGGGGAGGGTGGAGCCGCGGACGACCTCGCCGACGGGGTCGGGCAGCTTCGCCACGTCGCGGACGTCGGAGGCGATGGCGCGGACCCGCTCGGGGGTGAGGGTGAGCCGGTCGACGATGGCCTCGCTGGTGCCGTTCTCCCGGGCCTTGGCCACGTCCTTGGCGTTGGCCTCGACGATCTCGGCGGTCCGGACCTCCAGGGCGTCGGCGATGGCGAGCAGCGCGTCGTCCTTCACAGCGCGCGGGAGCGGCGCGAGGTCGGCGGCGGCGGCCTTGGCCCGGTAGGCGGCCTGGGTGACCGGGGACATCGAGTCGTACGGCGAGAGCGTGGTCATGAGGGAAGGGTAGTGCGCGGGGCGCGGCGGTTCAGCGGCCGTCCCACACCCCGAGACATCCCAAAAGGGATGAACCCCTCCCCCCGGTCTCCTGCCCCGGCCCCGCCCCGTGCCCCGCGCCCCTGCACCGGCCCCGGTCCCGGTCCCGGTCAGAACGGGTGTACGCCCACCGGTGTCGCCGGTGGCGGGCCGTAGCCCTCGGCGATGCGGTGGTGGTAGGTCACGCGGTCGATGACCTCCAGGCCGACGATCTCCCAGGCCGGCAGGCCGGCGGTCTGCCGGTGCTCGCCCCACAGGCGCAGCGCCACCGCGGCGGCGTCGTGCAGGTCGCGGGCCTCTTCCCAGTACCGGATCTCCGCGTGGTCGGTCGCGTATCTGCTGGTCAGCAGGAAGGGATGGTCGTGTGCGAGCTGTTCCAGGGCCCGCCGCAGTTCCGGCAGCGGCACCTTCTCGCCGGAGACGCTCAAGGTGACGTGCCACAGTCTGGGCAGGTCCCTGGGTTCCTCGTAGGTGTCCCCGGCCGCGACGCTCGTCAGAGCACCGCGGGACGCCGCCCCCGGGCGCACTCGTCTCACGACGGCCTCCTTCACGCATGGCCGGCAAGGCCGTATGGCTCGCTTGGCCTCTTGACGGAACGTGTTTCCTTCAACATGTTCCCGAGACAAAGTTGAGCAGGCCGCCGGACTTCGCGTGGGGGTTTTACGGAACGTCCCCCACCGGGGGCGTTCCGTACGCTCCGCTTTACGCGTGGTTTCGCGCGCGTCAGGCGCCCAGGAGCACCAGGTCGTCCCTGTGTACGACCTCGCGTTCGTACGCGGCGCCCAGCTCGCGCGCCAGCTCTCGGGTCGAACGCCCGATCAGCAGGGGGATCTCCTTGGCGTCGAAGTTGACGAGCCCCCGGGCCACCGCGCGGCCCCGCGCATCCCGCAGTTCGACGGGGTCGCCGGCGCTGAACTCGCCCTCCACGGCGGCGATTCCGGCGGGCAGCAGCGACTTGCGCCCGTTCACGACCGCGTCCACCGCGCCGTCGTCCAGGGTCAGGGCACCCTGCGGGGTGGAGGCGTGCTGGAGCCACAGGAGCCGGTCGGCGGAGCGCTTGCCGGTGGGGTGGAAGTAGGTGCCGGTGTCACCGCCGGCCAGTGCCTCGGCCGCGTGCACGGCGCTGGTGAGGACCACCGGGATGCCGGCGGCGGCGGCGATCCGGGCCGCCTCCACCTTGGTGACCATGCCGCCGGTGCCGACGCCGGCCCTGCCCGCGCTGCCGATCTCGACGCCCGCGAGGTCCTGCGGGCCCCTCACCTGAGCTATCCGGGAGGTGCCGGGCCGGCTGGGGTCGCCGTCGTAGACGCCGTCGACGTCGGAGAGGAGGACGAGCAGGTCGGCGTGGACGAGGTGGGCGACGAGCGCGGCGAGGCGGTCGTTGTCGCCGAAGCGGATCTCGTCGGTGGCGACCGTGTCGTTCTCGTTGACGATCGGGAAGGCGCCCATCGCGAGCAGTTCGTCGAGGGTGCGGGAGGCGTTGCGGTGATGGGCGCGGCGGCTCATGTCGTCGCTGGTGAGCAGGATCTGGCCGACGCGGACGCCGTAGCGGGCGAAGGAGGCGGTGTAGCGGGCGACGAGCAGGCCCTGGCCGACGCTGGCGGCGGCCTGCTGGCGGGCCAGGTCCTTGGGGCGGCGGCGCAGGCCGAGCGGGGCGAGGCCGGCGGCGATGGCACCGGAGGAGACGAGCACGATCTCCCGCTCGCCCCCGCTGCGGCTCTTGGCGAGGACGTCCACGAGGGCGTCGACGCGGTCGGCGTCCAGGCCGCCCTCGGCGGTGGTCAGCGACGACGAACCCACCTTGACGACGATCCTGCGGGCCTCGCCCACGGCCTGCCTTGCCCTTGCCACGGTGCCTTCCGTCCCCTCGCGCGCTGTCCGGCTGCCTGTCCGGCAATCTACGCGAAGCCGTGTGGATGGTGCGCCCGGGTCCGGTGGGTGGACAGCGGCGGGCCCGCTCGCCGACGAGGCTTCCCGTGGCCGGTTGTGACCGGTTCGACACCTTTCGGCACCGCGGAGGCGTCTGCGATCATGGGGTCCATGCGTCACTCGGGTTCGACACGTGCCGCCGTGGGCGCGGTCTGCGGTGCGATGGTCGTGATGTCTCTCGCGGGGTGCGCCACCTCGGACCGCGGAAGGCCGGCCGCGCACGCCCGGACGGACGACGCACAGCCGCGGCACACCGCGCCGAAGCGCGTCCCCGGTGTCGGGGACCGGCTGTGGGACCGCGTACCGGCGGACTCCCGTCAGGTGGTCGTCGTGTACGGCGCGGGCAGGAACTCCCCCGACTCGACCGTCGCCCTCTACGACAAGCACGGCCCGGTGTGGAAACGGGAGCGTTCCTGGTCCGGGCACAACGGCCGGAGAGGCTGGACGACGGACCACCACGAGGGGGACCAGCGCAGTCCGGTGGGCGTGTTCACGCTGACCGACGCCGGGGGCGTGAACGCCGCGCCGGACGCCAGGCTCCCCTACACCAGGTCCGCGGCCTTCCAGGCACCCCACTACTGGAAGAAGGAGTCGTGGCACGACTTCGACTACGTCATCGCCATCGACTACAACCGCGTGAAGGGCACCGCGCCCAACGATCCGACCCGGCCGCTGGGGCAGTCGAAGGGCGGCGGCATCTGGCTGCACGTGGACCACGGCAGCGGAACCTCGGCGTGCGTCAGCCAGTCCGCGCCGGACATGCGGTACCTGCTGCGCACGCTCGACCCGAAGGCGCACCCCGTCGTGGTGATGGGCGACCGGGAGGACCTGAAGGCGTGAGCCGGCCCGGGTCCTGACACGCGACGGAAGGGCCGGCCCGTGACGGACCGGCCCTCCGGCATGCCTGACGCGGTCAGCGCTCCAGGAACCTGAACAGTTCCTCCCACCGGTCACGGATGACCTTCGGCGAGTAACGCTGGACGTTCTTCCGGGCCAGCTCGCCCATCCGGTCGCGCAGTTCGGCGTCCTCCATCAGCCGGCCGAGCTTCTGGGCGAGTTCGGGGACGTTCCCGGGGCGGGCCAGGAGCCCGTCCTCCTCGTCGCGGACGATCTCGCGCACGCCCGGCGCGCAGTCGAAGGCCGCGCACGGCACCGCGCAGGCCATCGCCTCCAGCAGGGCCAGGGGGAAGCCCTCGCCCCGGGAGGACTGGACGAACACGGACGCCCCGCGCAGCGCGGCGGCGACGTCGTCCGTCTGGCCGGCCCACTCCACCCGGTCGTCCAGGCCGAGCCGGGTGCACTGGCTGCGCAAAGCCTCCTCGTCGGGGCCGGAGCCGTAGATCCTCAGGAGCCAGCCGGGGTGCTTCGGTGCCGCTTCCGCCCACGTGTCCAGGAGCATGTCGATGCCCTTCTGGTGCCCCAGACGGCCGATGCTCGCGACCACCTTCTCGGTGCGCTCGGAAGGGATCTCCGGCATCATCGGCAGCGGGTTGGGCATGTACCCGACGTTGTTCATGCCCCGGCCGATCCACAGGTCGGCGTCCTCGCGGGTCAGCAGCAGCAGGCGGTCGACGTTCTTGTAGTACCGCTCGACGCGCCCGAAGCGGGAGGAGCCGCGCGAGTACTCGTAGGACTCGTGGCTCATGCCGATGACCGGGTGGCCCGCGGTGTCCGCGAGGGCGACCCACTCCATGGCCCACACCTGGGTCACGATGATCATCGCTCCGGGCCGGGCGGCCCGGAAGATGGCCGACAGCCGGTCGGCGGCCGCCCGCATGCTCTCCTCGCGCGCGGCCTCGCGGCGCCGGGCCTGGAGGTTGGCCCGGTCCAGCAGGGTGCGGGCCTGCCAGCGGCCCGGCGGTCGCTCGTCGTAGAGCGTCACCGTGGTGAAGGGCGGGTTGTCGCCCAGGTCCATGGGCACCTCGGGCGGCGCGATGCCGACGATGGTCACCCGGTGGCCTTCCTCGGCGAACAGTTCGGCCATCAGCGCCTGCCAGCGGGCCACTCCGCCGAGTTCGTTGACCTCGTTGGCCACGAAAATGATGTCACGCTGTGTCATCGGGCGTCTCCCCGGTTTCCGAAGAAGCGATCGACGATCTGGGCGGCGGCGTCGCCGCGGTCGTACTCGCCGTACTGGGCCACGAATTCCTTCAGGCGCGCCTCCTGGCCGGAGGCGAGGGTGTCCAGGTCCTCCAGGACGCCGAAGAGGTCCTCCGCCGTGTGCACGACGGGTCCCGGGGCCTCCTGCGACAGGTCGAAGTACGTGCCGCGGCTGTTGTCCACGTACTCCTCCCAGTCGTAGGTGAAGAACACCATGGGGCGCTGGAGCAGCGCGTAGTCGAACATCACCGAGGAGTAGTCGGTGACGAGCGCGTCCGCGAGCAGCAGGACCGGGGTGATGTCCGGCTCCCCGCTGACGTTGACGACCCGGCCCGCCACGGAGGGCGGCAGCGTGACGTTGTTCAGGTAGTGCGTCCGCACGAGCAGGGTGAAGCGGTCACCGAAGCGGTCGGCGAACTCGTCCACGTCGAACGGGAACTCGAACTTCTTGACCTTGCCGTTCTGCTCCCGGAACGTCGGGGCGTACAGCACCACCGGGCGGTCCGGGCGGATGCCGAGCCGCTCGGCGAGTTCCCGGGCCGCCGGGTCGAGGGTGCCGGCGTCCTTGGCCCGGACGAGCGCGTCGTTGCGCGGGTATCCGGTGCGCAGCAGCCTGTCCTCGGTGATCCGGTAGGCCGGGGCGAGGGTCCGCTCGTCGTGCCGGCCGCGCACCACGAAGTAGTCGAACCGGTCGATCGCTTCCTGGTAGGCGCGCTGCTCGTGCTCCGGCTTGATGCGGTACTTCGGCTCGTCGAACCCCATCCGCTTCAGGGCGGAGCCGTGCCAGGTCTGGATGTAGGTGGTCTCCGGGCGCTTGCTCAGCTTCAGCGGGAAGCCCTGGTTGTCGATCCAGAACTCGGCCTGCGCCAGCGCCCTGAGGTAGGGCCACGACCAGCGGCGCACCAGTTCGACGTCCTGCGGGAAGCCCGTGGGACGCTCACCGGCGTAGGACCAGATGGCGTGGAAGGGCACGTTGCGGCGGCGCATCTCCTCGTAGATGGCGCGCGGGCTGTCGCTGTACTGCTTGCCGAGGTGGCTCTCGAAGACGACCGTGCCCTTGCGGACGGGCAGCAGCCGGATCATGCGGTGGTAGGTGTCGATCTTCCGCGGACCCGAGTGCAGGTCCTTGCGCACCTTGACGACCTTGCGGGCCATCTTCTTGGCCATCGTGGCGGGCGGGCTCTGCAGGTTGCGCCGCACCAGCGTCGAGGTGCGCTGGGCCAGCGCGCCGTGCTGGGCGAGCCGGAAGGCCAGGTGGCCCTTGGCGGAGGCGTGCGGCACGAGGCGGTCGGCCGTCATCCGGCCGAGCCGGGGACGGACCCGGACCACGCCGGCGTCCTCCAGCGCGGTCTGGCCGACGGTGAGCCGGCTGGTGGCCTGGACACCGTTGACGCTCAGGTAGAGGCGTACGTCCCACACCTCGTCGACGATGCCGAGGGGACGGAACTTGGCCGCGAGCGGCACGGTGGCCTGCCACGCGACCGACTCGCCCTCGTGCTGGACGCTCTGCACCGGGAAGCGGAACGTCTGCAGGCTCCTGCGGCGGGCGCGGAACTCCAGCTCGGCCTTCAGCTCCGCGTCCGGCGGGATCACCCCGAGCGGGTTGACGACCGCGCCGGACACCTTGATGCCCGCGGGGTTCTCCGCGTAGGAGGTCACCTGGTTGCGCAGCCACAGGCGCTGGACCGGCCGGGCGTGATAGCCGAGGTCGGTCACGTCGAGGATCTTGCGGGCCAGCGGGTCGTCGAGGTGCTCCGCGCACCAGTAGACCCGGCCGTCGCGCTCGGCCAGCGGGCTGGACACCTTGCGCGGGTTGATGAGCGTGTCGATCGCCGGGGTGAGGTTCTTCCAGTCCTCCTGCAGCAGCAGGTAGGCGCAGAGCCGGTGGACCGGGGACAGCTCCTCGTAGGCCTCCGGGGAGAAGCCCTGGATGTAGCCGCGGGCCAGCTCGGCGAACCGGTGGCGGTAGTCGTCGTCCAGGAAGGGCAGGTCGCGCAGGTACAGCACGAGGTCGTGCTTGAGGAACTTGCGGTCCTTGTGGAGCTTCAGCTCCGTCTGGCCCATCTCTTCGAGGACGCGGTCGATCCGGCGGTGGATCTCCACGCGGTCGGCGAAGTTGTTGATCTCGTGGCGCCGGTTGCTGATCGACTTGGCGGCGGCCTTCTCCACGACGTTCCAGTGGTAGACCGTGTTCGGGATCAGGGTGATCCGGGAGGCGGCCAGGTAGGCCTGCGCCGAGAAGAGCAGGTCCTCGTAGTGGATGCCCTTGGGGAAGGTCAGGCCGCTTTCCAGCAGGAACTCACGCCGGTAGCACTTGTTCGTCGACAAGGTGTCGAAGACCATCAGGTCCGGTATCTCGGCGACGGAGTCGAAGGTGCGGGTCTCCCGGTAGAGCCACGGGTACCACTTGACCTTCTTGCCGTTGCGGCTGTCCGTGTGGACGCGCAGGCAGAGCCCGGAGACCAGGTCGGCGCCCGTGCTCTCCGCGGCGTCGAGCATGTTGCGGCAGGCGTTCGGGTCCAGGGTGTCGTCGCTGTCCAGGAACATCACATAGCGGCCGCGGGCGACCGCGATGCCCTGGTTGCGCGGCTCGCCGCAGCCGCCGCTGTTCTCCGGCAGCCGGATGGCGCGCACCCGGTCCGACCGGGCGGCCAGCTGCTGTGCGACCTCGTAGGAGCCGTCGGTGGAGCAGTCATCGGCGATGACGACCTCGACATTGCGCAGGGTCTGGTCCAGGACCGACTGCACGGCGGTCGGAAGACGTGCCGCGTCGTTGAAGACGATGACGACGACGCTGATGTCGGGCGTTGTGTCGGGTTGCTGGGACACTGCAGCGGCTACCTCTGGCTCGTGTGGGTGGATATCAGGGCCGACGCGTCGCGGGACGGCTCCGGCGGCGGGGCGGGGGTCCGCTCGTCCAGAGGGACGACCGGCGGCAGATCCCCGAGTTCCTGTCCGAGGAAAATGTGGCGGACCACACGCTCTGCCGCCCGGCCGTCGTCGAAATCGCAGAAGCGGCGACGGAACCGGTCGCGTGCCCGGGCGGCCCGCTCCCCGCGCCAGGCGCCGGAACAGAGTACTTCGGCCAGCTCCTCCTCGGTGGTGGCCACCGCCCCCGGGCCCTCGGTGAGCACGTCGAAGTAGGTGCCGCGCACGGCGGAGTAGGTCTCCCAGTCGTCGGCGTGGACGACGATCGGCCGGTCCAGGTTGGCGTAGTCGAACATCGCCGACGAGTAGTCCGTGACCAGGCAGTCGGCGGCGAGGTAGAGACGCTCGACCGCGGGGTGGTCGGACACATCGATGATCCGGTCCTCGGCGCGCCATGCGGCCGGCCACTGGGCCGGGCGCTCGCCGGGGTGGGCCCGCACCAGCAGCACCGCGTCCGGCCCCAGCCGCCCGGCCAGCTTCGCCAGGTCCGGCCGCGGCGCGAAGCCGCGCCGGTACTCACGGCGCGTCGGCATGTACAGGAAGGCCGTCACGCCCTCGCCCAGTCCGAGCCCGCGACGGGCCTCGCGCACGTCCTCGGCGGTGGAGTTGAGCAGGATGTCGTTGCGCGGGTAGCCGGTCTTCAGGGAGGTGTACGAGCAGGGGTACGCCCGCTGCCACACCGCGCCGGAGAAGTGGTTGGAGACGAGGCTGAAGTCCCAGCGGTCGCTGCGCCGCAACAGGGCGGCGAAGTCGATGCCCGCCGAGGCCGGGTACCGCCGCCGGTCCAGCCCCATGGTCTTGAGCGGGGTGCCGTGGTGGGTCTGCACATGGACCTGGCCCGGCCGCCGCACCACGGCGTCCGGGAAGTTCACGTTGTTGACCAGATAGGTGGCGCGGGCGAGGGCCGCCCAGTACTCGCGCGATCCCGTCCGGACGACGTCGACGCCCTCGGGGACCTTGTCCACGGCGTCCGGGCGGACGGCCCAGACGCGGCGGATGTGGGGGGCGCGGCGGGCGAGCTCGGCGTCGATGGCGGCCGGGTTGCAGGACACGCCGCTGCCCCCGTAGGCGGAGAACACCGCCAGGTTCTCGTCGAGCGGCAGTCTGAGCTGGTGCCGGTAGTCGAGGCTCAGCGCGGTGCGTCTGGTGCGGCCGAGGGTGGTGCGCGCGTAGCCGCTCGCCTTGGCGCGGAGCTTGACGACGGCCTTGGCACCCACCATGCCGGCGTAGGCGTCGCGCTCCAGCAGCGTGTACTTCTGGCCGCGCGAGCCGGCCGGCTTGCGGAAGCCGGCGGGTATCCGGGCCCGGTAGTCGGCGGCGGCGCGGTGGAAGAACTCGGCCCGCGCCTCCCGCGGCAGCCGGCCGGGACGCTCCAGGATCGCCAGGTAGTGGTCGACCATCTTGCGGAACAGCGGTGCGCGCCACTGCTCGGCGTCCGCGCGGGTGTCGAGGAACTCGAAGACGCGGCGGTACTGCTCGAAGATGTCGAAGTGCTTGCGGCTGACGGTGGCGAGGATGTTGCCGCCCTCGCGCCGCTGCCGGTACAGCAGGCAGACGCGGTCCAGCACGGCGATGCGCTCGGCGCTGATCAGGGAGCGGAACGTCCACAGGGCGTCTTCGTAGTAGCCCGGCGGGAAGGTGAGGCCCTCCCGGGCGATGAAGTCCCGGCGGTAGGCCTTGTTGCAGACGATCTGCAGCAGGCTGAGCAGCTGCGGACGCTCGGCGAGGGGGAACACCCCCGGGCCGGCCTCGGTGAGCAGCCGCGCCTTCTGGTTCGGGCGTATCTCGCCGTCCCAGTAGGTGCGTACGTAGTCGTAGATCAGCACATCGGGATCACCAGCGGCCGTCAGCCGCTCCGCTATCGCGGCGAGCGCGCCCGGCGCCAGTGTGTCGTCACTGTCCAGGAACAGAACGTAGTCACCCTGCGTCACTTCCAGCGCGGCGTTGCGCGCCCGCCCGAGGCCCACGTTCTCCATGAGGTGGATCACACGAATGCGATCGTCCCGAGCGGCATACTCGTCGAGGAGGGCGCCGGAACCGTCCGGGGAGCGGTCGTCGACGGCGACGATCTCGTAGTCCTGGTAGTCCTGCCCGAGGACCGACTCAAGGCACTCTGCGAGGTAGCCCTGCACGTTGTAGACGGGGACGACGAGAGAGAGCCTTGGCATCCTGAGCAACCTGTCTCCGTGGCGGACGTTGACGACGCGAATCGCGGCCGGCACATGCGGCCATCGCCGACCCGAGTGCACACCGTCCATCAGCGTAGAGGATTAACAGGTTGTTTCCGTCGGGGCCACTCGTCATCCTACCGACAGTCACCGTAACGACATTGCCCCATTCCGCCACATAGGACCGGATTCGCCCGATTCGATTTTTCCGGGGCCGGGAGCCAGGCTGAACAGACTGACCACCGCTGTGAGAGGTGACGATGAGCTGGCTGGTAACTGGTGGCGCCGGATATATCGGCGCGCACGTGGTGCGCACCCTGATCCAGGGTGGTGAGGAGACCATCGTCTACGACGACCTCTCCACCGGCAGCGCCGACCGGGTGCCCGAGGGCACCGAGCTGGTGGTCGGCAGCGTGCTGGACGCCGACAGGCTGGAGCGGACGATCCGTGACCACCAGGTGACCGGCGTGGTGCACATCGCGGCCAAGAAGCAGGTGGGCGAGTCCGTCGAGCGGCCGCTGCACTACTACCGGGAGAACGTCACCGGGCTGCAGACCCTGCTGGAGGTCATGACCGCCACCGGGGTCGACCGCATCGTCTTCTCCTCCTCCGCCGCGGTGTACGGCATGCCGGACGTGGACCTCGTCACCGAGGACACCCCCTGCGCGCCCATGAGCCCGTACGGCGAGAGCAAGCTGATCGGCGAGTGGCTGCTCACCGCCGCCGCCCGGGCGCACGGACTGCGGGCCGCCTCCCTGCGCTACTTCAACGTGGCCGGGGCGGCCGAGCCCGCGCTCGCCGACACGGGCGTCTTCAACCTCATCCCGATGGTCTTCGAGCGGCTGGAGGCCGGCCAGGCGCCGCGGATCTTCGGCGACGACTACGCCACGCCGGACGGCACCTGCGTGCGCGACTACATCCACGTCCAGGACATCGCCGGCGCGCACCTGGCCGCCGCCCGCCGCCTCACCGACGCCGAGGCGGGCACGTCCCTCGTCCTCAACATCGGCCGCGGCGAGGGCAGCTCGGTGCGCGAGATGGTGGAGCGCATCCTGAAGGTCACCGGCCGTGAGGACGTGCGGCCCGAGGTCACGGAGCGCCGGCCCGGCGACCCGGCCCGCGTGGTGGCCTCCGCCGAGCGCATCCACCGGGAACTCGGCTGGTCCGCCGCACACGACCTGGACGACATGATCGAGTCGGCCTGGCAGGGCTGGCGGCACCGCCACGCGTGAACGCGCACGGGCGGCGCCGCATGGCGCCGCCCGTGTCCGTCACGGTCCCCGCCGGCCCCCGGCCGGCACCGCTCAGAACGGCTCGAAGTCGTCGAACTCCCGCAGCGCCTCGTCGTGCTCGGCCTGCTTGTCCCGGCGGCGCTGGGCCGCGGGGCGGGGCGCGTCGAAGCGGTGGTCCTCGCCACGGCGGCCGAGCATCTCCGCGCCGGACATGACGGTCGGCTCCCAGTCGAAGACGACCGCGTTCTCCTCGGGGCCGATGGCGACGCCGTCGCCCGCGCGGGCGCCCGCCTTCATCAGCTGCTCCTCCACACCGAGACGGTTCAGCCGGTCGGCGAGGTAGCCGACGGCCTCGTCGTTGTTGAAGTCGGTCTGGCGGACCCAGCGCTCGGGCTTCTCGCCGCGCACCCGGAACAGCGGCTCGCCGCCGGTGTCCTCGCGTACGACGGTGAAGCCCGCGTCGTCCACGGCCTTGGGCCGGATGACGATCCGGGTCGCCTCCTCCTTCGGCTTCGCGGCGCGCGCCTTGCCCACCAGCTCGCCGAGGGCGAAGGTCAGCTCGCGCAGCCCGGTGTGGGCCACGGCCGACACCTCGAAGACGCGGTAGCCGCGGGCCTCCAGGTCGGGGCGGACCATCTCGGCGAGGTCCTTGCCGTCCGGCACGTCGATCTTGTTCAGGACGACGATGCGGGGCCGGTTGTCCAGACCGCCGTACTCCCGCAGCTCGGCCTCGATGACGTCGAGGTCGGAGACCGGGTCGCGGTCGGACTCCAGCGTGGCGGTGTCCAGCACGTGCACCAGCACGCTGCACCGCTCCACGTGCCGCAGGAACTCCAGGCCGAGGCCGCGGCCCTGGCTGGCGCCGGGGATGAGACCGGGCACGTCGGCGATGGTGTAGACGGTGGAGCCCGCGGTCACCACGCCGAGGTTCGGGACCAGCGTCGTGAACGGGTAGTCGGCGATCTTCGGCTTGGCGGCGCTGAGCACGGAGATCAGCGAGGACTTGCCGGCGCTCGGGTAGCCGACGAGGGCCACGTCCGCGACGGTCTTCAGCTCCAGGACGATGTCGTGGACGTCGCCGGGCTCGCCGAGCAGCGCGAAGCCGGGCGCCTTGCGGCGGGCGGAGGCCAGCGCCGCGTTGCCCAGACCGCCCCGGCCGCCCTGCGCGGCGATGTACGAGGTGCCGTGCCCGACCAGGTCGGCGAGCACATTGCCCGCCTTGTCCAGGACGACCGTGCCGTCCGGCACCGGCAGGACCAGGTCCTGGCCGTCCTTGCCGGAGCGGTTGCCGCCCTCGCCGGGCTTGCCGTTGGTGGCCTTGCGGTGCGGGGAGTGGTGGTAGTCCAGCAGCGTCGTGACCGACTGGTCGACGGTCAGGATGACGTCACCGCCACGGCCGCCGTTGCCGCCGTCGGGGCCGCCGAGCGGCTTGAACTTCTCACGGTGGACGGAGGCACAGCCGTGGCCTCCGTTACCCGCGGCGACGTGCAGTTCGACGCGGTCCACGAAGGTGGTCATGGTGGGTGCCTCCAAAAGACGAACGGGTTTTACCTGTGTTAACACGCGAAAGGCGGACCCGCCTTCCCGCCCGGGAAGTGAGGTCCGCCTCGCGAAAGCGTTCAGCGCTGAATCAGGCGATCAGACGATCTGGTGATTCAGGCGACCGGAACGATGTTCACGACCTTGCGGCCGCGGTGGGTACCGAACTCCACCGCACCGGCCTGCAGGGCGAACAGCGTGTCGTCGCCGCCACGGCCGACACCGGCGCCGGGGTGGAAGTGGGTGCCGCGCTGGCGGACCAGGATCTCACCAGCGTTCACGACCTGACCGCCGAAGCGCTTCACGCCGAGCCGCTGGGCATTGGAGTCGCGACCGTTCCGGGTGGACGATGCGCCCTTCTTGTGTGCCATTTCTCCTCAGTCCCTTACTTCGCAGCCGTGGGGATCGACGTGACCTTGATCGCCGTGTACTGCTGGCGGTGACCCTGCCGACGGCGGTAACCGGTCTTGTTCTTGTAGCGCAGGATGTCGATCTTCTGGCCCTTGTGGTGGTCCACGACCTCGGCCTGGACCTTGATGCCGGCCAGCACCCACGGGTCGCTGGTCACGGAGTCGCCGTCGACAACGAGCAGGGTCGAGAGCTCGACCGTGTCGCCAACCTTGGCGGTGGAAATCTTGTCAACCTCAACGATGTCGCCGACAGCAACCTTGTGCTGGCGACCACCGCTGCGCACGATGGCGTACACGCGGATCTCACTTTCGCTCGCTTCAGAACCGGCACCCCCGCAGGCCAGCCGCCCAGAAACACCACAGACGACCTCTCCCGGCCAACCGTGTGCCCGGGAGGAAGAGGTTTACGGGGATGTGGCGTGTTAAGTGGACACGCCGACGGTCCAGGGTACGGGGCCACGGCCAGGGGGGTCAAACCGGGCCACCGGCCCGGCGGGCCACCGGCTCAGGCCGTGACCGCGGCGACGTACTCCGCGTACGCCTCCTCGATGCCCCGCGGCGACAGCCGCAGGTGTTCGAGGATCGTGTACCGGCCGGGCCGGGTCTCCGGGGCCAGCCGGACGGCCCGGACGAACTCGTCGTCGCCGAAGCCGATGTCCCGCGCCAGCACGGGCAGGCCGTGGCGGCGCAGCACGCCGGCCAGCTGCCGGGCTCCCTCGTGATCGCCCCGCAGATGCGTGGCGAAGGCGGCGGCGATGCCCACCTGCTCGCCATGGCTCGCCGCCCGCTTCGGGTACAGCAGGTCGAGCGCGCTGCCGATCTCGTGGCAGGCGCCCGAGCAGGGCCGGGTGTGGCCGGCGATCGACATGGCGATGCCCGAGAGCACGAGGGCCTCGGACAGCACGGTGAGGAACCCGTCGTCACCGCAGCCGCCCGGGTGGCGCAGCACGCTCTCGCCGGCCTGGCGGGCCATGGCCGCGGCCAGGCCGTCGACCTTCTCGCCCTTGACGCGGTGGGCCAGCTCCCAGTCCGCGACCGCGGAGATGTTGGACAGGGCGTCGCCGATGCCCGAACGGACGAAGCGGATCGGGGCCTCCCGCACCACCGCGAGATCCACGAGGAGGGCGATGGGCGCGGGCACGCCGTACGAACCCCGCCCGGCGTCGTTGTCCAGTATGGACACGGGCGAGCAGATGCCGTCGTGCGAGAGATTGGTGGCGACGGCGACCATCGGCAGCCCGATGCGCGCGGCGGCGTACTTCGCGCAGTCGATGACCTTGCCGCCGCCGACGCCCACCACCGCGTCGTACCCGCCGGGCTTCATCTCGTCGGCCAGCCGGATGGCGTCGTCCAGGGTGCCGCCGCCGACCTCGTACCAGGTGGCGCCCGGCAGGGAGGGGGCGATCCGCTCGCGCAGCCGGGCGCCGGAGCCGCCGCTGACCGCGACGGCGAACCGGCCGGACGGCGAGATGCGCTGGTCGGCGAGGACGCCCGCCAGGTCGTCCAGGGCACCCGGGCGGATGTCCACCACGACCGGCGAGGGGATCAGCCGGCTCAGTACCGGCACGCGATCTCCCGCCCCCGGGCCAGGTCGTCGTGGTTGTCGATCTCGACCCAGTCGACCTCGCCGATCGGCGCCACGT
>NZ_BAAASM010000008.1:0-14060 GCF_039532885.1 Streptomyces nogalater | reverse complement strand
AGCTTGTTCTTGGTTGCAAAGACGCGGGTGTCAGGGACCTTCGCCGCCCGGCACCGGTCCGCGTTTGGGGTCCAGGACTTCGGCAGATACAGCTCCCGGTCCACCAGTGCTCTGCCCTTGGCTGAAACGTAGGCGGCGAAGACTGCGATCTGGCAGTTTTCCGTCCGTCCGGCCGTGCCCGAGTACTGCCTCTGCACCCCAGCGGAGGTGCTGCCCTTTCTTGAGGAAGCCGGTGTCGTCCAGGATCAGGACCCCGTCCGGGGTGCCGAGGCACTCGGCGACGTACTGCTGCACGTCGTCCCGGATCGCATCGGCGTCCCAGACTGCACCGTTCAGCAGATGCTGGAAGCCCGCTGGCCCGCGGTGACCTGCGTACCCGGCGAGCTGCCAGCCGTCTGGTTCGCGCGGTCCGTCGGCGCTCTGGAGGGAACGGCTCCCGTCACGACCCCATGGCTGTCGCACTCGCCCGGTGCGGACAGCTCGCCTCGTGAAGGAGAACGCGTCGCACTATGGGCGTGCCCGGTCAGGTCCATGCCCGGCGTTCCCGGCCGCGAGGGTCGTCGGTCTGCGTCCAGTCGGCGTCGATACGCATGGTGGCCCGGCGCACGGTGTCGTACGGGTCCCAGCCGGGATCGCCGGTCCTGGCGAACCGGATCCATGTCTCGTGCACACGGGGGGCGAGACCGGCGGGCGGTCTGTCGGGGCCGAGCAGGGCATGGGCACCGTGCAGCCGGGACAGGTGCGTGAGATCGAAGACGAAGGGGAGCTCCACCGCGTGGGTGGCACCCAGTTGTCCGTCCAGGGCGTGGGAGCGCCACGCGAACTCGTACGCGTAGGTGGCGCCACCGGACCGGTCGGTGTGTGCGTCGGCCAGGGCCCGGCTGCCCGCGCCGAACAGGGCGTCGCCCATGATGGCCGACCGCAGTTCGCCGAAGGCCGCCCTCGGGCGGGTCCTGCGGTACGTGTCCACGAGCCGGACCGGATCGGGATGCACACGTGCCGCGAGGGCATCGACGTCCGCACGGGTCGAGGTGCGGTAGGCGTCCGAGGGGACCAGGTAGAGGTTTCCCTCCTCCGTGTTGGTCCCGACGAGCAGGCCGACGTCGGTGCCTGGGCCCGCCGCGACGGATTGCGCGGGCTGGGTGTCCAGGACCAGGCTGAAAGGGCTGAGCCCGACCAGCGGATCGCGGTGGGTGGCCGTCCGCAGGTCCGTGCCGGCGAGCGCGGAGGCCGCTTCCACCAGGCGGGCGTCCGGGATCTCCGCGAAGGCGTCGACGTGCGGTTCGACGCCCAGGGTCCGGGCCGCCGCCCCGGTGACGCGGGCGGCCTGCTCGGGCGTGAACGCGCCCAGGCCGTTGCCGCTCTGGACGATCGCCCGGTGGAACAGTCCCGTGGCCTCGGGAGTGGCCAGGACGCCCCCGACGACGGTCGCTCCCGCCGACTGGCCGAACAGGGTGACGTTGTGCGGGGCACCGCCGAAGGCGGCGATGTTGTCCCGTACCCAGCGCAGCGCGGCCACGACGTCGAGCAGCCCGCGGTTGGCGGGTGCCCCGGGAAGGTCGAGGAACCCTGCGATGCCGAGTCGGTAGTTGAGGGTGACGAGGACGACACCGTCGCGGGCGAAGGCGGAACCGTCGTACAGCGCGGACCGCGTCGACCCGGCGACGAACCCACCGCCGTGGACGAACACCATGACGGGCAGGTCGCCGTCCGGGTCGGCGGGCGTCCAGACGTTGACCGTGAGGTAGTCCTCGCCACGGCTCCAGCCAGCCCCGAAGTAGGGGGACATGTCCAGACGGCCGAACTCGCGTCCGGGCTGCGGAGCATTGGGCCCCGGCGTCGTGGCGTCCCGTATGCCGTCCCACGGTTCGTGCGGGCGGGGCGCCGCGAACCGTCCGGCGCCACGGGGCGGGGCGGCGTAGGGAATGTTCAGGAACGCGGCGACGCCGCCCCGGCGCAGGCCGCGGACGGGTCCCCGCGTCGTGGTGACGACGGGGTTGGTGCGAGGGTTCACCGGAGTGCCTTTCCGCAGGGCTCAGCCCTGTTCGGGGTAGGGGACGAAGGAAGCCCAGTCCTTGATCGCGAAGTTGCCGCCGTCGCGTACCACGTGCGCGGCGCCGTGACCGCCCAGGTGCGCCGGCACGACGAGGGCGTGGTGGTCCGCCGCCCAGCCCAGGACCTTGCGGCGGGTGTCGCGTGCCTGCGCGGGATCCTCGCAAAAGCAGCTGTTGCAGTCCGGTTCGAGGATCTGTACCGGGCTGTGCAGCAGGTCGCCGACGAAGACCGCGCGGTCCGTACCGGAGGTGAGGATCAGTACGGAGGACCCGGGGGTGTGCCCCGGGGCGGACTCCAGGCGCAGATTGGCGTCGATCTGGTGGCTGTCCTCCCACAGCAGTGTCTGGCCGGCCTGGTGCACCGGGGCGACACTGTCCTCGAACACGTTCTGGTTGCCACGGCCGAGTACACTCGTGTGGCCGTTCTCCGGGTTCCAGAAGTCGAAGTCGTCCTTCGGCATCAGGTAGGTGGCGTTGGGAAAAGTGGGCACCCAGGTACGCCCGTCGAGATACGTGTTCCAGCCGACGTGATCGATGTGAAGGTGTGTGTTGATCACGATGTCCACGTCCTCGGGGCGGACTCCGGCGCGGGCGAGGTTGTCCAGGAATCCGGTGTCCATCCGGCTCCACACAGAGGCGTAGGGGCGCTCCTTGTGATTGCCCACGCCGGTGTCGACGAGGATGGTCCTGCCCTCGCTGCGCAGGAGCCAGGTCTGGATCGCCGCGTTGATGATCCCGGTGCCGTCGTCCAGGAAGTCCGGGACCAGCATGGTGCGGTGTTCTTCCCATGCCTGCGCGGGGCTGTCCGGGAAGAACGTCTCGGGGGTCATGTCCACAGGCCCGAAGTACTCCCGGACACGGGTGAGCGTGACGTCACCCAGGGTAATGGTGTTCATGGGTGGCTTTCCCTGCGCTTTCTCAAGGGCGACGAGGCCGGCCGGCGTGGCACGGCCCGTACGCGTCGGCGGTCTGGGCCGGACAGCTACCGGAAAGGCGCCGCTGACGGAGCGGCGGTGTCGAAGAGCCCGGTCATGTGAACGTCCTTACGGGAGGTGCGCCGCACGCCGATGCCGTCGTCGCGACGGGTGAACGGTGCGAAACCCATGTCAGCGGCAACACGGCGACCGAGCCAGACCGGACCGTGCCTATCCCCGGCCGGGTCAGGTTCCCGGCCGGCGAGGCCCGCATACTGGACCACATGAGCGGACAGCGAGAACTCGGGAACTTCCTGCGGACTCGGCGGGCTCAGCTACGTCCGGAGGACGTCGGGCTGCCGGACTACGGAGACCGGCGCCGGGTGCCCGGCTTGCGCCGTGAGGAACTGGCACTGCTGGCCGGCCTGAGTTCCTCGTACTACACCCGTCTGGAACAGGGCCAGTCCATGGGCCCCTCACCGGAGGTCCTCGACGCCATCGGCCGAGCACTGCACCTGGACAAGGCCGAGCAGCGCCACCTCCACGACCTGGCGGACCGCGCGAAGCGGCGTACGGTCGTCCACCGCCCGCCCGCCGAACACATCGACGCGGCGACCCTCGACCTGCTGGAGGCTGTCGGTGACGTTCCCGCCCTCGTCAGCGGGCGGCGCGGTGATATCCTGGCCTGGAACCGGACGGGGCACGCGCTGTTCGCCTCCCACCTCGACCCGTCCGGCCCCGCGAATCGCGGCAACCGGCCCAACCTGGTCCGCCTGATCTTCCTCGACCCCCGCACCCGCGCGCTGTACGCCGACTGGCCGAGCAAGGCAAGGGCCGTCGTCGAGAACCTCCGTATGACGGCCGGCCGTCACCCCGATGACACGCTGCTCACCTCGCTCGTCGACGAGTTGACCACGAGGAGTCAGGAGTTCGCCGCCATGTGGGCCGATCACAGGGTCAGCCCCTGTGACTCCGCGGTGTACGAGATGCACCACCCGCTGGTCGGCAGCCTCACCGTCCGGCAGCACAGCCTGCGTCCCCCACAGGACGAGGAACGGCACATCGTCCTCGCCATCGCCGAGCCCGGCTCACCGTCACAGGCCGCCCTCCGCCAGCTCACCCGGGCGACCGTCCCCTCAGCCCGTCAGGAGTGAAGTGCCGACAGCTCTGCCCGCACCGTCCTGTGCGAGGGGCCTTCCGACCACGCCTGGTGAGCCGACGGTGCCGGTAGCGGTTCTCCGGGTGCGCAGGCGCGGTTCCGCGCAGCCGGTCGAGACGGGACACGACCGGCCCGGCAGTGACACCGGGCAGCATGGCCGAGACGAGCACGGTGAACGTCACGACCGCCCACGGGCGAGGTAGTAGAGCGAGCCGGTGCCACGGAGGCCCGTAGGCCACGGTCTCCCAGCGCCAGGACCGCGGTGAACAGACGCCCGGCCTGCTCGGCGAAGTCGTACAGGCCGTCGTGGAAGCCGTGAGCGCGCTCCGCCGCCCGGATCGCACAGGCGGTGACGGTGTCGACCAGGGCGAGGCCGTGCTCGTGCTGACTGGCTTGCCGGCGGCGACGCCTTGCCGGTGGTCCGTCCGGCCGCCGGGACGAGTTCACCGCAGGTGGCGGCTTCGGCGAGGCACGCCGGGGTGCAGTACCACTCGCTCCGCTGGGCGCGCTGGGTGTGGCCGACCGGGGCCGGGGATTTGGCGAGCGGCAAGTCGGCGACGCCCTGGGAATCGACGTCAGCCTCCAAGCTGGAGCCGCTGCGGGGGAAGCTGGTCAGACTCGTCGACCGCGGCTGGCTGCGCAAACTGCCCGACGGCCGGTTCACCACCCGCCTGTGACCTACCCCGCCGCCCGGAGCGGCGCGGGCCTAACCACGGTGCCCCCGGCGGCCGTTGGAATCGTGTGACGAAAACCGAGAAGCACGCCGAGGGCACCTGCCGGTTTGTCTACCAGTGCCGTTTGCCGCTATCCACGCGCACCGTCAACCACCTCGCCGATCCGCTACGGCGTCACCTGAAAGTGATCCGGTCCAGGTGGCGGATCCTGCCGCCCGGGAAGATCGCGGTGATCGTCCTGGCCGTGCTGCGCCACGACCGGCGCCTGGCCGACATGGCGGCGGCAACAACGCGTCCGAGTTCACCGACCGCCGCTGGCGCGACGAGCTGATCACCCTGCTCGCCGTGCAAACGCAGCGATTGGACCGCGCCCTGGAGAAGGTCGCCAGGCAGGGCGGGGAGGTGGTCCTGATCGACGGCACCCTCATCGCCACCCAGCGCCGCACCGGAAAGGCCGACCGGCGGAACTACTCCGGCAAACACCACCATCACGGCCTGCACTTCCTCGCCCTGTCCGACGAGCGGGGTCGACTGATCTGGATATCCACGGCCCGGCCGCACCCACGACAACACCGCCGCCCGCCAGGAGCACGTCCTGGCCCACCCGCGCGCCGCCGGCCTCAGGGCGCTGGCGGACCTCGCTTCCGCAGCCTGGACAACGACGTACTCGCCCATGTCATCGTCACCGGCTTCCACACCAGCCGCACCCACAAGCTCACCCCTGGCCAGAAGACCGCCACCCGCGTCCTCGCCATCGGACGCGCACCGGTCGAACACGGTTTCGCCCACCTCAACAACTGGCGGTCGCGCGCGTCCGGCCGCACCCGGCGGCGGGCGCACCGGTGCGGTGCGCCACCGCGTCCGGCACGATGTCGTCCGCTCCTGAGAGCTTCGGCACGCCGCGGGTGTCAGTCGGTCCGTAGGCCGTCGAGAAGAACGGTCAGCACCACGAGGTGACCGTGTGCAGGGTCGGGCTCGAGTCCCAGCACGCATCCCTGTACCGCTGGGGCGCCGGTCAGCCGCAGCACTGACTGCCAGGCCAGATCCCGGCGAAGACGTCCCTGGCCTTGAGCGCGTTCGATGACCTTCCGGGTGAGGTCGAGGAGTTCGTGGCGCTGCTGGGCGACAGCGGGCCCGCCGTGCTGGTCCAGGGAGCCGGACAGTCCCGCGTTCTGAGCGGTGCGCAGGGCCAGGCTGGTGAACAGCGAGGAGAAGCCTTCCCAGGCGTCATCGCAGTTCAGCGCCTGGTGTGCGGTGTCGGTCAGTTCGGTGAGGATGTCACTCAGCACCGCCGCCATGAGCTGGTCGCGTTCGGGGTAGCGCCGGTAGACGGTGCCCACACCGACGCCGGCCTCCCGAGCGATCTCGTGGTAGCTCACGTCCAGCCCGGTAGAGGCGACGGCACGACGCGCGGCCGCGAGGACCCGCGCGGCATTGCGCTGGGCGTCGGCACGCACGGGCATCGCCGCCCCCTGGGTCGTCGCAGACCGCTCCGTGTTCATCGTCCCATCTTATCTATAAATGGACAGCTTCTGTCCGCTTCCTCTACTCTCGCAGAAACGGACAAGATGTGTCCGCTTGTTTGGCTCGTGCGAGAGGTGCGAAGCATGGGGTCCCGCGTGTGGCTGGTCACCGGCGCGTCCGGCGGGTCAGTCAGGCTCTGGACAGTGAGGTTCTGAGCGGAGGTGAGCGAGTGATCGCGGACACGCGCGACGACGAGCCGCCGCAACCGCTTGCCGCCGCCTTTCCCGGGCGTCTGCGCACCGTGAGCGTGGACATCACCGAGACCGGTACGCTGCGTTCGGTACTGGATGACGCGATCACCGGGTTCGGCCGCCTCGACGTCGTCGTCAACAACGCCGGCTACGCGCTGGCGGGCCCCTTCGGGGAACTGGACGACGCGGAGCTGCGCGCCCAGTTCGAAGTGAACTCCTTCTCCGCCGCCCATGTGCTGCGCGCCGCTCTGCCCCACCTGCGCGCGGCGAAAGCGGGCCGTGTGCCGCAGATCAGCTCGCTGGCGGGTCAGATCGGTGCCCCGGGTATGAGCGCCTACACGGCCGGCAAGCGCGCCTTCGAAGGTCTGAGCGTCTCACTGGCCACCGAACTCACCCCGCTCGGCATCCGGACGACGATCGTGGAGCCCGGAGCAGCCCGCACCGACTTCCGCGCCGACTGGGCGAGCCGGCTGCCCGGCAGCGCCGCCCTCCCCGACTACCTCCCCGCGCACGAAGCGCTGCCGCGCTCCGTCGGCGCCGTCGGAGGCCAGGCCGGCGACCCCGCCCGTATGGCCCAGACCCTCGTCGTCCTCGCCGACATGCTGAGCCCCCCGCTGCGCCTTCCTCTCGGCAGCGACGCCGTCACCGGCATCGCCGAACGCCCGCAGCGACCTACTCGAAGAACTACGCCGATTCGCGACGCTGAGCGCTTCCACCGACCACACAAAGGCGATCTGACATGCCCGAGCACCGCACCACCAGCCGTTTCGCCGTCGTCACCGGCGGCAGCGAGGGCCTGGGCCTGGCCATCGCCGCTGCCCTCGCCCGCGACGGAGCGGACCTGATCCTCGTCGCCCGCAACCGCGACAAGCTCGAGACCGCCGCCAAGGAACTCGGCCGGCACGGCACCGTCGTCCACACCATCCCCGCGGATCTCTCCGCGCCCGACGCCCCCGCCCGGATCGCCGCGCGCGTCGGAAACCTGACCGACCGGGTCGACACCCTCGTCAACAACGTCGGCACCGCACACTTCGCCTCCCTTGCCGACACCACGGTCGACGAGATGAACACCATGTGGCACCTCAACGTCCAGGTGCCGCTGCTGTTGAGCCGGCAACTCCTGCCCGCCCTTGTGAACGCTCGGGGCAGCATCATCAACATCAGCAGCTACTGGGCCCGCAAAATGGTCGCCGGCCGTCATTCGGCCGCCTACTCCGCCACCCGCGGAGCGCTCAACTCCCTCACCCGGGCACTGGCCAGCGAACTCGGCCCCCAAGGAGTCCGTGTCAACGCCATCGCTCCCGGCGCCGTCCGCACTCCCCGGTACGAACGCTCCTGTCTCGCCCCCATGACCGCAGAGGAACGCACCGCCCACGACGAGCAGATCGAGCACTCCTACCCCCTGGGACGCCTGGGCACTGCCCAAGACATCGCCACCGCGGCCACCTACCTGGCCTCGGCCCAGTGGACCACCGGCACCATCCTCGCCGTCGACGGAGGCCTCACCATCCGCTGACTCCCGCAAGCTTCCTACCTGGCTCAACGCCGTGAATGAATGACCAGGTCGCGGGCATCGGGCAGATGGTTCGTGCCGGAAACCCGCGCGACCCCCTGCACATCGGCCGCCAGCACAGCCCGGACAGGTCCGCCTCGGTCAGCAGGCCGCCCACCTCCGGGCCCAGGGCGTTGGCGAGCGCCATGATGGCCCCGTACAGGGCGAAAGCCGTGCTGCGGTTCTGCCTTTCGAAGGTGATGGGAAGGGTGGCCAGGATCCGCAGGACCATGATGGCCGCTCCCACACCCTGGAGGGCGCGGGCCCAGATGAGCAGGCTCGGCCCGGCGGCGAGGCCGTGGTGAAGATAGCGGTGCCGACGAGCGGGATCCTTCGCCGGCCGTGGAAGTAGCCGAGGCGACCGCCCGTGATCAGCCCGACGGCCGCCGCCAGAAACAGTCCTTGCCCGGGCAGGATCACCGCGACACCATCGACGGGCTGGGCATCCACTTCCTGCACGTCCGCTCGCCGGAACCGGACGCGTTCCCGCTCGTGCTCACGCACGGGTGGCCGGGTTCGGTGCTCGAGTTCCTGGAGGTCCTCGGCCCGCTGACCGACCCCCGCGCGCACGGCGGTGACCCGGCGGACGCGTTCCACGTGGTCGCGCCGTCGTTGCCCGGGTACGGCTGGACTGACAAGCCGTCGACGACCGGGTGGGGCATCATTCGCATCGCGCGCGCCTGGGACACGTTGATGGTCTCGCTGGGTTACGAACGGTACGGCGCGCAGGGCGGTGACTGGGGCTCGGCGGTGTCCGCGGCGCTGGGCGAGGTGGCGCCCGATCGGGTCGCCGGCGTCCACCTGAACCTGGGATCCGTGGCGGCGGGCACGTTCAACGACCCGACGCCCGCGGAGCTGGCAAATCCGGAGGCCGAGAAGGAGATGCAGCGCACCGGCCGGGGATACTCGGCGATCCAGGCGACCCGGCCGCAGACGCTCGGCTACGGCCTCACCGACTCCCCGGCCGGGCAGGCGGCCTGGATCGCCGAGAAGTTCTGGGCGTGGACGGACAACGACGGCCATCCCGAGGACGCGTTGTCGCGGCAGACGATCCTCGACGAGATCTCGGTCTACTGGTTCACCGCGGCGGCCACGTCGTCGGCGCGCCTGTACTGGGAGAGCTTCGCCAACTTCCGGGACAAGGTGACCGCGCCATCCGGGCTGTCGGTCTACCCGCGCGACATAACCCGCCCGTCGAGGCGGGAGGCCGAGCTGCGGTTCACCGACCTGCGCTGGTTCGAGGAGCTGCCGCACGGCGGCCACTTCGCCGCACTGAAGCAGCCGGAGTCGTTGGTCAAGCAGGTACCTGGATTCTTCCGCCTGTTCCGCTGACGGACCGTCACCAGTTCTGCGAACGGCCCGCGAGTGATCACGTTTCGGCAGGTCGCCGTGCGCAGAAAACCTCTCACAACCAGGGCGTTGTGCCCAACGGTCCTGAGAGACTGCTTGGTGGACCGTGCGCCCGATCAAGCCGCGAGTGCGGTGGAACGCAACGAATGCCACAAGTGTGAAGCCCCGGCCGGGACCGTGCCGCACCCGGACCGGCGGATGCGCGACGAAGTGCCACACCGCCCGCTTTACCCTTGTCCCCGCACTCTGCGAAGAACTCGACGTTCCCGTACCCGACGACCGCGGCCCGGGACTGACCTGGACGCCGGGTCCGCCTGTCGAGGAAGCCCCGCCAAGCGCCGCCGCGAAGCCGATACGGATCGGTACGCCCGCTGCTGGACCGCTCAGCAGGAATCCAGTCCCAGCTCGATGCGCTGGAGCGCGCCGAGTGCGAGCGTGTCTTCTCCGAGGAGATCGGATACGTGCCTCAGCCGTGGTTCCTTACCGCGGCGAGGCACTGGTCGTAGAGGTCTGCCAGGTCGATCCGTCCGTCATGTCCGGCCCAGAGTTCGGTTGCCGTGTCGATACAGGCGAAGACCGTCGCGACGATCGCCCTGGCCTGCGTGTCGGGAGCCGGATGGCCGGGGCCGTTGCCCAGCCGCGCCCGGACGACGGGGACGAGTTCGGCCTGCCAGCGCAGTCGCTTCTCGATGTAGCGGGCACGCAGCGAGGGCGTCTCGAAGATGAGGCGGGACAGCTCCAGCGCACGCTCAGGGGGGTGGTTGGCGGTCAGGACGACCTCGAAGCCGGCGCGCAGGGCATCCCAGGCGGACATCCCGGCCGGCTGCTGCTCGACGGTCCGTTTCAGCAGCTCGCCCAGCGCCTCCTGGTCGCCGCAGACCAGGTCCTCCTTGGTTCCGAAGTAACGGAAGAGGGAGCGCTGCGAGATCCCCGCCTCCCGCGCGATCTGCGCGATCGTCGTCTGCTCGTAGCCCTGCTCGGCGAACAGGCGTACCGCCGTATCCAGGATCGCCTGGACGGCGACCTGCCGCGAACGCTCCCACAAGGTCGTCATGGACGCCAGGATACGCCTCTGGACAGCGACCGCCTACTTGGCATTAACTGCCAGGAAGGCAGCGACTGAAAGAAGGATCGCCATGTCGGCCGTCGATTACCACGGACACACCACTCTCATCACCGGGGCCAGCGCGGGCCTCGGTGCCGAGTTCGCCCGCCAGCTCGCCGCCCGCGGCTCCGACCTGGTGCTCGTCGCCCGCCGCAGGGACCGCCTGGAGAAGCTGGCCACCGAGCTGCGCGAACAGCATCGGATCCAGGTGCACGTGGTCGAGATGGACCTGGCCACGGACCACCCCGGGCAGGCGCTGGCCGCGCAGGTGGGCCGGCTCGGCCTGCACGTCACGAGCCTGATCAACAACGCCGGGTTCGCCACCTTCGGCCCCTTCCATCAGGCGGACCCGGACCGGCTGCGCCGGGAGATCGCGGTCGACGTGACCGCGGTCGCTGACATCAGCCGTGCCTTTATCGGTCAACTGCGCACCGCGGGCCGCGGGGTACTGGTCAACGTGGCGAGCATGGCCGCCTACCAGCCCAACCCGCGCATGGCGCTCTACGGGGCGGCCAAGGCGTTCGTGCTCAGCCTCACCGAGGCCCTGTGGGAGGAGTCACGCGGCACCGGTCTGCGGGTGCTGGCGCTGTCCCCCGGCGCGACCCTGACCGAGTTCTTCGGCGTCGTGGGAACCCCACAGGCCGCCGGAGGGACCAGGCTCGCCTCACCCGTCGACGTCGTCCGCACCGCGCTGGCCGCCCTGGACCGCAAAAACCCGCCGCCCAGCGTCATCGCAGGCCGTATGAACCGGGTGATGGCCTTCCTCGCCCGACGCCTGGCCACCCGGCGCCAGGTCATCCGGGCCATCGGCCGGCTCACCGCCAAGGGGGCATGACGATGGGCGGAAAGGCCGTAGCGACTCCCGAACTCATGCCGGTCGTCCCTGTGGCCTTGCCGTTCCGAGGGCGACACGCGCCGATCGGGCGGGTGGACAAGACGGTGACGGGGCTTTCGGACCAAGCGAGCCTGCGAGGTCAGACTCGAAGGGGCCCGCCAGCGCGTAGCCGGCGTTGTTGACGACGACGTCGAGGCGGCCGAACCCGGTGATCGTGTCATCCAGTACCGGACGCAGCGTACCGGTCTCGGTGATGTCCACGCTCACGGTGCGCAGACGCCCGGGAAAGGCGGCGGCAAGCGGTTGCGGCGGCTCGTCGTCCGAGCGGGACCGCGGAGATATTCGATGGCCGGGTGGCCCCAGAGGCGTTCGGTCTCCTCGTCGCTGCGGGCTTCCCCGAGGCAGGCGGTGATCAAGTCGCGGTCCCCGCCGTCGCATGCCCGGCGTGCATTGTGGTCTTCGGTCAGCAGGCGCAGGTGTCCGTCGAGGAGGAGGTAGGCGCGGGCGTCGCCGGACCAGGCGACCGAGAACAGGCCGCCGGGGACGTGGACGGCGACGACGGCCGCCGCGCAGGGCAGACCGTGGCCGGCGGTGCGGGCGGGTTCGGTGGCGTAGTGGCCGTACTCGGCGCGCAGCCCGGCCTCCGCATCCGCGCTCCCGGCGGCCCGCGCGGGCCAGGCGGCGGGCGGCGGTGCGGGTCCAGGAGCGGACGGCCGGGGTGTCGCCGACGCCGTCGAGCAGGGCGTAGGTGCGGGTGCCGTCCGGCGTCGTGAACACGGCGGTCGCGTCGCACTGGAAGGCCCGGTCACCAGGCCGCTGTGCGGTGGCGTACGACGTCACGGCCAGGTCCTCGTCCATGTCCTCGCGCATGCGGCAAGCCGCTTCCGGTGAACGAGCGAGAGGTGATCTCATGCGACGAACTGAGTACGACGCGGGCCAGGCGGCCAAGCGCCTGAAGGTGCCGGCAGCGGCCTTCCGGTGGGCCCGGCACACCGGCCTCGTCCCCGCTCCCGACGTGCCGCCGTCTCACTGGTCCCGGGCCGCCGTGGAAGCTCTGGACGCCGACGCCATCCGGGTCGCGATGCCCACCCCGCCGATCGGCAGCGGCGCGGCGGCGGACCGGATCGCTGCCGCGCTCGGCACCCCCAACGTGATCGGTGAGAAGGCGAAGGTGAGGGCGTTCGTGGTGCGCCGGTTCGTCGACCGCGGCCTGCTGGCCGACCTGAGCGCGACGCCGGACGCGACGCTGCACCACCCCGACCAGGTCGACCAGGTCTGCCGGCGCGAGGACCTGGCGGAGCTGGTCGCCGCCGACACCCCGCTCGGGCCCGAGCAGGCGGCTGCCCGGTTGGGGGTGCGCCGCGTGGACTTCGACTGGATGGTCCGGCTCGGCTGGGTTCGCTCTCCGCAGTCGGTCGAGGTCCGCTTCGGTACCAGCCGGGCCGGGGCCGTCGACGTCGCCCTCTACCGGTCCGCCGACGTCGACGCGATCCCCGCCGCCCACCCGGAAGTCGACTGGGAGCAGCTGCGCGCGGTGGAGAAGGGCCGGCGCTCGCCGCTCGCCGCGCTCGCGAAGCAGGCCGCCCCGGTCTGACCTGTATGACGCCGCCTCTCCCCGGTGTGTGGTGGGTGGGGCGGCGTCGCCCTGCCGGGGGCCAGCCGCGCAGCGAATCGAACGGTCGTGCTGGTTGGTCGATATCCTGTGGACGAGGTGACAGGAAAGGTCACCCGGATGTCGGACCGCACGGAACATTGCAGTAGCGCAAGATTCATTTCAGTACGCCCTTCAGTAGCGCACCAGGTTCTTCAGTCATCTGTCGCACTGCGTTTGAGGCCGCAACTGGCCGATGGCACTGACACGTCCTTGAGGCATGACGTCTGCTACATCCGAACCACCATCCAGCACCCCGCCGTCATGGCAGCACTGCGGCCACGGCGCCACAGCGGCCGATCCAGTCGGCTGCCGCGGAGTCCACGTCGGTGACCACACCGCTTGCTTGGCTCACCTGGACGAGGCCGACCGCACCGCCTACCTCGCGGCACTGTCACCCGGCACCGACACAGACCACCGTGGCACCCCCTTCGCCCCTGAGCTGCTGAACCAGTTACTTACAGCCCTTTGTGACCCCACAACCGGTCAGCCCCGCATGGGCGCCGCCCGGTTCGACGAGGCATCCTTCTCCGGCGACGCCAATTTCCGCGAAGTGACGTTCTCCGGAGACGCCCGGTTCGACTGGGCGTCCTTCTCTGGCGACGCCCGGTTCGTTGGAGCATCCTTCTCCAGAGATGCTGTGTTCGACGGGGTTTGGTTTGAGACGGTGCCGCACTTAGGGCCGCTGGTGTGCAGGCAGCGGGAGGTGTTGGACGGCGCCGTGTTCCAGCAGCCGGTGACGTTGGAGATTGCCGCAGATCAGGTGAGCTGTGCGCGCACCCGGTGGGCATCGACCGCCATGCTGCGTCTGCGGTACGCCGAGCTGGACCTAAGAGACGCTGTCTTCGAGTACCCGGTTGTGGTCGCTGCTCAATCGACTCCCTTCCGTTCCCGCAACGCCGCAGACAGCTTGGTGTCTGAGACAGAGCTGTCCGGCGAGGAACCCGGCGTGCGCTTGGTGTCGGTGGGCGGGGCCGATGTCCTGCATCTAGGCCGTTTCTTTCAGATCATCGGATCGTTGGTCTGGGTGTGTCGTTGACTGACGCCCAGT